>NZ_CAJODG010000043.1 GCF_905233635.1 Selenomonas sp. AE3005 | reverse complement strand
GTTACCTGTCACTGCGAAAAATCATTTTACATGGACGTCGCTTAGGGCGGAGGTGGTGATGCTTTTCGCAGTGGAACGACTGTCCGAACGCAGTGAGGACTGGCCCACAAACTATAGTCACTGGATACTATGATGAATAATCGCGCCGCTGGCCTGCCCGGCGCAAGGTCGCTAAAAAGCCCAGTCGTTTGCTGGTGGGACATTTAGTGGAACAGCGAAAAGTATTACCACCTCCACCCCCACTGAGTTGTAACAAATAAAATAAGGCAGGCACTAACCGTCAAACTGCAATTTTCCTCATGCGCAGGAAAAGGATATTTGCCACTGATGGAGAATACATAAAATACGTGAGCAGGATAATATGGCTGTGAATAGAGGTGGAACAATGAATAAGTGGCAGGGCTTGGCATTTGGCAGCTTTCTGGCATTATGCCTGTGTATGCCTTTGACGGTTCAGGCGGCGGAGGAGCCGGAAGAAATAAAAAGCACCGAGATTTCTTCGGATACCAGTCATGCTGATGATTGGTTTAATAAGCAGGAGGACAGCGTAGAAAAAGGCCCTTTGTCCAAGGCCATGGAACGTGAGCAGCAGGCTAATGGGCAAAGTACAGACAAAAAGAAGGTACGCTATGTTTACCTGTTTGAGGATAATGGTTTTGCCTATTTCCTTGACTCCCAGAATGCGCATTGGAAAAATATCCCCTACTCGGAGTCAGAGGAAATACTTGACGTGTGGATTAAACTCGTGAAGGTTGATTCTGATGAGGAATACAGCTATCCGCAGAAATACTTTTTGGAGCATTATTACCTGCGGCCGAAAACCAAGCAGATACAGTTCCTCAGTGAGTTGGAAGTGTCCGGGCGGCCGGATAACACCGCTAAGGAACGGCCATATAGTGTAAGAAACTGGGAAAATCTTGTGTCTGGCTCCCTGGAAGATGAAATCTATACCAGGGTATTACAAGAAGTGAAGAAGGGCGACAACCTCTGGCCAAAGCATAAGAGTGTACGTGATGTGCTGGAGGACTGGTTCAGAATTTCCTTGTAATGGAATAAAAACAGACAAAAATCGCTGACGGTTAGCCGCCAGCGATTTTGCTGTGTGTGTATATAAGTAAGAACGGGATAACTGATTAGTGATGGAACAAGCGGATATGCGTCATAGCCATGGTCATATTGTACTTGTCGCAGGTGGCGATAACATTATCGTCACGGATAGAGCCGCCTGCCTGGGCGATGTAGCTTACACCGCTTTTACGGGCGCGTTCGATATTGTCGCCAAAGGGGAAGAAAGCGTCAGAGCCCAGGGAAACACCAGTCTGGGTAGCCAGCCAGGCCTTCTTTTCCTCACGGGTGAGGGGGGCAGGCTTTTCTGTGAACAGATGTTCCCAGTTGCCGTCCGTTAAGAGGTCTTCGCTTTCTTCGCCAACGTATACATCAATGGCATTGTCCCTGTCCGGGCGGCGTACTTCGTCTTTGAAGGGCAGGTTCATAACCTTGGGGCACTGGCGCAGATACCAGATATCGGCCTTGCTGCCTGCCAGACGCGTGCAATGTACACGGGACTGCTGACCGGCGCCAATGCCGATGGCCTGCCCGTCTTTGGCATAGCATACGGAATTGGACTGCGTGTATTTCAGGGTGATTAAAGCAATGAGCAGGTCGCGTTTGGCCGCCTCGGGCAGGTCTTTGTTGACCGTGGGGATTTCTGTCAGGCAGTCTGTTGTGAGCTTTATATCGTTGCGCTGCTGTTCAAAGGTAATGCCAAACACTTGTTTCTGTTCCAACGGTGCCGGCTGATAGTTTTCGTCCATCTGAATGACGAGATAGGTGCCTTTGCGTTTGGTTTTTAAAATTTCCAAAGCCTCCGGCGAATAGGAGGGGGCAATAATACCGTCAGATACTTCACGTTTGAGGAAACTTGCCGTCTGAGCATCGCATTCGTCAGACAGGGCCACAAAATCGCCATAAGAGGACATGCGGTCAGCACCACGGGCGCGGATATAAGCGGTAGCTACCGGGCTGAGTTCTACGCCTTCAACGAAATATGTTTTCTGTAAGGTTTCCGACAGGGGAACAGCAACGGCGGCACCTGCCGGGCTGACATGCTTAAAGGAGGCGGCTGCCGGCAGGCCGGTGGCTTCCTTGAGTTCACGTACCAGCTGCCAGCTGTTTAAAGCGTCCAACAGGTTGATATAGCCAGGTTTGCCATTGAGTACCGTAAAGGGCAGGCCGTTTTCACAAAATACCTTGGCAGGTTTTTGGTTGGGGTTGCAGCCGTATTTCAGTTCCATTTCCGTCATTGCTATTCTCCTTTATATAACGCAAAAAGCCGACACAAATCCAGGTGTTCACCCAGACGGTCGGCTTATCTTCCCCGTGCTCCCTGTGGTTATCCACTTCCGTCAGTTGCACGGCATCAACTACAAAAAATTTAACATGAAAAGCAGGCGGTTGTCAAGAGGCGAATCAGATATGGCAGTGCAGGTCAGTGAAAATCGTTAGATATGTCTGCACTGGCTTTTAGACTTAACTTAGCGTAAACTTGAAAATATTTCTGTTAGATTTCTTCTTTTTATGGTATGATAAGGATTAGTGAGGTTTGATTTTACTCGTAGTAACGAATACTTGCTACAGATTGCTCATATTTCAAGGGGGAACTTCTATTATGCTTAAAAGTATTGCAGTCATGACCAGCGGCGGCGATAGCCCTGGTATGAACGCAGCTGCCCGTGCTGTTGTACGTACGGCGCTGTATGAGGGCGTAAAGGTCTGGGGGATCAAAGAAGGCTACCATGGCCTGCTGGAAGAGAGAATGTTTGAAATGCAGTCCAAGGACGTAGGTGACATCATTCAGCGTGGTGGTACTTTCCTCGGTACGGCACGCTGCAAGCGCTGGAAAACGCCGGAAGGCCGTATGCTCGGTTATCAGCATCTTGTTGACCGTGGGATTCAGGGCTTGTGCGTTATCGGCGGTGACGGTTCTCTCCGTGGTGCGTCCCTGCTGTCACAGGAAACCGGTATTCCTATCGTAGGCCTGCCGGGCACGATTGATAATGACGTTTGGGGTTCTGACTATACGATTGGCTGTGACACGGCAGCCAATACCATCATTGATGCCATCAATAAGTTACGTGACACGGCTTCGGCCCATCGTCGTGTCATCGTTATGGAAGTTATGGGCCGCAGTTCGGGATGGCTGGCACTGGTGGCCGGTATTTCCGGCGGTGCTGAGTACATTCTCGTACCGGAAGAAGAATATGATTTGGAAAAGCTCTGCGATGATATGAAGGACGCTTATGCTCAGGGCAAGCGTTATATCCTCGTGGTTGTAGCTGAAGGTGCCGGCAATGCGCAGGAAATTGGCGACTTCATTGCCCAAAAGACGGAACTCGATACCCGTGTAACGGTTCTGGGCCACATTCAGCGCGGTGGTTCACCGACGGTTATCGACCGTGTGCGCGCCAGCCAGCTCGGTGAGCAGGCTGCCTTGGCCCTTATCTCCGGTCTGTCTGATGTAGTATTCGGTTTCAGCAAAGGCCGCGTAGTATCCATTGACCTGCATGACTCCGTAAACAACAAAAAGCAGCTTGACCCGGAATACCTGCACCTGGCCAAGGTACTGTTCTAAGCAAAGTTGAATTTACATACGAAAAAAGACTGTGTACTTCACAGTCTTTTTTCGTGCATTATTTTTTGACCAGTTCTTTGGCCAGTTCCACGGCTTTTACGCCGTCCGGGGCGTAGGCATCAGCGCCGGCACTGTCAGCGTATTCCTGGGTGACAGCGGCACCGCCGACCATAACTTTGGCCGCACAGCCGGCAGTTTTCAAGTCCTCGATAACTTTGTCAATCTGTACCATGGTGGTGGTCATCAGGGCACAGAGGCCGACGATATCGGCTTTGTTTTCGATAGCAGCTTTGACGATTTCCGTGCTGTCCACGTCCTTGCCCAGGTCGATGAGTTTAAAGCCGCTGTTGGCCAACAGGGCGCCGGTGATATTCTTGCCGAGGTCATGGACATCACCTTTGACAGTGGCGATAACGACGGTGCCCTGTTCCGGGGATTGGCTTACGGGTGTCAATTCTTTGATTTTGTTAAAAGCAGCCCGCATGGTTTCGGCAGAGAGCAGTACCTGCGGCAGGAACATGCGCCCGGCACCAAAGTCAACACCGATATCGGTCATGGCGGCGGTGAGAGCCTGTTCGGTGATGGTATTGGCATCTATGCCGGCTTTGAGGGCATTTTCTACCAATATAGGAACTTCGTCCTTTTCGCCATCAATAACGGCCTGTTTGATAGCCTCCAGTGGTGTCAGTTCCGTTACTTTAGCGGTGGCAGCACCCTTAGGTGCGGCCAGATTAGCGGTGTTTTTACTGTAGGCAAGTCCATTGGGGTCATCAGCCAGCAGGGCGGCGGCAGCCATAAGCGTATTCTGCATGGACTCATCATAGGGATTCATGATGGGTGCATCAAGGCCGGCTGCCAGACACATGGCGAAGAAGGTGCTGTTTATCAGCGGCCGGTTGGGCAGGCCAAAGGAAATATTGGACAGGCCCATGGTGGTGGGATAGCCAAAGCGTTCGCGGTACATCTGCAGGGTGATGAGGACTTCGTAGCAGGCACTTTTATCAGCAGAAACTGTCATGACCAAAGCGTCCAGCAGGAAATCGCCATCATCAAGACCATGCTCTTTGGCTGCAGCGATGATTTTATGCATGACGGCAATGCGTTCTTCGGCGGTCTTAGGTACGCCATCAGGGGTGATGGGCAGACAGAGAATAGCAGCGCCGTATTTTTTGGCCAAAGGCAGGAATTCGGCAATCCGTTCCGGTTCATAGCTGACGGAGTTAATGAGGGCACGGCCGGGATAGGCTTTGAGTCCGGCCTCCAGAGCCTGGGCGTCGCTGGTATCGATGGCCAGCGGTGCGTCTGTAAGCTGGGCAATTTCAGTAATGGCCTTTTGCATGGCGGCGGCCTGGTCAATGCCGCCAACACCCATATTTACATCAAGGAGGTGGGCGCCGGCTTTGACCTGATTGACGGCCTCTTTTTTTACACCCAGCAGGGAGCCTTCACGGATTTCTGTTGCCAGTTTTTTGCGGCCTGTAGGATTGATACGTTCGCCAATCAGGCGGGTGGGCAGGCTTTTGTCAATGCAGACTGATTTGCTGCGGCTGGTGAGCCATAATTTTTTGACGTGTTTTTTTCTTTCCGGCAGGGGCAGGTTTTTGACAGCCTGCGCCAGCTCGCGGATATGCTCCGGGGTAGTGCCGCAGCAGCCTCCTAAATAAGTGGCACCAGCCTCCAGCAGTTTTACACCCCATTGGCCAAAGTCCGCCGGTCCCATGGGAAAGACGGTTTCGCCGTCTTTCAGATAGGGCATACCGGCATTAGGCAGTACACTTATAGGGCAGGTGCAGTTTTCCGCCAGTGTTCTGACAATGGGCACCAGTTCTTCAGGGCCGAGGGAACAGTTTACACCGATGATATCCGCGCCCATGGCTTCAAGGAGTATTGCTGCGGACTGGGGGTCGGTACCCGTCACGGTACGGCCGTCTTCGCTGTAGGAGAGCTGACAGATTACGGGAATATTGCAGGCTGCTTTCGCTGCCAGCAGGGCCGCGCGCATTTCCTGAATATCAATGCAGGTTTCGATAATGAGATAATCGGCTCCGGCAGCAGCTAGTGCCTGGGCCTGTGCAAAGAAATTGTCATAAGCCTCATCAAAGGATAAGTCGCCCAGCGGTTCGACAAAGCGGCCGGTGGGGCCCATGGAACCGGCAATTTTAGCCTGGCCCTGCGCCGCCTCCTTGGCAATGGCAACCGCTGCTGTATTAAGTTCAGCCATACGATCTGTCAGTCCGTAATGTTCCAGTTTTAAGGGGCTGGCACCAAACGTATTGGTTTCAATAATAGTGGCGCCGGCCTCAATGTAGGCTCGATGAATGTTTTTTACCACGTCAGGATTTTCTACATTCATCAGTTCCGGGCAGGCTCCGGGCTGGAGTCCGCCGGCTTGCAGCATGGTGCCCATGGCACCGTCAAAGATTTCTATTTTGCTCATATATTGGCTCCTGTTCTATGGAGAAGTTTAAACTTTGCGTGCCGGGCAGTTTTTCTGACTGCACAGGGCACAGTTTTCCGGTTGGTGGCTGGGGACAGAATTTTCTTGTTTGCGGTACAGGCCAATGATAGCGGTGATACTTTTCCGGGGCAGCAGCATCAGCGAGGTCGTGAGGCTGACGCCAATTTTATCGGCCTGGGCTAGGCGCAGCAGTTCCGGCTGCTGTTCCAAAGGCCAGTCGCCATAGCCGGGACTGAAACGCCATTTCATAGCAAAACCTTGGGCTGCCATCTTGGGAGCCAGGGCTTTTTCCAGGCCATCGGCAATCTGCTCTACTGCAGCGGTTGCGGCAGCGTCCATCAGCAGGGCCAGGGTGTATTCACCGTCCTTAAAACGGGCAGAAATATCGTCCTCAACATCTTCACCGATGGTTACTGACAGGGCGATGATTTTTTCACAGCCGGCCAGGTGCTGGCCGATTTTTTTGCCCTGCAGCTGGCAGCTGGGCTGTGATTTTATCATTTGTGCCTGACAGTCATAATCGTATATTTCCCAAATGCCCCGTGGCTGGGCCAATAAGCGCGCATTGTCGCAGGCCTCCAGAATTTTCTCAGCGGCAAAGTCCCGGGCCTTCATCAGCCCTGCATAGCGTTTGGTCTCCTGTGCATCTATGGCCAGCAGAGGAGCGTTATAAATGGGCATTTCATCACGACCTTAAATTTTTTTAAATGTTTCACGTGAAACAATGGCATTTTTTGTCATTTCATATTATTATATAGGTATGGCTGTTTGTAGGTATTTTTTATTTACATCTGTCCAAAATAAATCAAGTAATGTAACAATTATACTTACTTTTATGGTTTTTTACAAGAATCACTGTTACATATAGCAAATAATTGTGAGGAAAGCGGTGAAAAATTTGGCAAAGATTATAGCTGTTGCCAATCAGAAAGGCGGCGTTGGCAAGACCACTACGGCAGTAAACCTGGCGGCTTGCATTGCGGCTAAGAAAAAGAAGGTTCTGCTGGTGGATTGTGACCCTCAGGGAAATGCTAGCAGCGGTTTTGGTGTGGAAAAATCAGAACTGGACAAGACTATCTATCATGTACTAATTGATAATGTGCCGGTGGCGGAAGTATTACAAAAGACGGAATTCAAGGTGGATATACTGCCGGCTAATATTGAACTGGCTGGTGCAGAGGTGGAACTGGTGGCTGCCATATCCCGAGAAACACGTCTGAAAAAGGCACTGGACACTGTGCGGGATAATTATGATTACATTCTCATAGACTGTCCGCCTTCCTTAGGTCTGCTTACGCTGAATTCTTTGGCGGCAGCAGATTCGGTAATCATGCCGATTCAGTGCGAATTCTATGCGCTGGAAGGTGTGGCGCAGCTGATGAAAACCATTGAGCTGGTGCGTAATAACCTCAATGCCAATCTGGCTATCGAGGGCGTGGTCATGACCATGTATGACTCCCGGACAAAGCTGGCTGAGCAGGTTGTAGCAGAGGTTAAAAACAGCTTTGATACTGCGGTGTACAAGACGCGGATTCCCCGTACTGTGCGCCTGAGTGAGGCGCCTTCCTATGGTCAGCCCATTTTATATTATGATAAAAAATCCAAAGGGGCGGAAGTTTATATGAAACTGGCAAAAGAGGTGATTGCCCGTGGCTAAAAAGGGCGGACTGGGAAAAGGTCTGGGCGCCTTTGGTTTGCAAAAGGCGAAACTGACACCGGAGAGCAGTGACGGCGTAAAATCAGTTCCTGTGGCCAAAATTCAGGCCAATCGTTATCAGCCGCGTTTGGATTTTGACGAAGGAGCCATGGAGGAATTAAAGGAGTCCGTAAAGGAGTTTGGCGTTCTGCAGCCCTTGCTGGTAAGAAAATTGCCTGATGATGGCTATGAACTCATCGCCGGTGAACGACGTCTAAGAGCTGCCAAACTGGCAAAACTTCAGGATGTACCTGTAATTGTCCGGGAATATAATAATGAAGAAATCGGCCAGATAGCTCTGATTGAAAATATTCAGCGGGAAAACTTAAATGCGATGGAAGAGGCCAAGGCTTACGAGCGTCTGATGAAGGAATTCAAACTGACGCAGGAGGCCGTGGCCAAAAAGGTAGGCCGCAGCCGTTCGCATATTGCCAACTTCCTGCGGCTGCTTAATCTGGCAGAGCAGGTACAGGCGTATGTAGCCAATGGCACCCTGTCCATGGGCCAGGCAAAACCTTTGCTTTCCCTGGAAAACAAGGAATTGCAGCTCGAGGCCGCAGACTATATTCAAAGCCGGGAGCTTTCTGCCCGCCAGTCGGAACAGCTGGTAAAAAAACTACTGGAAAATCCCGATTTATTCCATGCACAGGGGGGCGAGCAGGCGGCTAAACAAAAAACGGAGCAGGATGTGTTTATCCGGGATGCCGTAGATAAGCTGATACAGATGTTTGGCACGCAGGTGCGGATACAGACGGGGAAGAAGAAAAGCAAACTGGAGATAGAGTTCTATTCCCCGGAGGATTTGGAACGTATTATGGGGACGATGATAGAACGCCAGCAGAGCACAAAACAGGCCAAAATGGATGCCCTGCGGCAGTTCTCGCAGACTGGCAAATTTACCGTATAAAGAGGAGCTTTGGTTTACACAATGAACATGAATTATTTTATGTCCTTTATGGGGGACAATATGCCGTTTTTGGTAGTGATTATGGCTGTGGTCATGCTTATCATGCTCGGCATTATGATTAAACAGGCATGGACGCTCAGTTATATGAAAAAACGGTATCGCAAGATGATGAGTGGTGCTACCGGTGATAATCTTGAAAGATTACTTATGGGACATATCGATGAAGTGCGCCATGTAGTTGAAGAAAATAAACGTCTGGATACGGAAAACCGCCGTATTGACGAGTTGCTGCAAAAGGCTGTAACCCGTGTAGGCATTGTACGGTTCCGCGCTTTTGAAGATATGGGCAGTGATTTGAGCTATGCAGTAGCATTGCTGGACGCACATGATAATGGTGTGGTAATGTCCAGTATCTTTGGCCGCGAGGATTCCCGGAGCTATGCAAAGCCCATTGTCGGCGGCAAATCTACCTATCCCATGACCAAAGAGGAAGAAGAGGCCTTGCGCGAGGCCATGAACACCGCCAAGTAATCATCCATAGTTTAGGAAAGGAAGACGTAAATGTCAGCAGAAAAAGAGTCAGG
This sequence comes from Selenomonas sp. AE3005, assembly GCF_905233635.1. GTDB lineage: Bacteria > Bacillota > Negativicutes > Selenomonadales > Selenomonadaceae > Selenomonas_A. Next base: position 10,358 of record NZ_CAJODG010000043.1, on the reverse strand, counting down.
CAAGACTGCTGGAAAGGAGTATACGATAAAATTTATTCCCAGTCAGGGAGGAGATACCAGAACAATCCGTATATCAGGCAGTATTCTGAAATACGGTATTGCGTCCTTACTGGCCGGGGCCCTGCTGTTTGTCGGTGCATTCAGCTATGCCGTGTATTCCACGATGGCTAATAAAAGCGGCAGTGCTGAAATTGAGGACCTGCGGCAGGTAAATGCCATTCAGCAGGAGCAGCTTTTGCAGTTGGCTAAAAAAGCCAATGCTTTGCAGGAGGATATGAATCAGCTGAAAAAGCTGGAAGAAGATATCAGACGCTTGTCCGGGGCACAGCCTATGCAGGATAACAATTCTGGCAGCGGTGACAAGCAGGGCGAGGCCGGCAATCATAATGGACAGGGGGGCCCTATAAATAAGCCGACTGTGCAGAATGTCAGCGATACACTGGCGTTAGTGGAGCAGGGGCTGGCAATCAGAAGGCAGTCGCTCACAGCTTTGAAGGAAGAATTAAGTCAGCGCCAGCAGGCCTTAGGCTTGCCGGGAATCTCCCTGCCGGGAGGCACAACACCTGCCATTTGGCCGGCACGCGGTGTGGTCAGCTCGCCATACGGCCTGCGCTGGAATGGCTCAGATTTCCATCCTGGTATTGATATTGCTAACGATATGGGCACGCCTATTATTGCTACGGCGGATGGTGTTGTCCGGGTAGCTGGCTGGAATGACGGCGGTTACGGCAATATGGTTGATATTGACCATGGCAACGGCATTATGACACGTTACGGCCATGCCATGCAGGTGGCTGTAGTGGCCGGACAGCAGGTTCACCGGGGCCAGGTAATTGCCTATATGGGCAGCACTGGTTTTTCCACGGGCCCGCATGTGCATTACGAGGTGAGGATTAACGGACAGGCTGTAAATCCGGCTTCGTATTTACATTGATAGGTCTGTCTGGGCAGTTGCAAGTATTGAGAAATTGAGGTCTTGTCAGCAACACAAAAGAAGAAAACATCCAAGAAGGATAAAAAGAAGTATTCGGATGTTAATCTGATGGAAGGGCTGCCAAGCCGTTTCCCTTATGGTTATTTAGTTCCTTTCAGCAGAAAGTCTCTGATATTCTGATGTATGATGCCGTCACGGCTCATATCAAACTCATCCAGTGAAAGCACATATTTGGGGTAGTTGTCACGGATTTTTCTGTATACACCGAACTCGCGCTCTACGGTTTCGGGGGTGGCCAGGATATAGCTGACTTGTATATAAATCTTCTCGGCCTGGCGTTTGGCGATGAAATCGACTTCTTTTTCGCCGTACTTCCCTACGGTGACTTCATAACCACGGCGCAGCAGTTCCAAAAAGACAATGTTTTCCAGTATGAGGTTAATATCCTGCATATTTCCGCCAATGACGGCCTCCCGGATGCCGTGGTCGGCTAAGTAGTATTTTTCCTGTACACTCAGGATTTTCTTTCCTGCTATGTCCTGACGTTTGACTGGATAGAAAAGAAATGCTTCCTGTCCTGCGTGGAGATAGTTCAGGATGGTATCAGGGGCAACTTTGCGCCCTTCGTTCTTCAGATAATTGGAAATAGAGGTAGCGGAAAAAGTATTGCCTATATTGGCGGTGACATAGGCAAGGATGCGCTCCAGCAAGTCCACGTCCCGGATTTTCTTACGGCGCACTATGTCTTTCAGTTCAATGGCATTATAGAGGTCTTGGAGGTACTGTTTGACAGGTTCTGCCTGATATTGCAGGTTACCCAGATAGGGCATGCCGCCGAATTGCATATACATTTGGAAGCAGTCTGCCGCTGTGCGGTCAGGCTGCTTTTCGTGTATCGCTTCATAAAACTCTCGGAATGAAAAAGGGTACATGACAAACTCAACATAGCGCCCAGCCAAATAGGTGGCCAGCTCCCCGGACAGGAGCTTGGAGTTTGAGCCTGTGATGTAAATATCGCAGTCAAGGTCAACGCGGAAGGAGTTGATAGCTTTTTCCCAATGTGTCACCTCCTGCACCTCATCGAAGAACAGGTATACCCTTCCTGTGATGGTTTTTGCCTTTTCCAGTACATCTTTATGCAGTGCTTCGGCAGTGCATAGATGGGAAAGGGTTAAGGATTCAAAGTTGTAAGTCAGCATGGATTCAGCGGCCACGCCGGATTTTTGCAGTTCACGCTGAATGAGTTGCAGCATGACCGATTTGCCACAACGCCGAATGCCGGTGATGACCTTGACCAGTTCCTGATTTATAAAAGGACGGATTTTATCTAAATATAAGCTACGATATATCATATATACCTCCGTTCTAAATATATAACCAATAAAATTTTACCTATATGTAATTTTATCAGGTATAACTAACAAAATCAATGTTTATGATAATCTCATCAAGTATATATAGACTGGAAGATATTTACCGATAATCTATGTATTTATGTATTCATGTATACCGTAAAAAAATACATAACATAACAAAAGTAATATAATAAAAAAAGTCTTATGCAATTTGTGACATAGGGCTTTTTTAGTGGCTTCATAGGTATAACATATTTGTCATTATGTAAATGGTTGTTTTCATAAAAATACTAATTTATGAATAAAAATACATATAGGTGAGGTATAAGTGGCTATTTTACAGGGGTTATGATAACCATAAATGCATAATTTTTAGATTAAGCCTTATTGACAATAGTTTACATGGTACATATAATATGAACAGTGTTACACTGTATGTGTAGTGTAAATAGATAAAAGTATCAAATAGCGTATACATTTCCCAAAGGAGCGAAAGTTATGTGCAGAATTGGTTCGATAAAAAGCAAGGTGCCTATCCATCCATCACAGGCATTGCGCCTGATGCTGCCCCAGCAGGAAGGCCACGACAATTCCGGCTTTGCCATGGTTATGCAGGATTTGTACGGGATATTTTCTCCCTATAAGGATAAGCCGCTGCTGTCCCTGGCTTGCACCCAGCGTGGTGCCCAGCTGGTAGAGGAGTACATGGACGCACATAACTTTGTGCCTTTGGCCGAATGGATTCCTATCCCCGACAAACAGCCGGGGCTGGATATCAAGGCAATGCCATACTACATCTTCCGTAACTATGATTATCCTGAAGAGGCTGCGGAGATGACGGCTGAACAGAAGGAAAATCTGCTGCTCGATACCCGGCTGGCCTTGCGCAAGCTCCTTACGGAAACAGGGAATGGCTTTGTGTACTCCTTCTGGCCTGATGTGCTGACCTTAAAGGAAATCGGTGATCCGCGTGATATCGCCACGTATTTCCATCTGTGGGATGATAATGGCTGCCTTATCGCTAAATCTATTGTCGTGCAGTGCCGTCAGAATACGAACTATGATATTGTTCGTTATGCAGCACATCCCTTCTTTCTGCAGGGCTATACCCTGTGTGCTAACGGGGAAAATACCTTCTATACCAAGAACAAGGAATTTCAGTCCTCGCTGCACAGGGGCTATATCGGCTTTGAGTCAGATTCCCAGTGTTTCCTGAATACGCTCCATTATGTTCATCATGAATTGAAATGGCCGCTTATCTATTACAAGCATGTGATTACGCCGCTGCCGTTTGAGGAATGTGAACAGCGTGAGGATAAAGATGTGTTGACGGCTATCCGCCAGTCACTGGCTAATTTGGAAATAAACGGCCCGAACACTGTTATCGGGGTACTGCCGGACTGCCGGATGATTACCTGCTGTGATTCCAAAAAACTGCGTCCGGTGGTAATCGGCCGTAACGAAAACATGGTGGCGATATCCTCTGAGGTATGCGGTATCAATGAAATCATGCCTGACCGTGACCAGTCGCAGGATATTTATCCCAATGAACGGGAAATTGTGGTTATCGATAATGACTTGGAGGTACAGAGATGGAAGCAGTAAAAACTCAGGACATCGGTGTAAATGACCTGCCCTGGAAAATCGAATATCACGCTGAACGCTGTACCATGTGCGGCAGCTGCGTTGCTGGTTGTTCCTTCAAGGCCATTAAAGTGGAAATGCAGCGGCAGTCCCTGACGGTATCTGAAGGGAATCAGCCCCAGCCTAAGCATACTCATGTGGCAAGACCTATCATTAAACAGGTGGCCAGCCTGACTGATTTCTGCCGTGGCTGTGGTATGTGTGAAAAAATCTGCCCCAATAATGCTATTCGCCCTGTAAGAAATCAGGATACGCGCAAGACTTTGTTATCACGGGACAGCGGTCCGATTAAGCGTGGCGGCCGTACCAATCTCAATGCCCAACGGACTTTGGACAGCATTGTGGTAGGCCGTATCTCGCAGATGACTGACCCCTCGCTGGACGCAGCGCGTCATACATTTGATATCCGTGCGCCTTTTGGCCGCGTTCTGCCGGCTAATAAACTGCCATTTACGGTAAAGGACGGCAAGCTGGTATCGTCAGCCAGTACACCGCCGGTAAATTGGATTTATCCGCTGATTTTCTCGGATATGTCCATCGGCGCCTTGTCAACCAGAGCCTGGGAGGCTGTGGCGTTAGCTGTCGGCTATCTTAACGAAAAATGCGGTCTGCCGGTACGTATGAGCTCTGGTGAAGGTGGTATGCCCAGTAAATTGCTGGAATCTGACTACCTTAAATACTTCATTATTCAGATTGCCTCTGGTCATTTTGGCTGGAACCGTATTATTAAGGCAATTCCCAATATGGTTACCGACCCGGCTGGTATTCTCATTAAAATCGGTCAGGGTGCTAAGCCCGGTGACGGCGGCCTGCTGCCCAGTGCCAAGGTGGCTGAGCACGTGCAGGCAATTCGCGGTGTACCCAAGGCTACGCTGGCCTCGCCGCCGAATCATCAGGGATTGTACTCCATTGAGGAATCGGTACAGAAAATGCACCTGTCCATGAATGCGGCTTTTGGTTTCCGTGTGCCGGTAGCCATCAAGTGTGCAGCATCAGCAACGTCTGTATCGGTATATAATAACTTATTGCGTGACCCGTATAAGATTTGCGGTGGTTTCTTCCTGGATGGTATTCAGGGCGGTACTGGTGCTGCCAATGAGGTCTCTTTGGACCATACCGGCCATCCGGTGGTATCCAAGATTCGTGACTGTTATCTGGCAGCCGTGAAACAGGGCCTGCAGGGGCAGATTCCCCTGTATGGCGGCGGTGGTATTGGTATGACTGGCAATGCTGCAGCTGATGCCTTCAAGCTCATGTGCCTGGGAGCAAATGGTGTGTTTGTGGGTAAGGTGCTTATTCAGCTGCTGGGCTGTGTCGGCAACGAGCAGGGCCGCTGCAACTCCTGTAATACCGGCAAGTGCCCAATGGGTATCTGTACGCAGGACCCGCGCCTGGTGAAACGTCTGGATGTTGATAAGGGCGCACAGAAGATTGTTGATTATGTACTGGCCTTTGATGCCGAGCTGAAAAAGCTCATGGCTCCTATCGGCAACAGTTCCCTGCCTATTGGCCGCAGTGACGCACTGGTGGCTACGGACAAGGCTGTGGCTGAACAGCTTGGTATTCAGTATGTGTGCTAATTAGGGGGATTACGAAAATGTTCAAAATAGATACAATGCAGGGACATGACCGTATGTCCACCCAAGACCTGCTGCTGGCCATTGGCCAGGCCGTTTCCAATGGGGAAACGGAGTTTGAGATAGCGGCCTCCGGTCAGCATGATATTGGCGGTCCGTTGTGGCACCCTGAGGGCAAGACACTGCATTTCCATGTGACGAATGCCGGTCAGCGTGTAGGCTCTATGTGCCTGCCGGGGACGGAAATCGTGGCGGAAGGTGCGACCTCTGCTGACGTGGGCTGGCTTAATGCTGGTGGTATCATCACCGTAAAGGGTGATGCCGGTGATACGGCCGGTCACTGTTCCTCCGGTGGTAAAATCTTCATCGGCGGCCGCAGTGGTACCCGTACCGGTTCCTTAATGAAACATGATCCGCTCTATGAAGAACCGGAACTGTGGATTCTCAAAAATACCGGTTCCTTCTCCTTTGAGTTTATGGGCGGCGGCCGGGCTGTAGTCTGCGGCTATGACAGTGCAGAATATACTTCTGTGTTAGGTGAACGTCCCTGTGTCGGCATGGTAGGCGGCGTAGTTTACGTTCGTGGGGCCATTGCCGGGTTCCCGGCGGATATAAAATGCCTGCCTTTGGATGACGCTGATATTGCTTTCCTGAATGAAGGCATGGATGATTTCCTGAATCATATTGATAAGAACGGGCTCAAACCGGAACTGACCAACTGGCAGGAATGGCAGAAATTAGTTCCCCTGACCTTTGCCGAAAAGACTGCCAAGGGCAATAATAAACCGTCCATGCAGGGATTCCGCATGAGTGAATGGGTGAAGGGCGGTATCTTTGCTGATGTTGCGCATGATGATTTTGCGGTACATAATACGCTCTCGACAGGGCTGTATCGTCTGCGTGTACCCAGCTGGGATAATGCTAAATTTGCTGCACCCTGTGAGTTTAACTGCCCGACAGGTATTCCGACACAGCGCCGTTTTGACCTGATTCGTCAGGGCAAACTGGACGAGGCGTTCCAGTTGGAACTGGAATACACGCCGTTCCCGGGTTCGGTCTGCGGCTCTGTCTGCCCCAACCCTTGTATGGACGGCTGTACCCGTGGCAGTATTGATGAACCTATACAGATTGGTGACCTGGGCTATCGTTCCGCATTTCTGCCGGTAGCCAAACCGGCAGTACAGACCGGAAAGAAAATTGCCGTTATCGGCGGTGGTGTAGCCGGCCTGTCGGCAGCCTGGCAGCTGGCACGCAAGGGACATAGCGTTACCGTTTACGATGAGGCGGAACATATCGGCGGCAAACTGGAGCAGGTTATTCCGCGTGGCCGTCTTTCCCATGAGCTTTTGGAAGCAGAACTTAAACGCATTGAAAGTGTCGGTGTGAAATTTGTTTCCAGCTGTAAGGTTGACAAAGAAAAATTTGCCGAGTTGCGCAGTGCCAATGATGCTGTTTTGGTGGCGACTGGCGGCACTAAATCACGGTTCTTTCCGTGGGAAGGCGCAGAGCGCCTGACGATGGGGCTGGAATACCTCAAGGCCATCAACCGTGGTGAACATCCTAAAACGGGCAAGCATGTGGTGGTTATTGGCGCCGGCAACTCCGGTATGGATACCTGCCGCGGTGCTTACGAGATGGGCGCGGAAACCGTAGTCGCTGTGGACGTGCAGAAACCGGCGGCCTTTAAAGAAGAGATTGACTATGTGGAAGGTTTGGGCGGCAAGCTGGTATGGCCTTTCTTCACCAATAAGATTACCGCAGAAGGTGTATATGCCAACGATGGCACTTTTATCCCGGCTGACCAGGTTATTGTTTCCATCGGTGAAGAGCCGGAGCTGGATTTCCTGCCGGAAAATGAAGGCATAGAATTCTTCCGTAACAGCTGGCTGGTGCCGAAGGCTGACCAGTCTATCGCTGCCGGTGTATTTACGGCTGGTGACACCATTAAACCGGGCCGCCTGACAGATGCTATTGGCAGCGGCCGTAAAGCTGCTTATTATGTTGACCAGTACGTAAGGGGACAGGAGGTTAAGCCGTTCCCCCAGAAACAGCAGATTCCGGCTGAACGCCTGTCAAAAGCCTATTTTGATAAGTGCCATCACTGTCTGTTGGGAGACCCTGTGGACGACCATGCACGGTGTGTCAGCTGCGGTACCTGCCGTGACTGTAAGATGTGTCTGGAGTCGTGTCCTGAGAAAGCCATCACGCGTATCGAAAAAGCGGATGGCAGCTGGGAATACGTTTCCGACCCCGATAAGTGCATTGGCTGCGGCATTTGTGCCGGTGTTTGTCCCTGCGGTGTCTGGAGCATAGCAGATAATCCTGAGCCGATTAAAATGTATTCTACCGGGGCTAAGATGTGATATAACGAGGCAAGAAAATGTACGAATACCAAAACAGGCGGCGAGCATATCTCCCGCCTCGTTGAAACGCCAAGAGGAAGTTTTGCCTATGGCAAAACTGGAACAACGGCGTTATAATCAAGCTAGTTGATGATGTGTCATCCGAAGGAGGAATGCCTGTATGATGGCCTTGAATTTCCGCGACGAAAAGCATAAAAAGATGCTGATTAGCCGCACCAAGCGCTGTACGGTCCGCTTAGGCGATGTCAGTGCGCAATTCCCGGAAGGTTCGATTGTCTGGATTACTACCGGGCAAAAGGGCGAACAAAAGCAAAAACTCTATACGGCTTACCTGGATAAGGTGAGAGTAAAGACAATGGGAACCCTGACCTCCAAAGATTTGGGTAATCAGAATCCCGATATTAACAGTCATGAGGAACTGATTGCCGATTTTGAACGTATCTATAAACGGCGTATCCTCATGGAAGATACGGTAACGGTAATTTATTTTACAGAGGTCATAGGCCTGTAAAAATATCATATTGTTGCACGTGAAACAAAATGGCCGCAGGCTTGGTGATAATCACTAAGCCTGCGGCCGTTTCAGCTTTAATATATAACGAGGCAAGAAAATGTGCACGAATACCAAAACAGGCGGCGAGCATATCTCCCGCCTCGTTGAAACGCCAAGAGGAAGTTTTGCCTATGGCAAAACTGGAACAACGGCGTTATAACCAACAGGGATTTCATAGGGAGCTGGTCATGACAGGGAAGGGGAACGGCGGTAAATTCTTTTTGTACCGGAGGCGATGGAATGCGTGGGGCAAACCAGACGGCAGAGATGGCAGCCAACACATTTTTTTCCGTCAAGTACAGGCCGGCGATTTTCGTTCAGACTAATGGCTTGATGTCCTCCGTCGGCGCAGGCAATAACACAGCGGCCACAACCAAGGCAGGTCGTATGTGTAAATTTCGGGAACAGAATACTGTCACGTTCCAATACATCTGTGGAATCGCTGACGTAGGGCAGGGAACGTCCGACCAGTTCCTTTACCGAAGTAATGTCTTTTTCGTGGAGGTAGTAGTTCAGGCCAGATTTCAGGTCATCGATGATACGGTAGCCATATTGCATGACAGCGGTGGTGACTTGCAGGGAACTGGCACCTAACAGCAAAAATTCCAAGCCGTCCTGCCAGGTTTCAATGCCGCCCATACCGCTGATATGCAGGTTCTTAAGGGCAGGATTTTTGGCAAGTTCGGCAATAAAGCGCAGGGCAATCGGTTTTACTGCATTGCCACTGTAGCCGCCTACGGCAGAGTTGCCTTGTATGGCAGGGCTCGATACATAAGTGTTCCGATTGATGCCCATAATGCTTTTAATGGTGTTGATAGCTGCAAGGCCATCAGCACCGCCGCGCAGGGCAGCCTCAGCGGCCGGACTCATGACGGCAACATTAGGCGTGAGTTTAGCTAAAACTGGTATGGTGGTGCGGCGTTTGGCCGCAGCGGTAAAGCGTTCTACCAGGTCGGGAACCTGACCAATATCTGAACCCAGTCCATCGGCCATCATATTGGGGCAGGAAAAATTCAGTTCAATAGCATCGGCACCGTTTTCCTGACAGGTATAGGCCAGTTCTGTCCATTCGGCGTCATTTTGTCCCATGATGGAGGCCAAAATAAACTTGGTGGGATGTTTTTTCTTTAAATGACGGAAAATAGCCATGTTTTCGGTCACGCTATGGTCAGATAGCTGTTCAATATTTTTGAATCCGATTATGCTGCCGTCAGCGCCATTGATAGCTGAAAAACGGGGAGAGGCCTCATGAATGTCAAAGTTGCAGATGGTCTTGAAGGAGGCTCCGGCCCAGCCGGCGGTAAAGGTACGGTCACACATGTCAAAGGTGCTGGCCACTACGGAAGAGGACAGTAAAAAGGGATTTTCCAGTGGAACACCGCAAATATCTGTTTTTAGACGGTTCTCATCTGTGGGCAGGGCCGTACTGAGCTGCGGGGCAACTTCAGTTTTTAATCTGCCGATGAGGTCCCTTATGGGGACTTCATGCGGGCGCAGACAGGCTGATTCGCAGGGGGCAGAACAGTTTGCACAAGGATTGTCCGCAGGCAGGCTTACGGCGGCAACATCTTCGTTGGCAAACCATAGACTGCGTAAAATCCTGGCTGGCTGTAAACTTGCAGGGCAGGATTTGTCGCATACGGGGTCAGCACAGAGCATGCATTTTAACATGTCACTCCGGCGAATAAAATTTTGTGATTTCATGGTTAATCCCTCTCGCGTTTTTAAGTAACTAAGCATTACTGTTATATTCGCGGCAGGAGAGGTTTTTTCCTAGAAATGGAGAAAATAATTTTTGTTTCACGTGCAACAAAGCAGATGGAGAAAATATATATTGCAGTTTGTCTTTGTAGCTGTCAATACGTTCTTAATTCTATCTGCTACAGCTCAGTGGGCGGAGGTGGGAATACTTTTTCTCCGCTGCACTGAATG
>NZ_CAJODG010000042.1 GCF_905233635.1 Selenomonas sp. AE3005 | reverse complement strand
TGTCGTTTAGCGGGGGCAGAAAAATTACTCCCCCGTGAACCCCGTGCACGTATTATCGGGATAATTTTTAGCACGAACTAACCACCAAACTGCAATTTACATAGAAAAACTCCGTCAACACTAAATGTCAACGGAGTTTATTGGCTTATATTATTATCTTACAAAACGATTTTACTGAAATCAGCTACGCGGTTTACCAATGTGTCAATAGCCTTAAGCAGGGACAGGCGGTTGTTCTTCACCTTTTCGTCCTTGTCCATAACCATTACAGCGTCAAAGAAAGCATCAATCGGTTTAGCCAGTTCCTTCAAAGCATCGATAGCGCCGGCGTAGTCTTGCCCGTCCACCAGGCTGGCTACGGAGCTGGCCGTGGACTTGTAGACATCGTACAGATTCTTTTCTTCGTCAGCGGCAAACAGGCTTTCACTGATTTCACCAGCCTCGGCTTTTTTCGCCAGGTTGGAGGCACGGACAAAGGCCTGAATGTTGGCGGCAGCATCGCTGCCTTCTACAAACTTAGCCACAGCGGCAGCGCGCAAGTCAACAGCGTAGATATCATCCACATTTTCGAGCACAGCGTCCACCACATCGTAGCGGACAGCCTCGAGAACGTTCTTCAGACGCAGGCGCATAAAGTCAGCTACATCAGACTGCATCTTCGTGCGGACAGCCTCGTCCTTCAGACCGTACAGGTCCATGGACTTAGCCACGACCTTGGCCAGACTTACATCCCACTTAGCCTCAATGAGCATATTTACAAGGCCCAGAGCCTGACGGCGCAGGGCGAAGGGGTCCTGGGAACCCGTGGGAATCTTGCCGCGGCTGAACGTACCAACGATGGTATCAATCTTATCAGCCATGCTGACAATACGGCCGGCAGCGGTCTGCGGCTGATTGTCGCCGGCAAAGCGCGGCATGTAGTGCTCGTCGATAGCGATAGCTACGTTTTCACATTCGCCATCCAGCTTAGCGTATTCACGGCCCATAATGCCCTGCAGTTCCGTAAACTCGGTAACCATGCCGGTTACGAGGTCAGCTTTACACAGGAGTGCAGCACGCTGTGCGTGTTTATGGGCTTTTTCATCAGCGCCGATTTCATCAGCGATAAAGCCGGCCAGTTCCACGAGACGCTCGGATTTTTCATACATGGTGCCGAGGCCCTGCTGGAATACAACGGTCTTGAGCTTTTCGCGGTGTTCCTCAAGGCTCTTCTTGCGGTCCTCGTCAAAGAAGAACTGCGCGTCAGCCAGTCTGGCACGCAGTACGCGCTCGTTGCCGTGCTGTACGGTTTCGAGGTGTTCACTGCCGCCATTGCGTACCGTGATAAAGAGCGGCAGCAGCTTGCCAGCAGCATCCTTCACCGGGAAGTAGCGCTGATGGTCACGCATCGGCGTGATAACCGTTTCCGGCGGCAATTCCAGATATTTTTCCTCGAACTTGCCACACAGCGCCGTCGGATATTCAACAAGATAAAGCACTTCTTCGAGCAGGTCTTCGGTGATTTCGGCCTTGCCACCGTTCTGCTTGGCCACTTCTTCAATCTGCTCGCGAATCATGGCCTTGCGCTTTTCCTGGTCAACAATGACGAAGTTTTCTTCACAGGCCTTTTCGTATTCTGCGGCGCTGTTGATGGTGAAATCGCCCTGCGACAGGAAACGATGGCCACGGGAAACCTTGCCGGATTTTACTTCAGCCACTTCAAAAGGCACAACTTCGGTATCATAAAGGGCTACAATCCAGCGAAGCGGACGGATGAACTTGAAGTCCAGGTCGCGCCAGCGCATATTGTTCGGGAAATTCAGGCCGCAGATGAGTTCCGGCAGAATGGTCTGCAGGAGCTGCGCCGTTTCCTTGCCTTTTTCGTGTACCATGGCATAGACATAGCCGTCTTTTTCCACGAGGTCTTTCGGGTCAATGCCCTGACCACGGGCAAAGCCCTGAGCTGCCTTGGTCGGATTGCCGTCAGCGTCAAAAGCGATGGCTGCGGACGGGCCGCGGTTTTCACTTTCCACATCTTCCTGTTTTTCAGCCAGGTCTTTGACCAAAAGAGCCGTGCGGCGCGGCGTACCGATGGTGCGGATTTCCCCGCAGGCAATGCGGCTATCCGCAAAAGCCTTAGCGGCATTTTCCTTCAACTGGGCAAGGATACCCGGCATTACGTGTGCCGGTACTTCTTCCGTGCCGATTTCTAACAGTAAGTCCTTGCTCATTATTTCTCCCCCCTGTGCAGCATGGGATAACCAAGTTCCTCACGCTGTTTTAAGTAACACTCTGCACACAGACGTGCGAGCTTACGCACGCGGCCGATAAAGGCGGTACGCTGGGACACGGAGATAGCACCGCGCGCATCCAGCAGGTTGAAAGTATGGGAGCATTTGAGCACATAGTCATAGGCCGGGTGTACATAGCCTTCCGCAATTACGCGAACAGCCTCGGCCTCGTACTTGTCAAACAGCTCAAACAGCAGTTTTTCGTCGGAGAGGTCAAAAGCATAAGCGGACTGCTCGTACTCATTCTGATGGAATACATCGCCATAGGTGTAATCGTCCGTCCACTGAATGTCGTAAACATTTTCGACACCCTGAATGTACATGGCAAGTCTCTCCAGACCATAGGTAATTTCCGAGGCTACCGGCTTAACGTCCTGGCTGCCTACCTGCTGGAAGTAGGTGAACTGGGTGATTTCCATGCCGTCGAGCCATACTTCCCAGCCCAGGCCCCAGGCGCCCAGCGTCGGAGATTCCCAGTTATCCTCTACAAAACGGATATCGTGCTGTTTCGGGTCAATGCCCAGACGTTCCAGACTCTCGAGATAGAGTTCCTGAATGTTGTCCGGGGACGGTTTCATAATAACCTGGAACTGATGGTGCTGGTACAGGCGGTTCGGGTTATCGCCATAGCGGCCGTCAGCCGGACGGCGCGACGGCTCAACATAAGCCACGTTCCACGGCTCGGGGCCGAGTACACGCAAAAAAGTGGAAGGCATCATAAGGCTGTGCTAAGATACAGCCCTGCTCTGACCAGAATTTCTGCAGAGCCAGGATGATTTCCTGAAATTTCATAGGTACAACTCCTTTTTCTCTGTTACGTTGACATAACTAAAAAGTCCCGTCCCCGTAACGCACTCGTTACAGGGACGAGACTATATTTCTATATTCCCGCGGTTCCACCCTGATTGGTTTCCGCTCAGCGAAAGCCCACCTCAAAGTTTTCTCTTGTCTTGTGCTCCAAAGTGCCCTTCACGCCCTGACCGGCTCACACCGTCCCGGTCTCGCTTGCCTGCGCTACTCCTCTTTTTCATCGCTGTCAACAATTTTAACAAAGTACGGGATTCTTGTCAATTACTTGCTGTCTTTATCAGCTTTCTGCTTACGCCATTCTTTTTCGTATTTCTCCCTGGCCTCAACCTTAGCTTTGACTACTTCCTTATATTCCTTAGGGGCGATTTCCTGCAGGTATTCTTCAGGAATGTTGCGATAAGCCTTAGGACGCAGTTTGTAGAACTCGCGGTAGTTTTCCTTGGCCTGCTCTTTATTCCCCAGCTCGTCATAAATCTGCGCGGACAGCAGATAGACGTAGATATTTGACTTGTCAATTTCCTTAGCCTTTGACAAGTCAGCCAAAGCGGCTGTGGTATTGCCCTGCATATGGTAAATATCGCTGCGGTTCAGGAACGTGTAGACATTTTGCGGATTGGTGCTGACAGCCTTGTCGGCCTCTGCCAGGGCTGCCGCAAAGTCCCCCTTTACCGCCAAAGCCCGGGCATTGATAGCCAGGCTTTCGCCCAGGTCGTCCATATTCTGGCAGGCAAACACACGCTGCATTTGTTCAAGGGCTTTGTCCCCCAGGGCATAATCACTGTAGGCATCAGCATTTTCCCGTAGTTTCTTGACGGTTTTCACATCGGCCTGCACATTAGCCGCCCGTAGTTTCTGCATTTCCTGCCAGCGTTTTTCCTCTGCCTCCCGGTATTTTTGCCGGGTACCAGCAGCCTGTTCCGCCGCATAGGCCTTTGTCACAAGCTGCTGCAGTGTTTCCCCGGCGTTGCGCAGGCGCAGGAATTCCTGTAAGGTTTTATTTACCCGCGTTTCCGGCAGGCAGGTAACCTTACCGGTGCTGTCCTTACGGAAATCCCAGCCGGTTATGTTATTGTAATCATGGAAGGCCTTGGCAATAGCCCCGGCCACATAATAAGCATTTTCAGCTTTATTGTCATAGCCTTCGCCCGTCCACTCTACTGACAGGAGTTTTTCCCCATCAATGTAGATATCCTGCTGATTCTGCACGGTAACATGACCAAAACCATACTCTGTCATCATCTTGGCCAGCCGTTCTTCGCGCAGTTTGGTTTCCGGGTGGTCGCTGTAATGCTCCCGTTCATTTTCCTCAGCATTCGGACTCTGATGTTCGAGAAAATTCTGGGTTTCATAGGTCAGATAGTAAGCCATGCGGGCCATAGCAGCGGCACCGCCGCCGGGATTAAAACCGGCACTGGTCATGATATAAAAGCCGCCGGCATCAGCCTCATACTCCGTGGGCAGGGTGATGTTCTTGGCAATAGAGTAATTAGCCAGCCCATTGAGCTTGTTCCAGTCCATAGAATTCGTATCCATGTTCAAAAAGCTCATCCCCATGTACTGCGCCACGGCCTTGGCATAATTGCTGGCGCTGTGCTGTTCCAGCCCGTGCGTCATTTCATGCGCCAGCACGGCTGCCAGTTCGTCCTGGTCCAGATTGAGCCCTCTTACGAGCGCCCGGTTGATACTGATGTAATTAGTGGGATAACAGGCCGCATTGAAGTCCTTGCTGTCATTCACTGCCCAAATAAACGGCAGGGAATTGTTTTTCAGCACATAGTCCCCGTGAAAGACCAGCTGCTGCATAACCTCATCTACCACGCGCACGTCATTAGGATTGGGGTCCAGGCCATTTTGTTTAATGTCCTGAGCCCGGCTCTGCACCTGAGCGTTAACATCGTTGCCCAGCGCCAAAATGCTGGCCAGGCTTGATTTATAGGCGGCATACACGCCCAAAGCCTGCGCTGCCGCGCCCCAGCCGTCCACAGCCTCAGCCTTGGACAAAGGGAGCATAGCGGCACTCAGCCCCACACAGCCGGCCATAATCGTATTTAAAATCTTTCTCTGCAAGATAATCACCTCGACTTTCTAAGTTCCTACCTATTCTAACATAATATGGTTAGAAGGAAATGAAAATTACCCGCAAAAAAATTCTACATTTTTTCTCTTTTGTAACTCGGGTTACATATTCTTTTCAGAAATCTTCGTTATAATGAGTTTGTCAATAAGAGAAAAGCTAGTCAATCCCCTAGATATTTATCTCTTGTTGATTCCCTAGACAAGAAGGAACATCCCACCCTTCTTGCTTCCCATTTCTCAAATTTTTTATCATCCCTTCCCTATGAAGACCATGGAGTCAATCCCACTCCGTGGTCTTTTCTCTATCTAAAAACAAAAACCTCCCGGCACAACGCCGGGAGGTTTTTTGCGTTCAGCGCACCGGCTGAATGGTAAGCTCCATGATATTGCTGTCCTCTACAGGCCGAACCTGCAGTTCCACACTGGTCACTTCCACCAATGCGTCGAGCAGGGTGCTGGCAGATGGTGCCACGGGCTGCACAGGTGACAGTTCCACCGTTTCCGTGGGCGGCTGACTGACAGGCTGGCTCTGGCCAATGGGCTGTATCGGCGGCAGCTCTACGACATTTTCCCTAACCGGCTGGGATGCCTGTGGCTGGACGACGGGCTGCGGCTTAACCGGCATTTGCGGTTTAAGTTCAGGCTGCTGCATGGGGCGCGGCGAAATAAGCGTTGACGGCTTTTGCTGGCCGTGCTTTTTCTCTTCCTTACGGGCCTTATCCATATCTGCGGCCGTAATGATAATAGGTATAGCCTTATGCTGGCGCTGCGCGGCTTTTTGCTCCTCTGCCAGTTCCTGCGGACTCTTTACCGCTGCCCAACGCAGCCTCGTATTTAATTCCGGCAGGTTGTTTATTGCATTATCTACGGCCTTGGCCGCCTTCTGCTTGCTGTCGCCCTGCGGCTGGTCCTGTATCATAAGGGAACGGGCAAAATCACTGTTTTCTCCTGCTGTGCCTGCATCAGCGGCAAAAGCCACATTCCCCAGCAACAGCATACTGACAGCCATGCCCAAAGCCTTGCTACTATACTTCATTATCTATATCCTCCAATGGCCTAACGCCGCAAATTTTTCCATATACAATAATAAAATTCGGCAGGAGCCCACAAAAGTCCTGCCGAATTTTATTAAATTTCCTCTTCCCGCTGCCGGGCTGGGGAACATCTGCCGAATTATTTTTCCTTAAAAGTAGTTACGCCCTTCTGGAACAGTGCAATGGCACTATTACGCAGCTCGGGATTGTCAATGAGCTGGATGGAGTAACGGCCGCCCTTGTTGCCACGGAAGAACGTCACAGCCATCTGGGTGTCAGCCTTAGCCGTCATATCCGGCTTGCCGTCACCGTTGCTGTCGATTTCGACTTCCTTGGCAGTGATGGCATAAATAGCCTTGTCCTTTTTAGTACGGCTGATGAGTTCAATCGCTTCGTAGCCATTGCTGCTCATCAAATCGGAGCAGTACTTTTTAGCCTCTTCCTCATTGATTTTGTTAAGGTCCGGCATCGCTTTTTCATCAAAAGCGTCCTTGATGATAACCCAGGCATTTTTAATGGTGTAGCCTTCGTTATCAAAGACCAGGACTTCGCCCTTCTTGTTTTCATAGATGAGATGAGCCGGCACAACATTAGGTTTTTTCGGGCAGTTAATCGTATAACCGTATTCCTTGCTAGTGTATACGTAAGGAACAGCGGCCTGCGTGTCTGCATTTGCCGTCTGGGCAGCCGGAGCCGCAGCCACCTCCGTGCCTGTCATACCAGTTCCCATAAAGAGAACTCCCATAAGACCTAAAGCTGCGATAATCTTTGCTTGTTTCTGCATGTTGCATTACCTCTTTCTTTCAGTGTTAATGGGTATTCCTATAATTCTCTATTTCGTATATATCATCACCGCTTGCGGGCAGGCTCTACATTTACCTTGTAGCCCTTCACCGTATTGCGGTGCATGATGCTCATAACACGTTCCGCCACATCTTCGGGAACTTCCACGAAAGTGAATTTATCGTAAATATTGATAACCCCGATAGTCGCACCGGGAATATCGGCCTCGTCAGCGATAGCCCGGACAATATCTGCCGGACGGATTTTTTGGCTGCGGCCGATGTTGAGGAACAGGCGCACCATACCGGGCGCGCCCCCGGTGTCACCAAAGGCCCCGGACTCCTTGTCCACATCCTTGAATCCCTCCAGGGACAATTTCAGGGCCGCAGCGGCAATGTCCACCATATCAAAACCTTCTGCTGCCACATCGGAGATGATTTCATGATAGTCATCGTAATGATTCTGCTGCAAAGTCTTAATAAGGCGCTCCTGTACCAATTCCTTTTGGTGTTCCAGCATATCAGACGCCGTAGGCAGTTCCTTGCGCTGGATTTTCGTATGCGCCAGTTTCATGATAAGGCGCAGCTGGCGGTATTCCTTGGGCTCGATAAAGGTCATAGCCACGCCCTTGCGGCCTGCCCGGCCGGTACGGCCGATACGGTGCACATAAGATTCGTGGTCCTGCGGAATATCGTAGTTGATAACATGCGTGATATCGTCAATATCAATGCCCCGAGCTGCCACGTCCGTGGCTATCAGAATATCAATACGTCCTTCGCGGAAACGTTTCATCACCCGGTCACGCTGAATCTGGGATAAGTCCCCATGCAGGCCGCCAGCGGAATAGCCGCGAGCCTCCAGGGAGGCCGTCAGGTCATCAACCGCCCGTTTTGTCCGGCAGAAGATAATCAGTTTGCCTGTTTCTTCCACATCCAGCACCCGGCACAAACCTTCAAACTTTTCCCGGGTTTCGTAATAAAGCTGGTCAATCAAAGGAACTGTCAGGTTTTCTTTGGTGATAGTCACACGCTGCGGATGCTGCATATAGCGGCGTGACAGCTTTTCAATAGGTGCCGGCATCGTAGCCGAGAACAGCAATGTCTGCCGCCCATCGGGAATCTGGCGCAGGATATTTTCGATATCATCGATAAAGCCCATATCCAGCATTTCATCGGCCTCATCGAGCACCAGTGTATTAACCGTATCCAGGGCCAGCGTACCGCGATTCAGATGATCAAGCAAGCGCCCCGGCGTACCTACAACAATGTGCACACCGCGTTTCAAAGCCCGAATCTGCCTGTCAATAGACTGACCGCCGTATATAGGCAGCGTCCGCACCCGTTTAAACTTGCCGATTTTATTCAGCTCTTCGGCCGTCTGAATAGCCAGTTCCCGGGTTGGCGTCAGGATAAGCGCCTGCACCCGATGGATTTTCTCCGTGACCTTCTCCACCGTCGGAATCCCAAACGCCGCCGTTTTTCCCGTCCCTGTCTGGGCCTGACCAATAACGTCATGTCCCTCCAGCGTCAGGGGAATCGTCTGCGCCTGAATCGGTGACGGCTCCTCAAAGCCCATCTCCCTAAGCGCCTGCAGTAATTTCCGGCTAAGTTCAATCTCACCAAAGTTTTTAAGTTCCTGTTTCAAAAAGTTCCTCCAAAAATCTATAAAAATCTATAAATAGTAAATGCCGTGGTTTTACCACCTAATCCGTCAGCCTGTCGGCTGCCACCTTCCCCTCAAGGGGAAGGCATAAAGTCGCGGTATATCGCCACCACGCATTATTTCACCGGCTCACCCACTACATCGTAGGTGAATCCCTGCAGGATACGTACCTTAATGATATCCCCGGGCTTGCTGTCCGTATCGCCTTCGATATAGACCTGGCCATCAACCTCGGGAGCCTCACGATAGGAGCGGCCTACAGCAATGTTTGGCTGTTCCTCGTCCCGGCCTTCGACCATGACTTCAATAACCTTGCCCTCAAAGCTCTGGTTGACTTCCTCGGAAATCTTGCTCTGTACGCTCATTAAATCATGATAACGCTCCTGCATAACCTCTTCCGAAATCTGATTTTCCATATTGTAGGCCGGCGTATCTTCTTCCCGGGAATAAGTGAACACGCCTACTTTATCGAGCCGCTGCTCAATTAAGAAGTTGCGCAGTGTCTGATACTGGGCGTCTGTTTCCCCGGGGAAACCAACGATAAAGGTCGAGCGTATGGTCACGCCGGGAATGCGCTCACGCAGTTTCTTAATCAGCGTAATCATCTGTTCCTGCGTATCCGGGCGGTGCATGGACCGCAGCACCGAATCATGGGCATGCTGCAGGGGCAGGTCCACATACTTGCAGACCTTGGGCTCCGTCGCATATACATCGATGAGCTCATCGGTAAAGAATTTCGGATACAAATACAGCGTCCGCACCCATTTGAGTTTCGGTACCTTTACCACTTCACGCAGCAGTTCTGCCAGCGCCGGGCGGTTGTAAATATCCCGGCCGTAATTGGTGCTGTCCTGCGCGATGAACACCACTTCCCGGACGCCCTGTTCCGTGAGTCTTTCCACTTCCGCACAGATATCCTCAATCCGCCGGCTGCGGAACCGGCCGCGAATCTGCGGAATAGCGCAGAAAGCACAGCGGTTGTCACAGCCCTCAGCGATTTTCACATAGGCCGTATAGTCAGGTGTCGTTCTGATACGGGGTGTCTTTTCATCGTACAGGGATTCGTCCTCCCCGGCAATAACTACCCGGCGGCCTTTCAGTGTTTCCTCTACGGCCTCCATGATACGGTTCCAGGCCCCCGTGCCCAAAATAGCGTCAGCCTCGGGCAGTTCATCGAGCAGTTCCTGCTTGTAACGCTGGCCCAGACAGCCAGCCACAATCAGGCTGCGGCAGCGGCCGGATTCCTTGTAATCAGCCATATTGAGCACCGTAGTGATGGATTCCTCTTTGGCGGACTGAATAAAGGCACAAGTGTTGACAATCAAAATGTCAGCCTCTGCCGGGTTATTGGTTATTTCAATGCCGTGGCTTTTAAGCTCCCCCAGCATAACTTCTGTATCTACAAGATTCTTGGAACAGCCAAGACTAATAAAACCAGCTTTCAAAGTCTAACCTCCTAAAATGACGCTTGTATACGTCTAAAAACAACGGAAAGAGGATACAGTCTGCCAAAGACAGACAGCACCCTCTATAGCTCATACTTACTTGAACCTTACTTCCTTGACCCATCTGTCCAGAAAATCATGTTTCTGCTGGGCCGTAAACATAGCCGGCTGGTCAAAGAGTATCATATTCTTGCCGGCAAACGACTTATACGCCAGTGTACCGGGGTTCGTCGGTACAAAGTAGAAATCCTGCGTTTGCAGTGCCTGCTGAGCCTCGTCCGTAAGCAGCCAGTCAGCAAATTCCTTAGCTGCTGCCGCGTCGGTGTTCTTAGCCCGGAAAGCAATGCCCGTCCCGGTAATCATCGCCGCCGTACCATCGGCAGGATAGACGATTTTTAAGGGATAGCCCCCCTGCATATAGCGCACTGCCTCACTTTCCACGGCAATGGCTACATCGACTTCACCCATACCGGCCTGCCGCACAGGGTTGGAAAGATAACGGGCATACTGCACCACTTTAGGATGAATCTGCCGCCAGATATCGTAAGTGGCCGCATCTCCAAACTGCGCCAGCATGCTCATAAATAAATTCGCGGACGCGTCTGCTGCCAAAAAATCAGTAATACCAACGCGCATCTGCGGCTGAGCTGCTAAATCCTTCCAGGTGTCCGGCACCCGTGACAGTGTCAGCAGATAATCGCGGTTCATGCAAAAGACGATGGGGTCATACCAGACACCAGTCCAATAGCCGTCGCTCTGGCGGAATGATTCCGGAACCTGGTCCCCAGCCTCAGATATATAGGGCACCAAATAACCTGCAGCTCCAGCCCTGGTCAGAGTTTCCTTATCTGCCAATACCATAGCCGCGGCCTGTTCACCACCATTTTCGACCTGACTCTTAAGCCGGTTCAGGATTTCCTCGCTAGCCAGCGGAACAAAGTTTATCCGGACGCCCTTGGCCTCCTCGTAAGCGGCTGTCAGTATCGAAGCATGCTCAGCAGGCAAGGTGGTATAAACCGTCACCTCACGCATCGGCCGTCGCACAGCATCCTGCCCGGCACCGGCAAAGTACGCCGAACCGGCCACCACCAACATGAACAGGCAAAAGGCAGTGAGCAGCAGAGATGTATATCTTCTCATCTGAAATTACCTCATTTATACACTTAGCAATTATAACCATTCTATCACAATAAAAAGGCTGTCGCAACAGCAACAGCCTTTTATCCACAATTAAACTAAATGCCACTAAGGTCTATACGCTCAATCTTCTTCGGCATTCTTGTCCTTTATGGGCACACCGAAGATAAGGTTATCGAGCAAGCCGATGAGCTGATTGATTTCCGGTTTGGCAATCTGCCCGGAAGCGCCCAGCTGCTCGCCCTTAAGACGCATTTCCTCACTGATAAGGGAGGAGAAGAGTACCAGCGGAACACCCTGCAGGACTTCATCCTCACGCACCAGTTTTAAGAGACGGTGACCATCCATCTTGGGCATTTCCACGTCGGAAATAATAACCCGTACATGTTTGTCGATGGGGCCGTCCTTCTTGGCCAGACCCTGCAGGTAATCCCAGGCATCCTGACCATTGCCAAAGTCGCGGACATAGCGGTACCCTGACTCATGCAGAGTCGTAACCAGCAGGTCGCGCAGCATCGGCGAATCTTCCGCTACCACGACATGGACATCGGCGCGTTTGCTCTTGACGTCCTCGGTAGCCTCTTCATAAGTGGTGAGTTTCGCGTTGATTTCAGGATTGATTTCCGCAATGATGGTTTCAAAGTCGATGAGAAGCACAATACGGTCTTCCATCTTTATGATACCAACCACACGGGACTGGTCACCGACCTCAGGTGCCGGTTCCATATCCTTCCAGGAAATACGATGAATACGGGAAACATTTTCCACAAGGAAACCGATGTTGTAATTGTTTATCTCCGTAACGATGACGTTACGCGGCTCTGCCTTGGACTGCACATTTAAGCAGCGGGGCAGATTAACCAAAGGTATAGCCTTGCCACGCAGGGTAAAGAGGCCATCGATATACGGATGTGCCTGCGGCATCGCCGTTACCGGCGGACAGGTGATTACTTCACGTACCTTGGCCACATTGATACCATAGTTTACCTGACCAATGCTGAATTCGACAATTTCAAACTCGTTGGTGCCGGTCTCCAGCAAGATTCCTTTCTTATCTCCACTCGTTTCTGCTGCCATCTACTTCGCCCCCATATATTTTATATCCCATCAAATTTCGTCTCTAGCTTTCATATTCGCCCTTGAAATATAAAATCCTTCAAAGTCGTGAAATTTTCTTAAGATTCTTTGAGATATGTCCAGCCATCTTTTTCTTCGATGCGTTTTTCGCGTAATAAATGACCTAAAGCCCGCTTAAAAGCAGCTTTGGAAATACCAAATTTGTCACGGATTACCTCCGGGGAGGATTCGTCACTGTAAGGCATTTTTCCGCCGCGGCTCGCAAGCAGTTCCAGAATGCGCTGGGAATCGGAAATGAGCGCCTTTTCCTTGGCCTCGCGCAGGGACGCGTTCAAACGGCCGTCAGGCCGTACAAAGGTCACCCGGGCCGTGACGACTTCGCCCACCCGGGGACGGTTCTGTTCCGGCATTTCCTTGTTGGCGATAAAGACAATATAGCGTTCTTCACTGAACATAAAGGCCCCGGCGTCGGTGTAATTGTAAATAGCCCCCGTCACCATCTGGCCTTTTTTTACCTTGACCGCCGGCTGGGAGGCCCGGCGCATTTCGTCCTCTACTTCCATGGTCACCGCCAGACGTCCGGATTTATCCGTGTAGAGCTTGGCCCAGACAACTTCGCCAATCTGCGGACGGCCGCGCATGCCGGCATAGGGCATGAAAATACCGCGTTCCGCTCCTACATCAACAAAAGCGCCGTCCCGGCTCACATTGATGACCTGCAGCCGGGCAATCTGCCCTTCCTTCATTTTCGGCACACGCATACTGGCGGTCAGCTTGCGCTTGGGGTCAAGGTACAGGAATACCTCCACCTCATCACCGATACTTACGGGATGTGTCTGCTGATTCTTATGGAGCAGGATATCATCGCTGGTATTGCCAGTTTCCGCATCGAGGAAAGCGCCTAACTCCGACTCGCGCACCACTTTCAGGACAGCCACGGAGCTCGGGCCATACTTGCGTTTTACTTGTTCTTCCATATCGGCCTCAGCAGTCTTAGTCTTCATAAACGGTCAGCCTGGCGTCGCCCCACAGCTGTTCCAAAGCGTAGTACTCACGGGCCTCCTGCATGAACACATGCGCCACTACATCACCGTAATCGAGCAGCACCCATTCACCTTCCCGGTAGCCTTCCTTATGGTTGAAATCCACACCGGCCTTGCCGAGTTCTTCTTCAATGTTGTCAGCAATCGCCCGTACCTGGGTAGCGGTGTTGGCAGAGCAAATCACAAAATAATCCGTAGTGGAAGAAATCCCCTGCATGTCCATGATGACAATATCACGGGCCTTCTTATCGCTGGCAGCCTTGCAAATTGCCTGACTAATTTCTACAATCGTCATTTATTTACCTCCATACTAAACTGTTTACTTCTCCAATGCTTCTTCGGGGAACAATTCTTTCATCCGTTCTGCCGCCGCCGCATCGTCCATAACCCAAATAGTGGCGTCATCGGCAGCCGGTTCACCGGGCAGAATTACGCTGACCGGCGTATCACTGCTCAGCCTGCGCAGCACATTGGCCAGATGCACAGAATCAAAAATCTCCGCGCTGTAATCCACCCGTTCCTTGAAAACTTCCGCAATGGCCGGCAGTTTCGTCAGCGTTCCCACCTGCAGGAGATTCTGGTACAGGGCCTTGCTGAACCGCTGCTGCCGCTGTACACGTCCCTCATCGCCCAAATCCTCGCTGCGGTAACGCAGGTACTGCAGTGCCTGTGTGCCCGACAGATGCTGATAGCCTTTGGGCAGGTGAATGGAAATTTCGGCCTCCTGATCGTCGTAATTCATGTCGCTCTCCACATAAATATCCACGCCGCCCAGCACATCAATGAGTTCTCTGAACACATTCATATCCAGAACTACATACTGATGGATGGAAATGCCCAGAACATTATTTATCTGCCGGACCATGAGAGGCGCGCCCCCCATGACATAGAGATTCTTTATCTTCGTCTGCTGGTCGCTGCCGGTGACATTGACCCATGTATCGCGCGGAATATGAATGAGCCGCAGCCTGCCGGTTTCATTTTCCAGACTGGCCACCATAATAGCGTCGGCACGTTTTTCATCGCCGCCGTCATTATCAAGGCCGTCATCAATGCCCATAATCAGCACATTTGTATAGCCGTCAAACTTCGGGTCAACACTGCCGCGGCGCAGCTGCTGACGTGATGTGTAACCATCGTACATGGCCTGATATTCCCGGTTGAGCATCGAGCCCACCGTCACCAGCCCATAGCCCACAGCCACAATGCCTGTCAGCACCAGTATCACAAAAATAATGAGCAATATCAGCCGCAGAATAGCCCTGCGCCGCCGCCGGGCCATTTCCCGCCGCTTGCGAAGTATATTTTGTTTGGTGACATTTACTTTCCGGTTATCTCTTCCCCGGCTGTCCATTGGCTCTTCCTTCTTTATCCTTTATTCCGCAGTAAAATCTCATTACGGGCCGTAATCGTAGCCGGATGAATGAGTCCGCCACGCTGGGCCACAAAGATGATGGACTGGGTAAGACCAGCCAGCACCATCACGTCTAAGTCTGCGGTTTGGGCCAATGCCCTTAGTTCCTCCACCCCGGGATAATCACGCCGGGGTTCTATCATATCTGCAAACCAGATTATCTTATCCAGCTTTGTCATATCGGCGCCGCCCACGGTATGCCGCCAAATAGCCTGCGATACCGCCGTATCGTCCACGCCGTATTTTTCACGGACCAGCTTGGCCCCTACATAAGCATGCAGCAGCAGGGGCATCTGCCGTTCAACAGGTTCCACCACAATCTGCCGCGCCTCGGCCTCCGCAATGAGATTCTCATTGGGAAACTCCCGGGCACAGTCATGCAATAAACCGGCCACCATGGCCTGTTCTTCCGCCACACCAAACCGCCGGGCCAAAGCTGCCGCCGTTTCCGCCACGCCTAAGCTGTGCTCATAACGTGAGGGTTTCAGGCTCTTTTGCAGCAGGCTCCGCATACTCTCGTAATCCATGCTCATACTCATTTATACAGCCCCATTTCCGCAATATACGCAGCCACCCTGGGGGGCAGGAAATACCGTACCGACTCACCTTTTGCCAGCCGCTGCCGCAGCATTGTCGATGATATATCCAGCTGCGGTATCGGCAGCAGGTGAATATGGCTCCATAATTCTCCCCAGCGCTCAGCCAGCGCAGCCTCGTCCAGCGGACTGTCCGGCCGGGTGGTGCCGATAAAATGACACGCCCGCACCAGTTCCTCAGCATGATACCAGGTATGCAGTTCGTTTATCGAGTCACTGCCGGTAATGAAGTAAAACTCGGCCTCACAGCCATGCTCGCGCTGCAATTCCTTAATGGTCAGCAGGGAGTACGACGGGCCCTGCCGCTCAATCTCCATCAGCGACAGGGAAAAAGCCGGATTATCCGCAATGGCCAATTCTGTCATCTTCACGCGGTCATATACACCGGTGATTTTTCTATCCTGTTTATGGGGCGGAATATAGGCCGGGATAAAGATTACCCGGTCCAGTTTATATGCCTGCCGCGCCTCCTCGGCAATGACCAAATGAGCGATATGGATAGGGTCAAAAGTGCCGCCCATTATGCCGATTCGCTCTCCCATAATTAAAATCCTCCCCCGATATAAAGCAGGAGCCAGACAAGCAGCACGGTAGCTGCGATGAGCAGCAGCGCCCTGCCGTAATCCCTGGTATCATGGCTCCCCTTGGGTGTCCTTACATAAGCACGCCAGGTTCTTATGTAGCCATACAGCTTACGCACTAGCGAACCTGTCCGTTGCCGTTAATCAGATACTTGGTGCTGGTCAGCTCCATCAGTCCCATCGGACCGCGGGCATGCAGTTTCTGTGTACTGATACCGATTTCCGCACCAAAACCGAACTCAAAGCCGTCCGTAAAACGCGTGGAGGCATTGACATACACCGCCGCTGCGTCCACTTCCTGCTGGAATCGCGTAGCATTCACCAAATCATTGGTGACAATGGTTTCAGAATGTCCGGTATTGTAACGGTTAATATGGGCAATGGCCGCCGTCACGTCAGCTACGACTTTGACCGACAGAATTAAATCACCATACTCCGTTGACCAGTCAATTTCTTCGGCTGGCTGCATATCCGGACAGACAGCTCTTGCCTTGTCACAACCGCGCAGTTCTACACCTTTTTCCGCCATAGCCTGACTGAGCTGCGGCAGGAACTTAGGCGCAATATGCTCATGCACCAGCAGGGTTTCCATGGCATTGCAGACAGAAGGACGGCTGGTCTTGGCATTGATGGCAATATCTAAAGCCATCTTAAAATCAGCACTTTCGTCCACAAAGGTGTGACAAACACCAGTACCCGTTTCAATGACCGGCACAGAACTGTCTTCGACCACACGTTTAATCAGGCCGGCACCACCCCGGGGAATGATGACATCGAGCAGCCCCGTCAAATGCGTCATAACCCCGACAGCCTCCCTGTCCGTAAAATCCACGAACTGTACAGCGCCCTCGGGAATGCCATGAGTATAGGCGGCTTTGGCCAGCAGGCGGCTGATGGCAATATTGGACTGCAAAGCCTCACTGCCGCCTCTGAGCAGCACCGCATTACCTGATTTCAGGCATAAGCCCAAAGCGTCAGCGGTCACATTAGGACGGGCCTCGTAGATGATGCCAACCACGCCTAAAGGCACATGCACCCGGCGGATGGAGAGCCCGTTAGGACGCACTGAACCGGCGTCCTCCTGGCCAATGGGGTCAGGCAGGGCGGCCGTCTGCCGCAGTCCTTCGGCCATACCGGCAATACGGCTCTCATCGAGCAGCAGCCGGTCAAGATATGATTTCTTAATCCCCTTTTCCCGGGCAGCTGTCATATCCTGTGCATTAGCTGCCAGAATCTTATCGCAGCCCTGTTCCAAGGCGTCAGCCATGGCCAGCAGAGCCTGATTTTTCACCGCGGTGGATAAAACGCCCAGCTTATAAGATGCCTCTTTGGCCGCCTGTGCCCGGCGCCGTAATTCTGCCTGAATATCCATTGTCATTCCCCCTGCAGTTAAACCATTAGAACCATATTATCCCGGTGGATAACTTCCTCCGGTACATTTTCGCCTACCAGACGGGTAATTTCTTCGCTCTTATGCCCCATAACCCGGCTGAGCGTTGACATGTCAAAATTCACAATACCACGGGCGATTTCCTGCTGCGTTTCTGTCAATACGCGGACGGTACTGCCAGCAGCAAAATCACCGGCACAGGCCACGACACCGGCAGGCAAAAGACTGCTGCCCTTGTCACGCATAGCGGCGGCACAGCCGGCGTCCACTACGATTTCCCCGGCCAGACGCTTGCCAAAGGCCAGCCAGGACTTGCGCACACGCAGATGTGATTCCCGGGCCGGGAACACTGTGCCGATATTTTGACCGGTCAAAACCTCACGCAATACTCCCTCACGGGAACCTGAGGCAATAACCATGGTCACGCCGGCACTCATGGCAATCTGGGCGGCCTGAATCTTGGTCATCATGCCGCCGGTCCCCAGCTTGGAGCCAGCACCGCCGGCAATAGATTCCACCTGCGGGGTAATCTCCGGGATTTCGCTGATTAGCTCGGCCTCGGGGTGTGTTGCCGGGTTAGCCGTATACAGTCCCTCGATATCCGACAAGATTATCAGCGCGTCAGCATCTACCAAAGTGGCCACCATCGCGGACAGATTGTCATTGTCGCCAATCTTAATTTCATCGACCGCCACCGCGTCATTTTCATTGATGACCGGTACCGCCCCCATGGCCAGCTGCGCCAGCAGTGAATTACGGGAATGAATGTACTGGTGGTGCTGCACAGAGTTTTCCTTGGTCAGCAGCACCTGTCCCATCACCTGCCCGTATTCGGCAAAGAATTTCTCATAGATATGCATGAGCACGCCCTGGCCGATAGCTGCCACCGCCTGCTTTTCCGGGATAGAGTCGGGCTTTTTGTCCAGCCCTAATTTTCCCAAGCCGGCGGCAATAGCTCCTGAGGACACAAGAATCATTTCCTTGCCCTGATTTTTCAGGTCAGCAATTTCACGTATCAGCTTATCAATACGATTTAGATTTAATTTTCCCGTTTCATGGGTCAGGGTGCTTGTGCCCACCTTTACCACGATACGCTTGGCCTCTTGCAGACGCTGACGTGCATTTCCCATAACCAGGCCTCCATATTTTTATTTACGGCAGTTCGATTTTCGGCTTATCGTAGTTGCGCTTGAAGAGCAAACCATTGCGGCCGATAATCTGTACGAGATTCACATCCGCACGTTCAGCCAGCATGGTGATGGCATCTTCCGGCTCTTCCATACAGTTCTGCAGCACACGTACCTTAATGAGTTCGCGCTTTTTAATGGCCTCCTGCGCTGCCTGTACAACTGTCGGTGTCACGCCTTCCTTGCCCATCATGACCACGGGTTCCAATTTCTGCCCCATGGAACGCAAAAAGCTCTTCTGCTTGCCCGTTAAAGAATTTCTTAACAAATTTATTCCTCCGTAATTTCCTTACTCAACCGCCTTAGTCGCGGAATTCAAATTCCATTTCCCCGATATGAATGGTGTCGCCTTCTTTAGCACCCTTTTCCCGGAGTTTTTCATCCAGGTTCTTAATGCGCCAGATGTACTGGAAACGGCGAACAGCCTCATCGTTGAGGAAGTTGGTCATCTTCACGAGTTTTTCGATATTCTGACCGGATACCACCAGTTCACCGCTGATATTACGGGAGATGGTAATCTTGTCCGGGTCTTCCTCATTTTCATCATAAACTACGACTTCTTCTTCCGTTTCCGGCTCTTCCACATAGTTGTCCAGCCATTCACCGGTGTAATCGATAAGCTCCTGCACGCCTTCGCGCGTAGCGGCAGAAATTGCAAAGAACTTCAAGCCGTTTTCCTCAGCCAGCTTTTTAAGGCGCGGCAGATTTTCCTGCGCCTCCGGCAGGTCAATTTTGTTCGCTACGAGCACCTGCGTACGGCGGGCAATCTTTTCGCTGTACTTTTTGAGCTCTGCATTGATTTTATGATAATCATCAATCGGGTCACGGCCTTCCAGACCAGATGCATCCACAATATGCAGAATCAATTTCGTACGCTCTACATGGCGCAGGAAGTCATGACCAAGGCCCACGCCGTCAGCAGCGCCTTCGATAAGGCCCGGGATATCAGCCATGACAAAGCTCTTTTCGTAGTCCGTCTTAACCACACCGAGCACTGGCGTAATCGTTGTAAAGTGATACTCCGCAATCTCAGGACGGGCTGCCGAACAGCTGGCCACCAGGCTCGACTTACCCACACTCGGATAGCCGACCAGGCCAACATCCGCGAGCAGTTTCAATTCCAGAATCAGATTCTTGGCCTCACCCGGTTCACCGAATTCCGCAAAGGTCGGCGTGCGGTTGGCTGAGTTGGCAAACTTCGCATTGCCGCGGCCTCCACGGCCACCCTTGCAGACCACTGCCTCCTGACCGATTTCCGTCAGGTCGGCCAATACCTTGCCCGTTGCCTCATCTTTAACAATCGTTCCAGGCGGTACCTTCACATAGCAGGCCGGTGCATTGGCACCATACTGATTTTTGATATCGCCATTTTCCCCATTCTTCGCCGTAAACTTCCGATGAAAACGGAAGTCCAACAAGGTGTTCATATTCTGGTCAACGACAAAAATCACATCGCCGCCCCGGCCGCCATCACCACCAGACGGTCCACCTTTCGGCACAAACTTCTCCCGACGGAAAGCAGACTTCCCATGCCCGCCATCGCCCGCTTTAACAATTACACGGGTTCTATCTATAAACTGCATATTTCCTCCACATCAGTAAAAAGACAATGGTAATCTCCCGGCGCCCAAGGACGGGCGCCCGCGGCCGTAAATTCCCGGAAGGAATTTCAGGCCGCAGTTTCTTTTGGTTCTTTTCTTTGCACCAAAGAAAAGAACACAGCGTATAATGAACAAAGGCAAGAGCCGGCATTGCGTTCAATACCGGCCCTTGCCTTTATGCACTACAACGCAACTTAACGCCGTTCCATATATAATACAACAATACCTGCGCTTAAAAAGCGCAGGTACCGAGTATTTGTCTTACATAGCTTCTTCAGCCGTATAAACGCTGACCTGACGCTGGTAGCGGCCTTTGCGCTCGAAAGCAACCTTGCCGGCAACCTTTGCGAACAGGG
>NZ_CAJODG010000041.1 GCF_905233635.1 Selenomonas sp. AE3005 | reverse complement strand
ATAGGCGCGCCCCTGCGGCACTGCGCGGTTAACCGACTCTGCCTTTGGATATTTTGCTATGGCCTCCGCCACCGCTTCTTCGGTCAAAACAGCCCGCGCGTCCGAGTCCTCCAGCATGTAAGCAATACGGTCCTCCGGATATGTCGGGTCGATGGGCACGTAGGCTGCCCCCAGTTTTTCCACAGCAATCACGCCGGCCAGGAATTCCTTCACACGGTCCATGCGCAGAGCTACAAAGTCGCCCTCTTTTGTCCCCTTTTCACTCAGCCAGGCTGCTATGCTGTTGGACACCTGCTCCAATTCCCCGTAGGTATACTTTCCTGTGCTGTCCACAACGGCCGTATGTTCCGGTCTTTCTTTCACCTGCTTGAGGAACATATCCACCCATGTTTCAGACATATCATACACATAGGTCGGCCCTGGGGACAGAGCTATAAGCTCCGATTCCTGTTCTTTGTCCAGCAGGGGCATGGAATGAAGTGAACGCTGGGGCTGCTCCACCATGCAGGCAATGTAATGTTCCATCAGGGCGAAGATGCGTTCCATCTCAATCTTGCGGTAACGCTGCGGGTCGAAGGACAGAATCACCTCGATGCTGCCATCAGCCAAAGCCGTAGCATCTATGCCGACATAACTGCCCACATGCTCTTCCTTGACGAGCATGGGTTTCAGCATGGTCAAGCCTTCTTCATCATCCCCGTAATTTTCAAAGGAGAGAATGGAATACACCAGCCCCTCGGTCATGCCAATCTCTTTCTGTATATCAGCCAGTGGGCAAAAATCAAACGGATTGCCTTCCAGGGACTGTTCATGAAGATTCTGCAATAGTTCTGCCGCGGTAGAATCCTTGCCGGCCTTAAGCCGCACAGGAACCGTATTGATGAACAGGCCGACCAGGTCGGACACATCGGCTGAGGTATTATCCCTGCCGGAAACCACTTTGCCAAACACCACATCATCCAGGCGGCAGACGGTCTGCAGCACCAGGCCCCAGGCCAGTTCCATACCACTGGACAGCGTTGCGCCCGCATTGCGGCACATCTGCTCAAACTGCCCAATCAGTCCGGCATCCAGATGTCTGATAATCCGATTGTCCTTATAACGCTCATGTTCGGCAATCTTCCCATAAGCAGGAATCTCCGCCTGATTCTCATACCCATCCAAGAGGTTCGCAAAGTACTTTGTAGCTGCTTTCCTATCCTTGGCGATGAGTTCCCTGACCATGGTCTCATAAAGCCCAGCCTTGTCGGATAGAATCTCCGGCCGCGCTACACCTTCTCTTGCCATCTGCAGGAAATGCTCAAAGTCTTTCAGATACGTGCCCACACACCAGCCATCGACGATAATATGATGAACTGCCGTAATCAGGCAGGCAGTATTCTCCGAAGTCTTGGCACAGATAATCTGGAACAAAGGCTTTCTCTGCAGGTCAAAGCCCTCATGAAGCATTTTCTCCCGCAGCTTGTTTGCGGCGGCAAAGTTGTCCTGCTCTTTGCTGATATCCACCAGCGAGAGGCCAAGTTTTCTGTCCGTGATGGCCTGACGATGCACCGCTACACCCTCATGGATGATGGCCGTGCGCAGGACTTCATGCTTAACGGCCAGTTCATCCAATGCCAGGCGAAGTTCTTTTTCCGTGGGCAGGAAGTTCAGGGCATAGATATCCACCAGTCGGTAAGCCGAATCATGGGGGTCCATGACATGGGAAAGCAGCATTCCTTCCTGCAGCGGCGTCAGCGGATAAATCCGCTCGATATGCTCACCTCTTTGGGCAAAATCCTCAACAACAGCGTTGAATTCTTCCTCACTCCAGGAATTTTCCCCTAAATCCGAGGCCGTGACCACAGGTTCACGAACACCGTCCAAATGCGCTGTCAGCGCCCCAATCTCGCCCAGAATCCCCTGTGCAAAGGCCTGTGCTGTTTTCTCATCATACAACCCCGTATTGTAGTCCAAATAGAGGGCAAACCGTCCTCCGTCAATCAGACAGTTGACCGCCAAATCCGGGCCGTCACAATTTTCCACCGCTTGATAGTCCAAGCCCGTGGAAAAACCATCCTTGCTGTCCGGGGCAAAATACGTTCTGTTTTCCTCAGCACCTGCCACATCGCCCAGATAGTTGAACACCATTTTCGGAATGAGATTCTTTTCCCAAGCGAGTTTATGCTGCCCTTCCACAAAGGCGAGGACATTATAGCCGACACCCTTGTTCGGAATACGGTGCAATGTCTCTTTCACCCGTATGAGGTCATGCTGCGCCTCCCCATTCAGCTTTTCCAATACGACAGGAAAGATGGAAGTAAACCAGCCAATGGTGCGGTCGGTCAATAATTCCTTGCCGATGTATTCACGGCCATGACCTTCGAGCTGCAGGGACAGGGAGTCCTTGCCAAAGGTCTGCCGGTAACTTCTGCCGACAGCCGTCAGCAAAAGGTCGTTAATCTCCAGCTGATAGGCGGAAAGTTTGGCCGCGAGCAGTTTGTCTGTCACAGGCTTGTCCATAGAAACGGTAAGCTGCGCAAAATGACGGCTATAGTCCTTCCCCTTGGAGGTCTCCATAGCCAGTACCTTTCTGACCGTTTCCTGCCAATAAGGAATCTCCAGTGACAGGGCATAGCTGTCCCGGTACTCTTTCATGGCCTGGGCATAGTCCTGATAGGTATGCGTCTTTTCCGGCAGCTTAACGGGTTCCTTGGCCAAAGCCTGACCATAGGCCGTCTCCAAATCCTCCAGCAAAATACGCCAGGAAATGCCGTCCACAATGGTATGGTGCGCCGTAATGAAGAAAAGGTCCCTGGTGCCTGCATGCAGGAGCGCCGCCCGCACCAAGGCTTTGTCCACCGCCAGATGGGACTGGATTTCCTCGCAGAGTTCCTTTATCTTGTCTGTCTCATCAGGCAGTGTATATTCTTCCAGTGTCACCCCATGTTCATTGGCGTCTGCGGCCTTCACAAAGATATGCCCCTGCTCAAACCTGGTGCGCAGCATATCATGCTGGAAGGTGATGCCATCAAATGCCGCCTGCAAAGCTGCCAAATCGGCCCTGCCCTTCCATTCCAGCAGGGTGGACTGATTGAAATAAGCACTATCCGGGTAGTCAAGGTCCTTGTAGAAGAGGAAAATGCCGCTGTCCTCCACCAAACCTTCTATCGGCTCCTGGCTTGCCTGTACTTCTGCAGCGCCATATTTGGCAAACTGGGCAATCTTTTCCACCACACGGTGTTTCAGCACATCATTAGCCTTCAGCAGGATTCCCTGTGCCCGCAGGAAACTGACCATACGGATAGCCTTTATGGAGTCGCCGCCAATCTCGAAGAAATTATCGAGAGCGCCAATCTTCACATCGCGCTCCAAAGCCTTCTTCATGCAGTCGGCTACGGCCTGCTCCAGTTCATTGCGTGGCGCGACATACTCTACAGAACGCTCCATCACAGGTTCTGGCAGAGCCTTGCGGTC
Source organism: Selenomonas sp. AE3005 (assembly GCF_905233635.1). Lineage (GTDB taxonomy): Bacteria > Bacillota > Negativicutes > Selenomonadales > Selenomonadaceae > Selenomonas_A. The sequence goes on along the minus strand of NZ_CAJODG010000041.1, from coordinate 14,768 downwards.
CAGTTTGCCATTAGGCGTTTCCGGCATTTTATCAAGCCGGACGAAACAGCCGGGAATCATGTAATCCGTCAGGCTTTCTTCCATAGCAGACTTCCAGGCCTGCTCATCGATATCCTTTTCAGCCGTGTAATAAAGGCAAAGGGTATCGTGCTTCACTTCGGCCGCCACCTGCATAATGCCCGGATATTTCAGGGCTGCACTCTCCACTTCCCCGAGTTCAATGCGGAACCCCCGCAGTTTCACCTGAAAGTCTATGCGTCCAAAGAATTCCAGCTGCCCGTCCTCATTGTAACGGGCCAAATCGCCGGTGCGATAAACGCGCCGCACATCATCATCAGCTATCTTGATGTCAATGAACTTCTCCGCCGTAAGCTCCGGCCGTTTCCAATAGCCTTTGGCCAGCTGCGGACCGGACAGGCAGAGTTCACCCACTTCCCCCAGTGGCAGCAGTTCCTGTTTTTCTCCCAGAATAAACGCCGCGCAGTTGTAAAGTGGACGGCCGATGGGAATGGGATTATATTCCTGCCCCTTCTCCAGTTCAAAATACGTAGCATCCACTGTAAATTCCGTGGGGCCATAGGTGTTGTAGACCGCACCGCGTGCTTTAACGGTGCTCGTCATGGCCTCGCCGCCCAGCACAATGTAATCCACATCCAGTGGCTCATCCCCGGCCAGCATCTGCCCGAAACGGGTGGTATAGCAGCCGCCGGTAATGCCGTGCTTTTCGATGAATTTTTTCATTTCAAAGATATCACGCCGGGCCTCTTCCGGGACGATATAAACACAACCGCCAGCCGTAAGCGCAGGATACAAATCCTCCACTGAGGCATCAAAAGCAAAGTTCGAATGGCAGGCAATCCGGCTCTTTTCCGTCAGCTGCCAACGCTCCCGAATGAAGTGCACAAAGTTTAAGAGTGCCTTGTGCTGTATCATTACCCCCTTGGGCTTTCCCGTGGAGCCGGAGGTATAAATCATATAAGCCAGGCCATCGGGAGATTGTTTATAAGCCTGTGGGGCAAACGGCAGGCTCTTGCCTGCGGCCTCCTTTACGAAATTTTCCGTAATGACAAGTTTTGCCTCGGAATCTTCCATCATATAAGTCACGCGTCCGGCAGGATATTCCAAGTCGAGGGGAACATACGCGCCGCCGGCCTTATGCACGCCCAGTGCCGCCGCAATAAATTCCTTGGAGCGTCCCATGCGGATAGCCACAAAGGTATTCTCTTTAAGCCCCTTCTCCAGGAGATACGCTGCCACGCGGTCGGATACTTCATCCAATTCCCTATATGTCATGCTGCCGTTTTCATCAGCCACGGCCAGTCTATCAGGATATTTCTCTGCCTGTTTCTGAAATAAATCCACCCATGTCGCAGCAGTATCATAAACATACTTCTCGCCTTCAGACACTGCCAAAATTTTTTTCACTTGCAAATCCATCTTCATTCCTCCGTTAACCCGCATTCAGAAATCAACGGCCTTCCAGTTATTGCTGCTGAAAATATTTCCTTAATTTTTTATTTTTCGACATTTATCAACTTATTCCTTTTATTATCGCACAACCACAAAAATGGGTGGCTGACATTTGACTTGTCAACCACCCATTTGTCATTTTACCTTGGGAAAAATTATTTTGCCTGTTCAGCAGCCTCACGCATCACGATGGCATTTTCCACCGCGGTCAGATTGGCGTCAAACGCCTTAATAGCTGCTGCCTGCTGCTGTTTCGTTTCACACAACACGAGTTCCACGCGTTCACCCAGCAGCCGCTTTACCTGCCGGAAGGCCTGCCAGAAGTCATAATTCCACGCCACCAGCACATAAGCATCAGCCAAATCACTATGAGCTGCATTGATGAGATCAGCCACGGAGGGGCTTTCCGCCTCACTGCCGGTAACCAGAATCTGCACGCCCTGTTCCTGCATTTCCTTGGCCTGTACGCGGTTTTCCGCTACAGCCAGCAGGGCCACCTTCATCAAAGCGTCATGCGCCGACAGGGTATGCGGTTCGCTCATATTGGTGACATGAATGCCCTTCAACGGCCCCCAGCCGATGGCCTGCTCGATAACCCTGCCGGGATGGTCAGTATGCAAATGCACATCAACACCAGTAGCCGCTCTCTCCACCAGCGCAAAGGTGGAGAATTCCTTCAAATGAGCCTCAAGCTCCTTCATATCCACCTGCACATTTTTCACCGAAAAACGTACACAGTAAGGACGGACCACATCATTGCGCGGGTCAGGCAGACCTGCCTGCTGTGCCTCCAAGCCCAAAGACAGGCTTACAGCCGGCGATACGAAATTACCATCCAATCCTTTGAGGCAGCCCTGCAAAAACGCAAACATAATCCGCGCCCCGGCGTCCTCTGCGCCTACCTTCTGCAAAGCCTTTTCCCCGGCTACGATGGCCGTTTCCAAAATTTCCGAAATTGGCTTATTGGCTCGTACAGCATGGTAAGCCCCCTTGGCCACTTCCTTGGCCAGTGTGATAATGGGACGTTCCGGCCGTTCAGGAATCACGCGCTGCGCGTATAAAATTCCGTACTGGAAAGCCTTGCCAAACTCCGAGGACGTAGCATTGTACTTACCCAGCAGCCCCTTACCCAGTCCGCGGAACATCTGTGCGAGCACCACGCCGGCACTGCCCCTGGCCCCAAACAACGCCCCGGAGGCTACACGGCGTGACAAACCGCCAATGCTGTCATCATTCGTATCCTTCAAGGGCATAACGGCGGAACCCATGGTCCGCAAAACATGCGTTCCCGGCATACTGCCGGCTCCGGGCAAACGATTTATCTCCTCGTACTCCAGCAAAAACTCACTATAAGCCCCGGCAACCATTCTTTTAAAATCACTGCCTGTAATTACTTCTTTATTTCCTGTCATAATATCACACCCATTCTATAGCTTGGAATATTTTCCTCTTAAAACAGGATTATACTATATATTTCGCGAAATAGTATACATAACCCTTTAAATTATTAGTCGTAAGGAGTTTTTTTATGCCAACAGTAAAGAAAACTACAGCAGATATAGACGGCGCTTCCAAAACCGCCGCCCCTAAGAAAACCACCCGCACCACCAAAAAAGCCAAGCCGGTCGAGCCACCTGTCGAGGAAGAACTCAGCCCGGAAGTGGTGGAGGCCATCAACGTCATCAAAACGCCGCCGCCCAAAGCGGTCAAACAACACGAGCGCATTTTTGCCCTGGATATTGGCACGCGCAGTGTTATCGGTATCGTGGCCGAGGAAGGTGACGACGAAAACCTGCACGTCATCGCCACTAGCAGACTTGAACATAAGACCAGAGCCATGCTGGACGGACAGATTCACGACGTTCCGCAGGTAGCGGCCATCGTCGAAAAGGTAAAAAATGCCCTGATTGAAAAGACCGGCCCCATCAAAACGGCCGCTGTCGCTGCCGCCGGCCGTGCCCTCTACACCATGACTGCCGAGGCCGAAATGGAAGTAAACGGCCTCATCACAGCTGAACAGCAGCGCAATTTGGATTTTGCCGGCGTACAGGCGGCGCAGGCCGCTTTGGCTGAAAGCCACACTGTCGATGACCCCAGCCGCTATTACTGCGTTGGCTACAGCACCATACGTTACGTTCTGGACGATATTCAGCTGAAAATGCTGATTGGCCAGCGTGGCAAAAAAGCCAAGGCCGTGGTCATTGCCACCTTCCTGCCCCGGCAGGTCATTGACTCCATGCAGTCAGCGCTCCATGCTACCAATTTGGAAATGCGCGCTCTGACTTTGGAGCCGATTGCCGCCATCAACGTGCTGATTCCGCCGACCATGCGCCATCTCAATCTGGTGCTCGTGGATATCGGCGCCGGCACCTCCGACGTGGCCATCACCAAAAACGGTTCTGTCATTGCCTACGGCATGGTGCCCCTGGCCGGTGACGAAGTAACCGAGGCCATCAGCCAGCGTTTCCTGCTGGACTTCAATATCGCAGAACAAATCAAACGGCAGGCTTCCAATGGCGAAGACGTTTCCTTCACCGATATTCTGGGCACCGAGTACCATCTTACCGCCCGGGAAATACTGGACCCCGTAATGCCCAATATTGAGAATCTGGCCAACGCCATCGCCAAACAGATTTTTGAACTGAACGGCGATACGCCGCAGGCCGTTATGCTCGTAGGCGGCGGTTCCCAGACGCCGGGACTGGCAAAATTTGTCGCCGACGCCATGGGTATGCCGGAAAACAGAGTTGCCGTCCGCAAGCCGGATGTAGTCAACGGCATTACTGACATTCCCGATGAACTGCATTTGCCTGACGCCGTAACGCCCTTAGGCATACTGAAAATTGCCTCGCTCAACACCCTGCACTTTCTCTCCGTCTATGTCAATGACGAAGAATACAGCCTGTTCAATTTCCGCGAGCTCACCGTCTCTGACGCGCTCCTGAACGCCGGTATCAACATGCGCAAGTACAACGGCCACCCCGGTCTGGGCCTGATGGTAAATATCGGCACGGAAAAGAAATTCTTCCCCGGCACCATGGGCACCTTTGCCAAAATCATGCTCGGGGACGAAGAGGCTGACCTTGATACTGTCATCAGGGACGGTGCCCGTATCACCGTCATTCCCGGTGAAAACGGCACCACCCCCACCGTACGCCTGGGTGATTTGGTCACGGCCGGACAGGAATACACCATTTACATCAACGGCCGCGAAAAACATATACGTCAGCGCGTGACCGTCAACGGCAAAGAGGCTGACGCTGACCAGTTGCTGGCCGATGGCGATGTGATTGAAAGCCGGGAATTCAAGAGTCTGGGTGAGGCTTTGTTGGCCGCAGGCTATCCGCCCACCGGCCGCAAGATTCACTACACCCTGAACGGTTCGGAAACCGTATACAGCTGCACGCCGGAAATTTTGCTCAACGACCTGCCAGCTAGCATTTCCATGCCTATCCACGAGGGTGACCATGTGGAATACATCGCTGACGATGACCCGAAACTGGGCGATATTTTGAATATCAAAAATGCCGATACCTCCGTCATGATTTACTACGAAGGCAAGGAATTTGCTATCCCATCTGCCAATGTAGAACTGATGGTCAACGGCCGCACTGCCAGCCCTGGCACTATTATTGACGATGGCTGTGATATCACCTATCACACCTCGGCCCGTGTCGCTACCACGGTGAGCGATGCCCTGCTGGCTGTCAACTTCCAGCCGCCAGCCGCTACCAGCCGCGTGACCTTCACCATTTTGGTCAACGGTATTCCCGTGGACTTCACCGACCCAGTGAAAAACGGCGATACCTTGGAAGTAAAACTCAGCAGCCGCGATGTGCCCATTACGCCGTCCCTTTCTGCCACAGCGGCAGGAGCTGATTCCGGCACTCCAGCAGGAGCAGGTGCAGGTGCAGCAGCTGCACCGCCGGCTGCGGCCCCTGCCCCCAGCGCCGTACATGGTGTGCCCACGCTGTCCACCATCAACGCCGCTGACGCTGCCCCCATGCACCACGCCGAACCCAACAAACATATCCCGGGGCTCGCTGAGGCCATCGGCCAAAGCCAAGCGTCAGCCGCAGCCACAGACAAACCCGTAAGAAAAAGTATCTCCGACTTTATCCGTCGGGATTAAAGAAAAAGAAGGACGTTACACCTAACCATGCGACGTCCTTCTTTTTATGTCATTTACTCAATCCCATAATATTTCAGCAGCGCCTGTGTGCCTTTATCGCCCTCGCCCTGCCGTTCCATCTGCCGTACTTCGCTGAGCACCTGCCCCAGCACTGGCAAAGCCGTACCATAAGCTGCTGACGTTTCTGTACCGATAGCCAAATCCTTGCCGAAGTGTTTCATCATAAAGCCCGGCGCAAAGTCACCGTCCAGCCCCCGGCGCACCACATTGCTCATCTGGAAGCTGCCGGCAGCGCCAGCAGATATTGCCTGATAGGTTTTTTCCAAATCTATGCCCGAAGCCTTTGCGTAGGCATACGCCTCACAAGCCCCTGCCAGCGCGCCGGCAATGGCAATCTGATTGCAGGCCTTGGCTTTTTGCCCGGCACCGGCACTGCCCATATAGACCAGATTTTTGCCCATCGCCGCAAACACCGGCTGCAAAGCCGTAAAGGCACTTTCCTCACCACCCACCAATATGGACAGTGTAGCATTTTGGGCCCCGATATCCCCACCGGTCACCGGCGCGTCTACGGCATGAATGCCTTTGGCCTGCGCCGCCGTAAAAATCTTTTCCGCCAAGATAGGCGATGACGTAGTCATATCCACCACATAAGCACCGCTGGCGGCATTTTCCAAAATACCATTCTGCCCCAGATAGACTTCTTCCACATCTTTCGGATAGCCCACAATGGTAATCACCACGTCCTGCCCTTTAGCGCAGGCACCGGGACTCTCACACCATTTAGCACCTCTGGCTATCAGCCCCTCTGCCTTGGCTTTGGTGCGGTTGTACACACTGACGGAAAACCCTGCCTCCATAAGATGGCCAGCCATAGCCGCGCCCATAATGCCTGTGCCAATAAAACCAATATTTTTTATGCCCATGTTCATCATCCTCCTGTCGTTAACTCCAAACGTAAAAAGACTTCGCCAACCGTGCATTATTATCCTGCCTCGTTATCTTTTTAACACAGGTAATGGCAGCTGAGCCAGCAATACCGCCGCAAATACCAGCACACAGCCCCCAATTTCCCGGCCGTTCATAACCTCGCCCAGCACCGCCCAGCCTGCCAGCACCGCAAACACGGATTCAAGGCTCATAAGCAGCGTTGCTATCGTCGGGTCGGTATATTTCTGCCCCAAAATCTGCAAAGTATACGCAATGCCGCTGGAAATAACCCCGGCAAACAACAACGGATATCTGGCCGCCCACAAACTAGCTGCCGACGGTGTTTCAAAGCCTCCGACCAGACTGCCGGCAAAGACGAACGCCACCGTAAACTGCACCCATGACAGCTTGATGCCGTCCGCTTTTTTCTTCATAAAGTAGTCAATAACCAGAATATGCAGCGAGAAAAATACCGCACAGCAGAGAATCAGAACATCACCGTACCCCACGCTTAGTTCCTCATTAACACACAAGAAATAGAACCCTACAATTGCCAGCAGCACGCAAAATGCCAGAACCTTGGGAATGCGCTGACCGATAACCCGGCCCATCAAAGGCACCATAATGATATAAAGTGCCGTAATAAAACCAGCCTTGCCTGCTGTCGTATAGCAAATACCGACCTGCTGCAGGGCGTCAGCCACGCCTAAGGTCAGGCCGCAGTAAAGACCGCCCCACAACGTTGCCTTATCCGGGGCAAACCTTTCCCACATGGACGCCTGCGGATTTTGCCGCGCCTGCACGCTGAACAGCAAAACTACCGGAATCAGCGCTATCATCGCCAATACATACCGCGCTGCACAAAAAGTAAACGGCCCAATATAATCCATGCCAGCACTCTGCGCCACAAAACCGCCGCCCCAAATCATAGCCGTCAGCAATAGCATTACATTGCCCTTTAATTTATCACTCATACGCAACTCCCACTAAAGAACCACCATTTTATGATATATACAGAATTATAACACAAGCAGTGAATACTTAGTCATTTTATACAGAACCTCTAGGAGCTTTTCCCATTGGGGTGTATGTAAAAAATTTGCCCCCACTGCAACCAATACCTGCTATAATAATATTTTTGCCAGGTGGACACTACGCTGATGTGCTCTCGTTTATAACGCCGTTGTTCCAGTTTTGCCGCAGGCAAAACTTCCTCTTGGCGTTTCAACGAGGCGGGAGATATTTGCTCACCGCCTGTTAATAAACAAGGAACTCGCCACCTATAGAGGTGGGAGACATCTTGTTCCGAGTTATATTTATTTGACAAAACTATCCCTGGCCGCTAAACTAAAGACATAATCACATACACGGGAGCTCGCAGACGGGCTGAGAGGAAGTTATGCACTTCGACCGTTACGGAACTGCAGAGTCAGTTCCTAACCTGATTTGGATAATGCCAACGTAGGGAAGTAGGAATAACGTCATTCGGGACTATCCAAAAATCGGATAGTCCTTTTCGTTTGCCCATTTCCCTCCAGCTGAAGGAGGAATTAACTTGTTTAACACCTGGGAAAACATTCGCCAAACTGCGCCGCTGATTCATCACATCACCAACTATGTGACGGTAAATGATGTGGCCAATATCACGCTGGCCTGTGGGGCCAGCCCCGTTATGGCCGATGATGTGGAAGAAACAGCTGAAATCACGCAGCTGGCTGCAGGGCTATGTTTGAATATCGGCACGCTCAACGGACGTACTATCCCGGCCATGCTGAGTGCCGCCCGCAAAGCAAAGGAATTAAGCCATCCGGTTGTGCTCGACCCGGTAGGGGCTGGTGCCACTAAGCTGCGAACACAGACCGCGCTGGATATTTTACAGACCGGCAGCGTTACCTGCGTGCGGGGCAATATCTCGGAAATCAAAACCCTGATTCATGGCACAGGCAACACTAAGGGCGTAGATGCCGCCGCCGTAGACAGCGTAACCGAGGAAAACCTCACAAATTCCTGCGAATTTGCCAAGCAGGCCGCCCAACAGTTAAACAACATTGTGGCTATTACCGGCGCCATTGATTTGGTTGCCGACACAAAAAACTGCTATATCATCCGTAACGGCCATCCGGAAATGAGCCGTATCACGGGCACCGGCTGTCAGTGCTCGGCGCTCGTTGCCGCCTGCATTGCCGCCAGTCCCGCCAAGCCTTTGAAAGCTGCCGCTGCTGCCGTAATGGCTATGGGGCTGGCAGGAGAACTTGCCCATAAGCACCTTCTCCCCCACGAAGGCAATGCTTCCTACCGCAGCCGCATAATCGACACTATCTGTCACTTGACGGCAGAAGAGCTAAATAAGGGGGCAAAATATGAAATCCACTAATATTACCGCCGCTGCTTTACATCTCTATGCCGTAACCGACAGCCGCTGGTTAAATGGCAACTCTCTTGCCGAAGTAGTCGAAAAGGCCTTGGCCGGCGGCGTAACCTGTGTACAGCTGCGGGAAAAGCACTTGCCCTTTGACGAATTTCTGCGCACTGCCAAGGAAATAAAAGCACTCTGTCAAAACTCTCATGTCCCCTTTATCGTGGACGATAATCTGGACATTGCCCTGGCCTGTGATGCCGACGGCCTCCATATCGGCCAGAACGATATGCCTGCCGCCAAGGCTCGTGAGCTTTTAGGGCCGGATAAAATTCTCGGCGTATCGGCTCAAACCGCCCAGCAGGCTGTTACCGCCTGCCGGGATGGCGCCGATTATTTAGGCGTAGGCGCTGTATTTCCCACCGACACAAAAACAGATGCCGTCGAAGTCCCCCTGGATATGCTGAAAACCATTACAGCCGCTGTGGATATTCCTGTAGTAGCCATCGGCGGCATTAACGCAGATAATATCGCCCAGCTTTCCGGCACGGGCATTGCCGGTGCCGCCGTGGTATCGGCCATCTTTGCCCAAAAGGACATAAAAAAAGCCGCCGCCAACCTGCGACAGCTTATTGCAAAGGAGTTTTAATTATGGTAAAAAAATGCGAACTCAAAACCGTTCTGACCATTGCCGGCAGTGACTCCAGCGGCGGAGCAGGCATTCAGGCTGACCTCAAGACCATGCTTGCGAGTGGTGTCTATGGCATGAGCGCCATCACCGCCCTGACTGCGCAAAATACCACAGGTGTCACAGCAGTAGCAAGGACAGCCCCGGATTTTCTTGCCACACAATTAGACAGCGTCTTTACCGATATTTTCCCGGATGCCATAAAGACCGGCATGGTCTTTGACAGCGAACTGATTGAGGTTATCACCGCTAAACTCACCCAGTATCACGCGAAAAACATCGTGGTTGACCCCGTAATGGTAGCTACCAGCGGTGCCAGACTGCTGAATGAAGATGCTATCTCGGCATTGAAGGAAAAACTTCTGCCGCTGGCCACAGTCATTACCCCTAATCTCATGGAAGCCGAGGTTTTGGCCAGTCTGGAAATCAAGAGCCACGAAGATATGATACAAGCCGCCCAAAAACTTTACGAAACTTACGGCTGCAATGTGCTCTGCAAAGGCGGCCATCGCCTGCAGGACGCCGACGACCTGTTCTATACCGCAGACGGCCCCCTGTGGCTGAAAGGCGAACATATCGACAATCCCAACACCCACGGCACCGGCTGTACCCTATCCTCCGCCATTGCCAGCAATCTGGCCAAAGCTCAGGAACTAACTACTGCCATAAAGAACGCTAAGGCCTATATCACGGGTGCCCTGCAGGCTAATCTTGATTTGGGGCACGGCGCAGGGCCTCTGCACCATGGCTGGAATCTTCACACCGTATAATTACAACGTAATTTTCACGATATTTTTCCCCTGCTGATAAGCATACGAACTCAATTTTGCCGTATTGCTAATGATATCTGCCCCCAAATTAGTCATGCTTTCATCATCTACAGACTCTGCAAGGATATCGTGGGCTAAGCCACCACCTATCAGTTCAATTTCAATGTTATCATTGGTCTGGGCATAGGTGATGGCTATTTTTATATCCACTCCATCTTGTTGCGGATAACGGACAATACCCCTTTCTTTTAAGTTTGGACTATGGTCTATAGTAAAAAAAAATTGAAAAATACACCATTATGGTTTATAATATATATGAGGTGAGATAATGCCTAATGTTTTAGACAAATACACGCCGACTTACAATTTGGAATCCTTCAAACACTCGCAGTATGGAATAAAGCAATCTGCCTTGTCCGGTGCTGCTGCTATGGGGTTCGAGCGTAGTGATATACTTCAGGCCGTTGATTCGATGCTTCCAAAGCATTTCTACAAATCAATGACTTCCTATAACAATCATCGAATATGGCAGGATGTATATCATGTTCCTTATAAGGGGTTCATGGTTTATGTAAAGTTTACCCAAGGTGTTGTTACTGAATTTGATTTACTGTCATTTAAAGAGAAATGAGGTGCTATCAATGGAAGATGTTAGATATGATGTTGAAACTGGCGCAGAATTGAAGAGAGCTATTCGCCCTTTCACTATAAACTACCAAGGACACAGCAAAACTTTTGATATGCCCGGTTGGTATCCATCATCTGATGAGTGTGAAGCTACCTTCACACAAGATGACCTAAAAGTATACGATAAAGCCATTAAGGAGCTAAAAGCTGAAGTTGAGCATCTATTATTGCCCAATGAGATACGGACAATCCGCAAACGCCTGAAATTGACACAGATTCAGGCAGGGCTGCTCCTTGGTGGAGGTAAGCGAGCTTTTCAAAAGTATGAAAGTGGTGATGTACTCCCCAGCCGTGCAATCTCAAACCTGCTTAGGCTACTTTCCAGCAATCCTGCGTTGCTCAAGACACTGCCAGCAATAGAATAAGCAATAGGTAGCTTTTATTATATTTATTTACCCCCTAAAAGGAGCTGTTGCATGAGTGATATGCTCCCCCTATGAGAGACAGTAAAAAATAAAACTGTCATCATAGGGGGAGCAGTTCATATCGGAGAAAGCCCTTGTGGTCTATTATTTGCTGAAATTCTTGTCAAAAACTTTGTCGGTGAAAGCCATACCGCCGTTGGCACGTTCAAACGAAACCTTTGCTTGTCCATTTAGGTACGGTACAGTCCAGAAAACAGCAAGCTCTTGTGCCTCTGGTAAATCCTTATACATTCGAGCTGCCATATCAGAGCTATACATTTCAAGCATCTCCCTTGAAAGTTTGCCATTGTTCTTCACATTCCAAGTAAGTCTTACCAGTACAACATAATCGCCGTCTTTTTCCGTTCCAAGGTTAGGATTAACTGTAATATCGTTGATGTCTGTCCCGTTGTAATCTTTGACATACTGTTTTACCTTGTCTTTGATTTTGTCCTCTGGAGTTGCAGTTTTTTGGGTTTCCTGTTTTGGTTGTTCTGTCTTTTGCTCTACCTGCTGTGTCTGTGCTGGTTGTGGTGGCTGTTGTGGTTCCCAAAAGAATACGCCATACACTCCTAACGCCAGCACAAACGCCAATACTATCCCACACCCCAACTTCATCTGTTTCTTTTTGTATGCTGCAAATTCAGCTTTCTCGCTATCACTCAAAGAGTCATGCCATGCTTTGAAGGTTTCCTGCGCCTGTGCGTCTTTCGTTTTTCCCTCCAACTTCATCATTTCGTCAAATTTTTTGTATCTGCCATTATATCCCCTCCAAAATCTAAAACCCATTAGGACATTCGCCAGTAATATCCGTTTTTCCTGCCGTTTTCTCTAGTCTCAGACAAGGAATCTGGCACCTCCAGAGCTTTGCCCTATGTGTGTATTCGTAATTAACAGTTATTTTTCCTGCTATTATTTACTAATTATAGTTTTCACAAATCGGATAAACTATGTTTCCTCCATATCTCCCCACACTCTCCTACGCTTTATCCGCCGAACGTGTTGTACTACATTGACTAACAACGCCGTAACAACTTGTATTTTTCCACCACATCGGAGAAGTTAAGTAGCTCCAGTTGGAGAGTCGTACTGCGTATATACAAAAAAAGACCTCTAGCAAACACACTAGAAGTCTTATAAACAGCCATTTGACGTGGCTATCATATTTCAATATGGTGACCCAGGAGGGACTCGAACCCCCGACCCTTTGATTCGTAGTCAAATACTCTAATGTCTCTCCTGCGCGTGTGTTTAACTCAAAAAGATAAACATTTAATTGTTAGTCAAGTACACCTCCATTCTAATAATGCGTTGCGCTTTTGTCAAGTATAGCTTTTCCCCGATTAATGCTTGAACCGATTAGAAAAGGTGTAGTTATTTTGACACGCTTTCACAGGTCTACAAAATCATACCCTACCACATAAACGTTTTAACGTTAGCAAAATCCACCATCAGAAGTTCCCACGTTGCCCACAAGCCCCGTTACCCCATCAGCCTATATAACTATGCCCAAAACAAAAAGCACCCCTTTCAGAGTGCTCTATGCTTATTTGATTTCTCCCCGTGCCTTTAGCTCCTCAATCCACTTGTAAATCGTTGGTCGTGACACGTTGAACTCTTTAGCTATGTCCGATTTTTTCATACCTAAGTCGCAGAATTTTTTGAACCGCTCCAGAGCGTCCCCTTTCAAGGCAATAGCTCCCTTTTTCCGTCCCGTGTACTTCCCTTTTGTCTTGGCAATGGCTATCCCTTCCCGTGTACGTTCTTTGATTGTTTTTCGCTCCAGCTCGCCCATAAGCCCCATAAACTTAACAAAAAACTCTCCCCATGTTTCTGTTGTGTCTATGTTTACGTCAATGATTTTAAGCCCTGCCCCCTTCGCCTTTATCGTGTCCCAAATGTCCAGCAAATCCTTTACACTTCTTGAAAGCCTGTCTATGCTCTTAACCACAACCACATCACCGCTTTTCAAGTCCTCCAGCATAGCCTGTAATTGTGGTCTGTCCTTCGTTGCTCCTGTCATTTTGTCAACGTAAACCCTGTCTGCTTCCTCGTATGCTAATAACTGCCTATCCGTTTTCTGCTCCATGCTGGAAACCCGCACATAATATCGTATTGCCATTGTTGTTACCTCCTGTGTAAAGTTTAGGTTGGTTTTTCTATAGTTTACACAATCCGTATCGGAAAGTCAACAAAAACCTATATTTTCCGTTCCATTTTTGCGTAAAGTTTAGCCTATACCCTATTATTTACAATACCTTATGTGTCCTCGAATCGGAAAGACATTATCCTGTTCCCTTATGTAAAGCATAAAACGTACACCTACACTAGCCACACCGCCGCCCTCCGCGTACGTTCTTATAGCTTGCCTGTTCCGTTGCTCCCGATGAACGACCAGCAAAAGAAAAGAGCCTTCCCCACATCGGAGAAAGCCCTTGTGTAGCCTATACGAAAAAAATTTCCAAAATCCCTAAACACTTTCTCCACTTCGGGGATATAAAGAACAGAAAGCAAAAACAACACTCAAGATAGTAAGGAGGAAAATAAAATGGAAAAGCTCATGAACAAGATGGACAATATGGAAATGGATAAAGTAGCTGGTGGGACATCTTTTCCTCACCACCTCGCTCTGGTTGCCATGACAGTAATGCAAATTCTATGGCAGCAAATGTAGATGAAACACAAATGAAACTCCCTATCGCTGGTGGTCATAAAATTAATGTGTAATGCAAATTCTATGGCAGCTAATAGCGATATAGGCTAAGACATAGACAGAGGGCATATCATCAGATGTGCTCTCTTTTTGTGTGCAAGGAAATTTCCTCGAATCGGAGAAAGGATTGTCCTGCTAATCTGCCGAACTAACATGAAAAGGAGTTGATTATCATGGGATTTACCGCATTGTGCTTCCTCGGTCTATTGTTCTTCCTCGCATGGGCTACTGACGACTGGCAATAACCACCCCCGTTTTTCTGCCAACTAAAAAGAGCCTCCCCATATCGGAGAAAGCTCTTGTTTTGCGACTGCTATTCGCTTTATTACCCTCCCTTTTTTTCGGGACGGACTAAGAAATATATTGCCCACCCTACTATAGGGAAGAATAATGCCAGAAAAAACCATGCAATTCCTTTTACTCCGCTGTCGTAGTGTTTGTAGGCATCGTATCCGATGTATGCGGAAACTATCAACGGAACAAATACAAATACACTCGCTCCAGCGGTATACGGGCTTATCATAACAAACTCCATTCCGCCGCTGTCGCTGGCGGCACAAATAGGAATGAAAAACAAAGGTGCGACTCTCCTTTGTTTGGTATAATCTTCTTAGAGGG
>NZ_CAJODG010000040.1 GCF_905233635.1 Selenomonas sp. AE3005 | reverse complement strand
TGCTGCCATTACAATATCACCTGTTGTCACGTCCATCATCCGCGCTATAATATGTGCTTTTACTGTATATACATCTGTACCATTGTTATATATCTGTACCCCTGTACTGCTCCCAGTCACATCGTTGACGTTTCCATATATAATGTAACGCACTCCTAGAATTTCACCTATGCGTTTTGCAGTATCCGGGTCAACAATCCCCTTGGTATTTAAATTTTCCTGCGCAAGTTTCTCTGCCAACAAATCCTTATCAACCACATCATATTTACCGCTTTCCACTAACGCTTCTATAATGTAATCTGTTGCTGTTTTATCTGAATTTTCCAAAACAATTTCATCAGTTGCAGTTTGTACATGGCTACCAAAATCCATTACTGCTACTGCCGGCCTGTTCACTTGCTCTACTGCCTCCACAGGTGCAAAAATCATTATCAGTAAAAAAACAAAAATTAAAATCTTCCCCATTGAACAACGCCTCATTACACCTTTCTCCGCTTCGCTTTGCCGTCCATCTTTGCCAATACACCATAGTTTTTGTTGTAAATCAAATCCCCCACAGCTTTATAAAGTGCATTACGTACCTGCACCTGACTGAATGCCTTTGTCCCGATAATTATTTTTCGTTCTCTAGAAGTGCTCCCCACAGGTACATTTTCCTTAAGAGGTTCTACAGTACCAACTCCCAAATCACTTGTCTCCATCTCTCCCGTTATATCAGTTGTATCTGCTATTTCATTTCCGCTATCTGTGTACGGCATATCTGTTGCTAACTCATTGTAGGAATCATTTACCATGGATGAATTTGCGTAATCTTCCTGTACTTGTTTCCGCAATGCAAATTCCATATTCGTACTGGCCGATTCTCCCGTGCCACTGGCGGCAAGTACAATTCTGCCTGTTTCCACATCAATAAAACGAACCGTTACATTTGCTATAACAGTATTTTGGTTAAAACCAACCCCTCCCCAAACAGTGTCAGAATAAGATGCTCCACTTGACTTCGTACTCAACCCCGTCACACTGCCAGCAACTAAATATTGCACTCCGGCCAGCTTGCCAATCTGCACAGCGGTCATAGGGTCTACCATGCCGGACATATTAAAGCTGTGTTCCTTCATTATCGCTTCCAGCATTTCCCGTTCAATGACGTTAAAGCGTTCTGCATCCAAAAGCTGTTCAATAACAAACTCTGAAACCATAGATGCATCCGCCAATGATAGTTGCTGCGACACAGCTGCCTTATTGGCATAAGGCAGTACCGCTATGTTAGGATAGTTATGCAATGAGGCTGCTTGTGCGGAGCTGCCCCATATCGCCATAACTAATACGAACACCACAAGAATCCTTTTCATCTCCATCCCCCCTCAGGTAATTCTCAACTGGCAGCTATCGCTCTGCATGGTTTCCACTGCTATACCACAAGAAGAAACTTTGCGCAGCTGCCCTACGATTTCATGAGGCTTATACGCTGAATCCACGGTCAGTACAGCTTTATTCTCCCCCTGTTCCCGAATGTAAATATTGTTCACCGCGCCTAAAGAGCGTAATGTCTGTATGACCTGTTGCAGCACAGTTTCATTGTCGGCAGTCATAATAAACTCTATTCCCTGCGCATTTTTTGCTCCATGCGCCTTTAGGGTTTCAGTCAATTTATCCGCTGCCCGTTGCGCCGCCACCGTTACAGCCTTATCCCCGGCTCGGGAAACCGTGTTTTCCAAACCTATGCCTTCCACCACAAAAGAACCTGCCATCTTGCCGGTATTATAGCTTACAACATCAATTTTGAGGTTTGCTTTCACATTCACAATCGAAGTTTCCAGCATACCCGATTCCTTATAGTTGGGTATGGACACTTTACCCGCATCTTTTGTATATGTGCCGATAACCAGAAAATCCGCCGCGTGGTCAGCCTCCCCCAGCAGTTCTCCCCTTTTTCCCTCATACAAATTCTTTAGCAGCGGAGCATTTTGCAAATCTGCGACCTGCGCCGCATCCAAGACTTGGGAAAATCCATCTGCCAACAGCCTGCTGTTCAGTGCGCTTTCCGCTAATTCATTATGTACAACCTGACCTTCATCATTGCGTTCCAATACAACCACCACTATCCGCGGGTCATTAAGGCGCATAATCATCGTCAACGTGTCCATCAGCTTAGCATCGGGATTTGTGTCCACATCCACTTTAGCCGTTACCTTATAAGTAGCACCATCAAGCCGACCTTCATTCAGTACCGTTATGTGCTTCACAAATCCCTGCGATTTTTTATAGACTTCATCCAGTTCTATAACAAAATTTCTCATAACAGTCTGTGAGTTAATAAAAGTCCCCACCACCTGTTCCACAGCCATCCTTGAAGCATCTCTTAAAGCAGCATCCCTATCTGTCCCCACTCCCGTCACTATAACTTCCTGTGCCTTGACTACACCTAACGAGGAAAAACAAACTCCGACAATAACAGCAATAATACGCATAAGTCTGCAAATTTCAACACTTTTCGGCATAACACCGTTCACCTCCGTAATGCCTGTTGTGACATTTATTCACACATTTACCAATGTGTAATAACTTCACATAAAAACGCAAAAAAAATAGACCTTTACAGTATATATCGAAATTTTGTAGCAAATCTTAAGAAGAATCTGTAAACTTTTTTAGTATCGTTCAGTGAATTAGTTTCACTCAATTTATTCACCTGTGGTGTATTTTCACAACTTTTGTCACAATTTCCTTTCCCGTATAATTAAAGCAAAAGGAAGTGACCACATTGAAAACTGCACATATCCTGCGCGAACTACGCCTAGCTCGCAATATGTCTCAAAACGAAATTGCCAAGGCTTTAGGCATAGACCGCACCACTTATGTGAAGTATGAACACGGTGGCAGTATAAAGAGAAACCTGCCCAAACTGGCAGATTTCTTCAATGTTTCCACAGATTACCTTCTGGGACGTGATATAAATACTAACCGCGAGGAACCTGCCAACTATATCATAAATGATAAAAATTCGACTTCATACAATATTGCTTCTATGGATGATATTTCCCTAATCTCAGATCATGAATCATCACTTATAAAAAAGTACCGCTCTCTAAAACCAGAACATCAAAAAGCCGTAGATATTCAAATCGGGTATTTTCATAGCTTAGACAATAAATCATAAATAATCGCATATCTGCGGTTATTTTAGTATAGAAAAGGCCATAAAGACCGTCCCTTGCTTTAAGCGACGGTCTTTATGGCCTTTTCTATTTTTTCTTAGTGGCGGAACTTATGCTTTTCATAATCGGCCTTGATGTCTTTTACGGCCTGGTCATGGCGCTCCTGTTCCTTCTTCATCTGCTTGTCGTATTCCTCGTCGGAAATCTGGCCATATCTTTTCTTATAGCGCAGCGACAGCACATTCTGGCGGTGATTGCGGTCTTCTTCCTGCAGGCGGTGGCTGTACTTGTTGTGCGTGCCATCTTCATAAGCAGCCTCATGCTCCGCAGCCTCAGCGGCCGCCGTAAAAGCTGCCCCTGTGAAACCAAAACTGATTACGCCGGCCAGTGCCATGGCCAAAACTTTTTTGTGGTTTACCATCATTGAAATTCCCCTTCTCCATGCGATTTCTATCTACAGCCTAAATATACAAGCCGTTTACAAGAATCTCATTAAAGACAGGTTAAATTTTGATTAAAAATCAGCAGTGAGCTTGCAAAGGCGGTAGCCTGTCCCCCACACTGTTTCAATATGTGACGTGCCGCCCGTTTCGATTTTCTCGCGCAGCCGTTTTATATGTACCGTCACCGTGGAAATATCCCCGACAGCCTCCTGCCCCCAGAGGGATTCAAAGATTTCCTCCTTGGACAGCACCCTGTCCGGATTGCGCAGCAAAAATTCCAGCAGGTCAAACTCCCGGTTGGGCAGGTGGACTTCCTCGTCACCGACAAACACGCGCCTTGCCTGCGGCAGCAGCCGCAAATCACCGTGCCGCAGGGCCTCATTCTCCGCCAGCTCATTGTGACAGCCGGCCAGCCGCCGATATCTTGCTAAATGTGCCCTGACTCTGGCCACCAATTCCCCGGGCGAAAACGGCTTGACGATGTAATCGTCAGCCCCCATGCCCAGCCCCCTGATGATATCGATATCGTCCTTCCGGGCCGTCACCAGCAAAATCGGAATTTCCTTTTGTTCCCGTACCTGCCGGCAAATGGACAGGCCGTCTACCTCCGGCAGCATTACGTCCAGAATCAGCAGGTCATAATCTCCGGTCAGAGCCTTTTTCAGCCCCGCATTTCCCCGGCCTTCCATATCCACAGCAAAGCCGTTCAGTTCCAAATAGTCCCGTTCCAGCTCGGCAATATCCCGGTCATCTTCCACCAGCAAAATCTTTTCCATGTCCGTCACCTGTTTTAATCACCTGTCTTATTCACCACCGGCAGTACGATACAAACCACCAGCCCCGTACTGCCTGCTGCCCTGCCGTCCTCCGCCCAAATCCGGCCGCCGTGGGCCTCGATAATGCGCTTGCAGATAGCCAGTCCCAGGCCGCTGCCCTGCTTGGTTTCCGAACGGGCCATATCCGTCCGGTAAAACTCCTGAAACAGCCGTGGCAGATTCTCCGCCTGCACCCCGGGGCCATTGTCGGCCAGCCGCAAATATAGCTCACCTGACTGACAGCCGGCCTCTAAGCGTATTTTTAGCTGTGCCGGCTCAGGGTGATATTTCACTGCATTTTCGATAAGATTCGTCAGAACGCGCTGAATTTCCGTACTGTCTATCTGTACCCATACGCCACCATTGTCCCCCAGCTCCGGCCGTAAAGCCAGTGCCAGCTCGCCGGCCGGCAAAAGCTGCCGCAGTTCCCCCTCTTTCTGCCGCAGCCAGCCGCCAAATTCCACCTGCCGGAAATTAAAGGGATAGGCCTCCATATTGAGCTTGGAGTAAAGGAACAGCCGTTCCAGCAGCCGGCTTATCTGCGCCGTGCCCTCAGCGATTTTGCCCAGATACCGCGCGGCCATGGCCTGGTCCTTGGCCACACCGTCCTGCAGGCCTTCCACATAACCGCGGATTACCGTCAGCGGCGTGCGAATATCATGGGAAAGCCCCGCAATCAGCGTGCGCCGTTCCTGCTCGCTTTCCTGCCGGGCCTGTTCCAGTTTCCCCAGCTTGGCCGTCATATCATTGATATTCTGACACAAGGCCGCAAATTCCTCATCGCCCACAGGCTTAATACGGTAGCCGTAATTGCGCTGCTCCACCGCCCGGGCTGCTTTTTGCAGGGCCGCGATGGGCTGCAGAATCGTTTGCGACAACCGGTGCGCCAGCCACATATTTATCAGCAGGAACACCACCAGCCCAGCCAGCAGCCAGAAAACCATGTAGCTGTGATAAAGCCCGCCCAACAGGCCCTGCCCTTTTTGCACGTCATAGCTGAGTATGCCCACCACATGGTATTCCCGGCCGCCGCGCTGAAACATATATTTCACGATATTGCTGTCCCGGAAAACAAAAACCGCCGAATCGTCTGCAAAGGCCACGGGCCGCAGTTCTTCGTCAATCTGCAGCTTTTCCAGTTCCGTCAGGTTGCTGAAGAGAGTCACGCCCTGCCCTTCAACTACCGCAAGATGATAGTTGTCCATCGCCATGCGGACGGCCAGTTCCTCAAAGTGAGGATACCAGTCAGCCGCACCGCCGTCCGGCAGCTGCTCCACCGTCTGCCGGATATCCGCCTGCACCTGATGCACCACCTGCTTGTCATGGGCCAGATTGCCCAAAGCACCGAGCTTGGCCTCCTGATAAGATAAATATAAAGCCCCTGCCATCAACAGAATGATGACAAAGGGCAACGCAAACATCATGAAATTAGAAAGAAACAGCCGCCTTCTTATCTGCATGGAAATATTTTTCCTCCACTTTGCCTTTTTTCCCCACAGGCATTTTTACCACGTTATCCCGGTTTTTCAGCTCCGTCAGCACTTCAAAGGCACGCAGGGCTGCAAATAAATCAGCCCGCATGGCCAGACTCTCGTCCATGTCCAGAATCTGCCGTATCTTCTCGTAGCGGTAACGCAGGGTGTTCACATGCACATACAGCCGCGCCGCCGTCCGCGTCCAGTTGAAGTCCTCGTCCAGAAGGGCACGCAAGGTATCCACGAGCTGCGTGTTGAAATTCTTGTCATATTCCATCAGCGGCCCAATGGTCTGACGGCAAAAGCCGGCCAGTTCGGCGCTGCTCTGCCGGAACAGGCTGGTAAAAAGCCCCATGCGGTTAAAATTCTGCACAAAAGCCTGTTTTCCTGTCACCTGCTGAAAAAAACCTGCCATGCGGGCCTCCCGCAGGCTTTTATAAATATCGCAGAGGCTGTAAACACCGCCGATGGCCACGGCCAGGTCACCGCCGCCGATATCGGCAAAATCAGCCTGCCATTCACGCAGCAGTTCCTCCACCTGCCGGTCATGCCCCATAGCCACCAGCATACAGCCCTGGCGGTAAGCCACTGGCTGGCTGATAAACAAATGCGCCTCCCGGCGCTGGCGCAGAAACTTTTCCAGCTGCGGCACACTCCCTTGCCCCAACAGCTGACACAGCACCACACAGTAATTTTCCTGCCCCCGGGGCATGCCGGCAGCTCTGTCATGTTCATCCTGCAGCAACATCCGATTCAGAAAATTTTCCCACGCCTGCGTTTTCATATATGTCCCTACGCCCTTTCCATAAATATATTTTATCATCGACCACTGTTATATTTATTCTATCAGTTATCTTGCGTGATTCAATAAACAGGTTGGGAAGAATTTATGAACTTTTTATGAACAAAAACCAGGCCCTCCGCAGAGAACCTGGTTTTTGGCTGTGTATGATAACTATATATGGAATAAGCTTAGAAGAAGTATTTGAGTTCCGTACGGACAAAGGACTTCGTCGCGTTGGTGGCCTCATCTTTGCCCCAGAAATACTTGGCCCCCAGCTCCACATTTTTGATGGGCGCATAACAGCCGCCGATTTCCGTACCGCAGATATTGCCATGCGTATAAGCCTCATAACGGGAGGAAATCGCCGTGGCGTCCGTCACTCGCAGATGGCGCAGCATCAGCATAAAGCTGCCGGGATTCTGCACCTGCATGCGCTTGTAATCAAGCTCGAGCAGGAAACCGTTGCGGTGAATGTTCTGCGTCACCGAGGCATTGCTCTGCGAGTAGAGGGCGATAAAGCGGAAATTCTTGCCGAGCAGGGTGTCAAAACCGATATTGGCCAGACCGTAATTGCCTTCCTCAATGGCCTTAAATCCCCGCTTGCCGCTTTTCAGATAATAATAACCGGCATACAGATTGGTGCGCTTGCCCAGCGGATACGTGAATATCCCTGATACGACGTCGGCGTCAAAATTATTGTTCGGATTGGCAATTCTGCCGGCCGACAGCTTGGCTTTCAGCTTTTTGCCGAAAGTCACCTGCACACCGCGCATGGGGTCCTCATGCGTATAAGCGTAACCGTCCACGGTATCAAACTTACCCACTTTAGCCGTAAAGTTGTCATACTTGCCGTAAGCATAAATATTCGTGGTCTTTACATAGCCGTCATCACCCGTGTCCTTCTTCATATCCAGGGTGATTTTGTGCTTGGTTTCCCCCGTCCAATGGTCATTGACCTGTGCATGGGAGTACAGCTCCAGATAAGCCTTGGAAGTATCGTCGATATTGTTGTCATCGCCGAAATGCTCCTGACGCAGACGGAAGAAACCGTCAAAACGTACCTTATCCGCATTGCGCTCCAAAGCTGCCACGCGCACGCCGAGATTATTCAGCTCGGCAGCGAACTCTGCGGCGAGCTTATCCACCAGCGCCTTGTCAGCACCGGTCGGATTCTTGGCCATGGCCTTGGCCGTAATCTGCGCCATTTCATAACGGGTAATGGCCCGTTCCCCCCGGAAGGAGCCATCACCATAGCCCTCGACAATGCCGTCAGCCGCCAGCTGGCTTACGGCGTCATAAGCCCAGGAATCTTTAGGCACATCGGCAAAGGGATTGGCGGCAGCACTCGCTGCCGCAGCCGCCCCCCATAAACAAGTTGCTGCTAAAACCGCTGCTAATTTTTTCATTCCCTAATTCTCCCCCTGTTTACGCTTTTGCCTCAGCCGCACTCTTGCCGGCCAGGTAACCAAATGTATAGGCACGGCCATGGCTGCAGCCGGTAACGACGATAGGATAATCCGTGGCAAAGAAACTGCCGGAGGCATTGCCGGCGGCGTAGAGTCCCGGAATGACATTGCGTTCCTTGTCCAGCACTTCCAGCTTGTCATTGATGGTCAGACCGCCCAGGGTCACCAGCAGGGACGTACCGATATGACCGGCAAAGAACGGCGCCTTTTCCACGGTGGTAAGGTAGGTCTTGTCCTTGCCAAAGTCTTCATCCACGCCTTTACGGGCCATTTCATTATAACGGTCAACCGTAGCCTTCAGGGTTTCATAGGGAAGATGGGCTTTCTGCGCCAGTTCTTCCAGCGTATCAGCCTTGACGATGACGCCTTTTTCCACCAGCTGGTCAAATTCGTTCTTGCGATGATGATATTTGAGCTTCTTGCAGGCACTCTGCTTGAAACGGGGAGCTTCCTCTTCCCACTTGGAATCGAAAATCGTCCAACGGGTCAGGCCGACCTGCTGGCGCACCTGATTGGAAATGTAGGCAAAGGGCAGGTCCTCATTGGCATAGCGCTCACCGCGCTTGTTCACTGCCAGCCATGGCTGACGGGGAATAGCGTCCATACGGCCGCCGGGATTGCCGTCCGGGTCAAGCAGCGCATTATCAAAGAGCATGGGTGCATGCGGGCCTTCATCAATGCCTGCGCCCACCCAGAGACCCATCTTCTGGCCGTCGCCGGTATTAAAGGAATTCGGGTAGAGGATTTTCTGTACCTTGGTGGCTGCCGGAATGTAGTAACGCAGCATTTCCTCATCGTGGCCATAGTCGCCGGAGCAGAGGATAACGCCCTTCTTGGCCACGAATTTAATATAATTGCCGTCCTTGTCCTTGGCGATTACGCCCTGTACGCGGCCTTCATTATTCGGACGAATGAGCTGCACACCGGGAGTTTCATAGAAAATATCACAGCCCAGCTTTTCAGCCGAAGTCTTCAACGTATAAGCCATAGCAATAACCGGGTTGCCGCCAATCATGCCTTTCGGCGTGGATTCTGCAGCCCCTTCAGGCGGCTCCAGCACAAAGGACAGCGTCGGGATATTGGGAATGGTGGCATTGGGCGACATCTGGTCATCACGCGTCCAGACGGACTTCACCTTGCAGCCCAGCTTTTCAGCATGCTCCACAATCCAGTCATTGACCATACCGCTCTTTTCCGCGAACAGCTTAACCACCTTCTGGTCGGCCTTGTAGCCGCCCCAGCGCATGATTTCCCGGGTGACCTCCAGCGGATTCAACTGGTTGCCTACGCCCAGCTGTACCTTGGAGTTTACAGCACCGTAGTCATAGCTGCGGAAATTGACCGTCGGGCCTTTCTCGATAACCATGACTTTAGCGCCCGACTCAGCGGCGGACACGGCAGCACAGAGACCGCTCATGCCGGCACCTACGATAACCACATCGGCTTCCTTCGTTTCCTTGATGGCGCTGTCAGCAATGGGTTCAGGAGCCTTCATAAAAGCCGGCTCTTCCCCGGCACCCAGACCGCCTTCCTTATTCTTGCGCACATTGGCGGTACGGCCTTTGCCACACCCGGACATAACACCGGCAGTCATTACCCCGGCCATGGCAAACACGCCGGTTTTCAGGAAATTACGACGGGACATGCCGTCTTTCTCTTTGTTAGCCATTTTTATCCCCCATTCACAAATTACAAAATTTCACTTGCTATAATTGTAAACCGAAAGCTGCGCTCTCCGCTTGTATAAACCTACAAAAGGCAGCGGCTCTTTTTCGTTTATTCCCTTAAAGTCAAAGGCCGGCCATCTTCCTATAATAGAAAGAGATATCAAATTTATGCAGAAAGGAGCGCTCTTATATGAAGGATATTCTCTCGCGGAGTCTGGCTTTTGTCCGGCAAAAACCGCTGCTGGCCGTAGTGGGGCTTTTCGTTCTGGGTGCCATTGGCATGCTGGTCATGCACCAGGTAGAAAAGATTCCCGAAGTAGCCTGCTCACCCTGCCATGTGATGCAGCCATACGTGGACGGCTATCACAAGGAAGATTTGCTGGCACATTCTCATGAAAAAGCCGGCGTCGCCTGCATTGACTGCCATGACAACGGTATCGAGGACAAGGTGATGGAAACCGTCTGGTATGTCACCGATGACTTCGATGACCCGCCGCTGAAACGGGCCTTTGACAACAAAATGTGTGTGAAATGCCACAAGGTTGACGAAATCATCGCCAAGACCAACTACAAAGACGGCAACCCCCATGATTCCCATTTAGGTGATTTGGTCTGCTCCGACTGCCATTACAGTCATGAGAAGTCCCAAGCCGCCTGCCAAAAATGCCATAATTTTGAATTCCTCCAAAACCTCCCCCCGGAATGGGCTGGCAAAGGAGAAAAAAAAGCAGGCCAAAGCCTGTAAACAAAAACTCCCAGCGCTGCTGCGCCGGGAGTTTTTTCATATTATTTTATGCTGTTTTTTGTGTTGCAGCGGTATCGATTAACGCCTTTATCGCCCCAGTCGGGCACTTGGCCAGACAGGTGGGTTCCGGGCAGTCTTTACATTTACTGCTGTCGACCACGGCCACGAAGTTGTCAATCTTAATCGCCCCCTGGCTGCAGTTCCGCAGGCAGAGTCCGCAGCCAATGCAGGCATTCTGACAGAGTTTTTTGGCCGCCGGCCCCTTATCGTGGGAGCTGCAAAGCACCTCCACAGGGTCGTTAAAGCCCTTCAGTGTCAGTATGGCCTGCGGACAAGTGCTGACACATTTGCCGCAGCCGGTGCAGATATCCTTATCCACCACAGGCAGGCCGTCCGCGCCCATGCTCATCGCCCCAAACGGACAGGCCTTGACGCAGTTGCCAAAACCGATACAGCCGTACTTGCAGCCCTTGGGGCCGCCCTGTATGAGTTTGGCGGCCGCACAATCCGGCACGCCCTCGTATTTGGCCGCCATTATCGCTGCCGTCTGTGTGCCCCGGCATTTTAAAGCCGCGTACTTTGGTTCCGTGACTTCGGCCTTTTTCCCCGTAAGTTCGGCGACCTTGGCCGCCACCGCCGCTTTCCCCGGCACACAGAGATTCGGCGCCACCGTAGGGTCCTCCACCACGGCCTCGGCGTACTTGGCGCACCCGGCAAAACCACAGGCTCCGCACTGCCCCTTGGGCAGGATTTCTTCCACTTCGTTAATCAGCGGATTGACCGCCATGTAAAACTTTTTATCCGCCAGCGCCAGTACAATGCCGAAGAACAGGCCGACACCTACCAGCACGACGATAATCATCATAGCTTTTTCCATCATCAGCCCTCCTTACAGCATTCCGACAAAGCCTAAAAAGGCCAGCGACAGCATGCCTGCCAGAATAAAGGCAATGCCAATCCCCTGCAGCGGTTTGGGCACGTTGGCATAAACGAGCTTTTCCCGCAGGGAGGCCATCAGGATAATAGCCAGGGCAAAGCCCAGGCCGGAGCCGATGGCAAAGACAATGCTCTTTAAGAGGCTGTAATTGCTCTCCACATTGAGCAGCGGCACCGCCAGTACGATACAGTTCGTGGCGATAAGCAGCAGGTAAATGCCCCACATATTGTAGAGGGCCGGTGCCTGTTTCTTGATGACGAGCTCCAAAAGCTGCACAAAACTGGCCGTCAGCACAACGAACACGATGGTTGTAAGGAACGTCAGCCCCAACGGTTCCAGCACGAAGAAATACACAATCCAGGCCAGAATGGAGCTCATGGTCATGACCGAAGTCACCGCCATGCCCATACCCACCGAGGCGCTCAAATTCTTGGAGATACCGAAGAAGATACAGAGGCCTAAAAATTTCGTCAGCACGAAGTTATTGACTACTACCGCGCCGATAAATAATGTTAAATACTCTCCCATGATTTAGGCCTCCTTTCCTGCTTTTAATTCTGCAATTCTGGCCTTTTCCTCCTGCCTGGCGTTCCACGTCTTGCAGGCCGCCACCAGATAACCAATCAGGATAAAGGCTCCCGGCGGCAGAATCATCATCAGCATGGGCTCATAGCCCTCACCGAACACCGGCACACCTAAAATAGTACCGGCCCCAAAGAGTTCGCGAATCACCGCAATCGTCAGCATGGCCAGCGTAAAACCACAGCCCATGCCAAAGCCGTCGAGGAACGACTTGAGCACGCCGTTTTTCGAGGCAAATACCTCCGCCCGGGCCAGAATGATGGCAAACACCACCACGAGCGCCAGGTAAATGCCCATCGCCTTGTAAAGTACAGGGAAATAGGCCTGCAGCACCAGCTGGGCCACGGTAACAATCGTCGCGATGGACGTAATGTAAACCGGCACACGCACCTTGGGGTTAACCCACTTGCGCACGATGGACACCACTACGTTGTTAGTCGTGATAACAAACGTCACCGTCAGCCCCATCGTCAGGCCGTTAATAACCGTGGTCGTAACCGCCAGCGCCGGACACAGGGACAGCGCCAAAATGAAAATCGGATTTTCGGCAATCAGTCCCTTACTGAATATATGCCAAAGTTCCTTCATCACTTAGCACCTCCCTCAGCCTGGTAGGCCGCTACGGCCTCCACCGCCTCCCGGACGCCTTTTGTAACAGCCCTTGAAGATATCGTAGCCCCGGTCATAGCCTGAATGTTATCCTTATTGCCCGGGTCCTTCGTCACCTCAAGGAGGTTGGCGCCCTTCCCGGCAAACTGCTGCCGGAACGCGGGCTTTTGCGCATTGTCACCCAGTCCCGGAGTTTCATTATGTTCGAGAATCGAGTAGTCAATCACCTTATCATCAGCGGAAACAGCCACAAGCATTTTGATTTTACCGCCGTAGCCCTTGCTTTCCGCCGGCACAATATAAGCCGTGGTTTTGCCGTCCTTCACCGCAGCAAACCAGCCCTCATGCCCGGCCACTTCCGTAAAACGCTCCGCCTCCGGCACGAGCGACTTCATGGACTCCTGTTTCATTTCCTCCGCTTTTTGCGCGGCCACCGGTGCTGTCACAAAATACACCGAGCCGATAACAATACCGGAAATAAAGCAGGCTGCCGCCAGATTAAAGGCAATCTTGCAGGTCGAATGTTCATTAGCCATTGTCAGCACCTCCTGCCCCAAAAATCCGCGGTTTGCAGAACCGGTCAATCAGCGGCGTCACGGCATTCATCAGCAGCAAGGAATAGCAGACACCCTCGGGATAGCCGCCCACCAGACGAATCAGCACCGTAAGTGCCCCCGCGCCCACGGCAAAGATAAGCTGCCCCTTCACCGTCATCGGAATGGTCACCATATCCGTAGCCATGAAGAAGGCCCCGAGCATCAGGCCGCCGGCCATCACATGGAATAACGGGTCACCGGTGAACAGCCCGGCCGGCCCAAAAATCCAGGTCAGCAAGGCCACCGTGCCAATCATGGCTGCCGGAACAAACCAGTTCACATAGCCTTTATAAATCAGATACAAACCGCCGAGCAGCAAGAGAATTGTACTGGTCTCGCCCAGAGAGCCGTTGCGCGTACCAATCAGCATATTCCAATATAATTCCGACTGACTGCCAAACGTGGCCACCAGTGCGTCATAGCCCTGCATTTTCAAAATGTTCAGCGGCGTGGCTGATGTCATGGCGTCCACGCCGCCGCTCATATCCTGCATTTTCGTCCAGGTGGTCATGGCTACCGGCCAGGACACCATCAGCGCCGCACGGCCGATATGCGCCGGATTGAAGATATTAAAGCCCAGCCCGCCCATGGACTGCTTGGCCACAATAATGGCGATGAACGAACCCACCGCCACCATATAAGGCGGCAACAGCGGCGACATGGACATGGCCAGCAGCAGCCCCGTAATGCAGGCACTGCCGTCAAAGGCCGTAACCGGCTGGTGCATGCCCTTCTGCCAGAGATATTCCCCGAGCACTGCAAACACCACGCCCACCAGCATATTGACAAGGGCCGGCACACCAAACCACCAGACAGCAAACAAGGCCGCCGGCAAAAGCGCCGCGTTGACCTGCCACATGATATGGCTGATGGTTTCATCATCACGGATATGCGGTGACACAGAAATCGTAAACACTTCCGGTGCAGCCGCCTGAGAATTTTTCATTACCTCTTCACTCATTTTGCCGCCCCCTTCTGCTCTTCATTTTCCTGTGCCTTTTTCGCTGCCGCCGCTTTGGCCCTGGCCATCTCCGCCCGGACAAAGCCCTTGGCATTCTTGATATACTGTACAATATTGCGCTTGGCCGGACACACAAAGGTGCAGCAGCCACATTCCACACAATTCATCAGCCCGTAATCATCACGGCAGGCCGCAAAATCCTGCCGCTCCGATAAAATCGAAAGCATTGACGGCACCAGCCCCATCGGACAGGCCTTGACACAACGGCCGCAGCGAATGCAGTTTTGCTCCACGCCGTGCTCCGTCATTTTTCGCGTCAGTGCCAAAATCCCCGATGAGCCTTTCATCACCGGCACCTGCGCTGTCGTCTGTGCCATGCCCATCATCGGGCCACCGGCAATCAATTTATCCGCCGGCTCCTTAAAACCGCCACAATAATCAATAGCCGCCTGATAAGGCGTACCAATGCGGATACGCAGGTTCTTAGGCTCTGCAATCGCGTCCCCCGTCACTGTCGTAATACGCTCCGTCAGTGGCAGGCCGTGCTCCACAGCATCGGCAATCGCCGCCACCGTGCCCACATTCTGTACCACAGCGCCCACGTCCATCGGCAGTCCGCCCATCGGCACCTCCCGGCCGGAGATAACCTTAATCAGCATTTTTTCCGCGCCCTGCGGATACTTCGTTTTCAGCGCCGCCACTTCAATATTTGTGCCCTGCGCCGCCTGCGTCATCGCCTTGATGGCCTCAGGCTTATTGTCCTCAATGCCAATTACCGTACGCTTGACACCCAGAAGTTTTTGCAGAATCTGCGTGCCCGTGATGATTTTCGCGCCTTCCTCCAACATCAGCCGGTAGTCAGCGGTCAGATACGGCTCACACTCCGCACCGTTTAAAATCAGTATATCCACGGGCTTGCTTGGCTTTAACTTCACATGCGCCGGAAAAGTTGCACCGCCCATGCCCACAATGCCGGCACTCTGAATGGCTGTCAGAATCTCCTCATTCTCCATAGCCTGCCAATTGCGCGTCAGCGGCAGACCATCAGCCCACTCGTCCAGGCCGTCATTTTCAATGACTACCGCCATACAGCTGCCCATGCCTGAATGGGGCCGTGGCTCGATTTTAACGACCTTACCAGATACCGGGCTATGAATATCGGCATGCATAAAAGCCGGACTCGTGCCAATAAGCTGGCCGCGCTTTACCATATCCCCCACCTTTACGGTCGGATTGCACGGCGCGCCGATATGCTGCCCCATCGGCACCACCAGCTCCCGGGGCACCGGCATGGTCTCAATCGGCTTATCCATGGCCAGTTTCTTCCCGTCCTGAGGGTGTATCCCCCCCAGAAAACTCTTGAACATAAAACCACCTCGTAGCTATCCTAAAATACAAATATAGCAAGACTAACCATCGATTATCTCGACAATCACAGGCTTGGCCTCCTGTTTCTGTGCGGCCCGTTTATCAAACAATTTCACCAGCACCAGTGCCAGCAAAAAGAAGACCAACGCCCCCAGCACATAGGGCAGGCTGCCACTCGC
The DNA here is from genome assembly GCF_905233635.1 of Selenomonas sp. AE3005. Lineage (GTDB taxonomy): Bacteria > Bacillota > Negativicutes > Selenomonadales > Selenomonadaceae > Selenomonas_A. The sequence continues at coordinate 8,724 of NZ_CAJODG010000040.1, read as the reverse complement.
GTCCAGCACCGGCGCCATAAAATGACCGATAACCGCCCCGACACCGCCCATAAGCAGCGGCAGAATAAAGACCACAAACGCCCCCGTGAGGACATTTGCCTCCCGGAACTCAAAAAGCACACGCTGCCCCGGCTGCGCCCCGACGTCATTCACCGCCTCGACCACAACCTGCTGCGCACCGCCGCAGGCCCCACAGGAACCGCACTCCTCATGCCGTCCCACCTTAACCTTGGCCAGCCCGCCCTCTACGGACAAAACTATACCTTGTTCCTGTTTCATACACATCACCTCCACTGGCACACAATAGTATTATTCGCTCTTATTTGGTAAAATCCTGTTATGTTTGTATAATGTTTTCGCGCATATAATAAAAAGGCGGCCTCCGCCGCCTAATATATAATCATCTAAGTATTTCCTGATAAAGCTCCTCTAAATCTTTCATATACCCCGCACTATCCATAAGAGGTGAATCCTCCATCATGCCGCGCAGTCTTTTCCGTAATTCCTGCAATAATTGCACATCACGACTTAACCCAACTGCCAAATTGACATAGTCTTCTTTTGTATCAGCAGCCAATTCTTCAAGCCCAATATTAGCCAGAAAGCTATACCCAAAATTCGCACCATGACGATTCCCCTTTAGCGTCACTACCGGGACTCCCATATACAAAGCCTCACAAGTTGTCAGCCCTCCTGTATAAGGCGATGTATCCAGCGCAATATCTATATCATTATACTGTTGCAAATAATCCGCAGAATAATCCCTAAACTCTATTCTGGATAAATCCATTCCTAAATCTGACATACGCTTTTTCGTATAGTTTAGGCCTTCCTCTGTTCCCAGCAGCATATGTTTTAGCACCAATCTAGAGTGGGGTACATGAGCCAATATTTCACGCCACAATGCTAACATACCATCATTCACCTTGGCAAAATTATTGAATGAGCCGAAGGTAATATATCCATTTTTCATACATGGAGGAGGTTTCACGTCTGGAAAAACTTTATATGGCTGATAACAAAAATGCGTATGTGGCAAGCGTAACAGCTTTTCCGTAAAGTACGGCGACGTTGTCGCAGATGCACAATATACATCCGATAAGAAACCATCACATTCGTATATTCCTGTACTGTTAAAATAACCGATACCGGAAATCTGTTTCTTCGCTGGGCGGTAAGCCATTACCGGCAGAGCATTATCCGCCGTATGACCGCCTAAATCCACTAAAATATCAATCTCATCAGCCCGTATCTGTGCTGCAATATCGACAAAGCTAAAACCAGCTATATCACGCCACTTAACTGAACTTTTCTGCAAGTCATTCGTTACAGTATCGCAAGACTTATTTAGCTGATATACATATACCTCAAATCGCTCAGGATCATAATTGAATAATAATGGGCGTACAAATTGCCCCACTGCGTGATTACGCCAGTCGGCAGATATATAGCCAACACGAATTTTATCATGCTGCCAGTCAGGTGCGAGATATGCCTTCACACCTGCAAATTCTAACAGAGTTCGATACATGCCATACATAGCCTGCAATTCAGTAGCAGAAATATCTTCTATGGCATTGGCTGTAAATAAGGCATTGCTTACCTCAGGTAATTTTCGTTCAACCCTTGGCTCTGTTTCTGCTGACTTCAAAAAAGCCTCCATGGATAATCGGCTTTCCCCCAGCATACGCAAAGATGACCCCAAAAGACTATAGGCATCAGCTATACGTGATTTATCAGCATCATTGCCATATAGCTTAAGCAATTCCCCCAGCATTTCAACTTCCGATACATAGCACTTCTTTTGCCTCAATATATATGCCTTAAGCAGCATAGATAATAAAGCATACGCACCTGTTTTTTTCTCCCAGAAAGTTATGCACTGCCAAGCCTCATCCAACTTATTATCTTTGTATAACTTCAAGGCAATTTCATATACCTGCAAAAAATCTTCCATCATCACACCATCAGTCACATCCTTTCCATTACATCAAGCCTTAGACCACTCTACAGTTTTTTCTACAGCTTTTGCAACATTACACACAAGTTACCAAAAATATGCTTTATTGACTCGCAGTCAAGACGCAGAGTTCTGAAGTTGTGCAAATTATGGCAATCCAGTCCTTGCGGTTGTTCCGGTTGCGAACACAGACAATTTTAGCATCCAGTCCATTTTTTCCATTTTTGTCCTGTCCTACCTTTACGTTTACAGACAGGAGATAGTGGGAACGGCCGCGCCGCTTCCTGCAGGCGGCAAAAATCTTCTTGATATCCAGAGAAATAGCGTATCTTGCTGCTGCGCTTTACCATGGCAATGGTGTCCAGACCTAAGGATTTGATATCCAGAATCTGCTGAGGATTGGAAAACCAGCTGTCAAAGAGGACATACTTCGCCTTGTGACCAGCTGCCAGAGCGGTTTTCAAGAGTTCTACCATAACTGTAGTCCCCTTTTGACGAGCCAAAAATCTGCGTTTTCCAGCAATAGTCCGCTTGTCTATCTTGTTGCAGGGGCCAAGAACTTTTTCTGCATCGCTGGATGCCAGCAGAGAATGGTTGATGGGCAAAAAGGTACAGCCATCCGTCCAGCCAAGTGTCAACAGACGGAAGCCCTTTTTGCATCGCATGGAAACATGGTCGAAGACCCAGGAGGCCAATTCAGTACGTTTTACGCCAGCACGCTCATACAGCGAATCGTCAATAACAAAGCAGTCATCGCGATTCTCAGATGCAAGAGGGCGAATATGCGCATTGATGATCCACGCGGACAGCATTGCAAGCATGGCGGTTGCCCAACTTCAGGGAAATCCGCAAATGGCTGATAGCATAAATGGCTATGAGGTAACCGCAAAAGATTTTCCGTAAAATAAGGTGACGTATCAGCCTCAGAGCAATACACATCCGATAAGAATCCCTGCATTTCGTGCATCCCAATACTATTAAAATAACCAATGCCGGAAATCTGAACCGTTGCTGGACGCCAGGCAAATACCGGTAAAGCATTATCTGCTGAATGCCCAGCCAAATCTACCAGGATATCAATTTCATCGAATCGTATCTGTTCAACAATCTGTGGCCAGCGATCAGCAGAAACATCCCGCCATAGTGCGCCACCTTGCTGCAGTGCCTCCGTCACTTTATCAGGATGGCGCGTCACGGAGTAAACATACACTGCAAATTTTTCCTTATAATACTGACAAAGCATCGGCCTGACAAACTGTGCTACTGCATGGTCACGTAAATCTGCTGAAATATAACCCACACGAATTTTTTTATGCTTCCATACAGCGGGCGAATAAGGCCTCACAGACAAATTTCCCAAAAGCTCACGGTATAATACATAAAGCGATTGCATATAATCAGCTGTAACGCCAGCAATCGCATTTGCCGAAAATATCGCATTGCTGCATTCCACTAGTTTCTGCTCCAGAGCAGGCTCAACTTCCACAGCCTTCTTAAAAGCCTCTACCGACAGCTTACCTTCACCTAGACAACGCAGCGCATCCCCCATCATACTCCAAGCATCAGCTAAAAGTTTTACTTCACCCGAATCCCTAAAATGCTCAAACAATTCCTCAAGCACTTTGACTTCTGACACATACTTTTGTTGGTCGCGCAAAATATAGGCCATCAAAAGCATCCCCACAAAGACTTCGTACCATTCAACTGCCAAAATTGTTCAATTACTCTTCCAGCCTCAGTATATCTTTTCTGCTTCAAAAGTAAAAACGCCTTTTGATATGTTTTTACAATACGCTGTCTTTTCATCTATATTTCCATTCAGTTTAATTCAATAGATTCTCAAATATTTATCATCCATTTCGTATAAAGCTTGCTAATCTCTGATATAATCTATCATAGTTTTTCTCTATATATTTATACGTTGCTTCCGTAATGTACGAGTGGCACTGCTCAAGCCGTCCTGCCAAAATAAATTTTCGTACCAGGGTTGCATTTATTGGCTGATGCGTATCATCCTCAATTCGTGGTATTTCAACAAGCTCTATTCCATATTCAGGTAAAATTTCTTTCATTGCCATATTATATTGACGAGTTATTTTATCCAAAGGCTCCTCTCCAACAAAACGCTTACTTATGCCTAAATATGGAGCAATATATTTTCCGAATAACCTAACATCAGCAGCTGGAACAATAGTTGAATTTTGTAAGTCTTCCTTATTGAAATATGCACTAAATGTAATACGTGATATCATATATTGACCAGAAGGAAGTACCACCACATTAGAAAAACAATTGCAATTAAGCTTTACCATCTCAAACCGATCTTGGAAACTAAATGCGGAGCTATCCTCTTCAACAACAAATATATACAAAAAATCAACTTGCTTTAACGCTTCCCTAATCAAAAACAGATGTCCACGGGTAAAAGGATTGCAATTCATTACTATCGCACCAATTTTATTAGACATCACTTTGTTTACCTTTAATGAAGCCAAATATTTCTTTAAGGCATCATCACATGATATATTTGTTTTCAAACCTTCAGCCAATGTTTTTACAATAACCGAATCTATTGATTTCTGCATATCATCATATAAAAAATAAAACAAATAATCTGCCAACAGTTTATTTCCCAACGGTGTTAAGTGTGGAGCTAAATCAAAAAAAACTTTTCCGCGACAGTACTTATCTGAATCAAATATATCTTTGAATGAACTATTCTGAATAGCTGAAAACACTGGTATATCTTTATACAAATCTTGCCCAAACAACACCACAATATCACCAGTCATTATCAACGTATCCATTATACGATTAAGCGCTGAGATACTACTCTCACCAGGATTACCATTATTTACTACATTATATTGTATATTAGCGTCATTAATATAACTTTGTAAAAAACTTGCAATCGTATCTTCATCCTTAGCTGTAAAGCTTCCCGCCACAGTGCATGGTCCGAACAAATGAATCGTTTTTTTATTTGCTGCGCTATTTCCTACAGTGACACGTCTCCCCCCCACGGTATGAAAGCCATCACCAGCAATACTGTCAGTATATACTGTATAAACGACCCGCTCACCTCCAACAACAATTGCTGGTTGTGTTGGTACAGGTACAATCTCTATTCTGCCATCAAGTGATACAGGTGTGTTTTCGATGTCAATATAATAAAACGCTACTCGATTTTTTCTCAAATAACTTTTTATTTCTTCAGCCAGCATATTAGCATATACTTTTCTAACATCAAAGGATGGTATTACCTTTGGATTCCAGACATCGCTACCATAAATCAATAATTCAAAGCATCCATTCAAAAAATCATTAATTAACGTATTTTCAAAAAAACATACAGATATTCCACACTCTGTTAATCTATCGCCCAAACTTTTTAAATCGCTTGCAGTTGACGACAATAATACATTATTATAATTTGAAAAAAAAGATAATATAATCTCATCACTTATCAAATTCCAGTAGAGCGGCTGTATTTCTTTTTCATATTTCAGACATCTACCAGCAAAGTGATTACCACGTATACATAGTCCCCATACCTTTTCATTAACTACAACAGGAATTTCTGAACCAACCTGTCTAAATAATTCAAACCACTCAGCTTTTATCTTATCTTCACTGACTGAAAATGGAATATAATTGTTTTGTATAGCTATATTCGTACATGGAAATACATTTCGCACATCATCCGCAGTAATAATCCCACAAAAAACTTCTGTGTCAGATATAACATTAATAACTTGATGACCTTGATCTAACAAATATATTATTCGTGCCAAATCATTAACATACGTTTTTCCCAAGAATGCTATATTAGAATGTTCAATATACAATTCATTATATACAATCTTACTTGCTTGAGAATTAATACTATTAAATAATAATTTTATATTTATTTTATTGCTAGATTCCGGATAAACATCAACACTATATATTAAGAGATTATCATCTCCATATAATGCGTCATTTATATTATCTGCCGAGAGTAGCTCTAGCGATAAACATGTACTATAATATCGATGAAAGCTTCTCACATTAACATCGTCTAACGAAGAAATATATATTTTTTTGTAATTCAGTAAAAAAGTTAATGGAACGTGCCAATTTGTCCAAACTTCCCAAGGCATACAAGTATTATTATCTACCTTATTATCTTTTGAACCAAGACATACCAAACTACGAACAACCCCTTCACAAGTAACCAAAGGGAACTCCGTCAATCCTTCATTAGCACTACAATAGGCTATTAGTTGTGAGCTAATTTTGTCATTATAGGGTAATTCTTCATATTCTTGCATTTCTATGCTAGGCACATTTACCACAGCATTTCCCTTTGACTCCCATAATTTATGAAAAGACTTTCTAGATATCGCATACCCAGAATAGGTTCCATTTTCATTAACGAGATAGACATTGTTACAGCCTCGTTCAAATGCAGAAATACACGCTATAATATCGCATTCATTTTGTGACATGATAGCTATTTGTCTATTTTTTATCTTTATTTCCAAGGTTGTAGATTTATTATACATATGTTGCATAGTCATCACCTTAGATACTGTTTCAAACTTTGTACTTCTGTAGCTTTTCTCATATGTAAATAATTATTTTCACTATATCCTATATACACGTCAAATCCGAACCTATTATCCAGTACGCTTTTATCTACTTTAGACACCCATAATATCTCATCTGCATTTTTTTGTACTTGCTTAGTATGCAACAACACACCTTCATTCCCATCCTGAACTAATAAAAGCACGCACTCTCTTTTATTCCACATACCATCACTATATTGATAACTTCCATAAAATGTAAAGAATTCTTCATCATAAATAATCATTTTGGTAAGTTCGCAAGGTAATATACTCTCATCATGCAATACTACATCGTAAGAACTTTCACCTTTGACAATATATTGTATAGCCTCTTTTTTTGTAGTTCACGTAATTTCTCTGACCAAAATAAAGTTGCATCTTCAATATTGTTCAGATTAAAACATTCATCAGTGTCATTAAAATATCCTGTTCCATCAGAATTAATCCTTACGCGATAAGTAAAAGATTTTATATCTTTTCTTCTGCTATTTACATCAATTTTTTCTAACCCATTTGGTTCTATCCGCACCCTATAAGCAGGATTTTCCGTTTCTGTATTACCTACATATGCATATTCAGTTTTGTCTTTTATATGTTGTTCAAAAATTTCTTTATCTCGACCCAGATCAAGGACAACTTCTTTGTAGCCTAACGCGTTTATTTTTTTGTATAACTCTACTAGCTCTTCGCGAGATAACATTTCTCTCTCCAGTACGTTTTCAATTAGCGAAGATATATACGGTGTACGTAATTCATGCATAACAGGTGATAAATCCTTGTGCACACGTTTAATAAGGGAAATTATTTCATCCTTATTACTTTGCAATATCATTGTAATAATTCGTATTTTATTATTTTTCCCTAGATCCTTAGCAATCATACCTAATCTCGAGAGATTATCAAAAAAAGCACTTTGTTTTGTTCCACTGAGAATAGCATATTTTTCCCTATCATATGTTTCTAAAGAAATATTAAAATACTTTACAGGTGCATTACATAACTCAAGCAGCTCTGTATCAGACATTTTTTTTACTAAATTAGTGGTAAAAAAAACTTTATCCCTAAACTTATAGGGTATCATATACAAAAGCTTCATAAAATCTGGATGCAACGTGGGTTCAAACAAACAAGAAAACAAAAATAGTTCTTGATTACAAAAAGGAATAATACTACGAGCTTTCATGAATACTTCTTGATTCATAATGTGGGGATGGATTTTATTCCAATCATTAAAACAAAATTTACAACGAGCATTACAATGATTTGTTATATCATGCGATACCATTCCATACTTTTGTGATGAAAAATAAATATCCATTCCGTTTCTCCCTTTCCACACCTACATTATTATATAATCTTGCTTTCCCAAATATTCACATCGCCAGCATATACAATACGTACATCTGTTTCCGATAGCAAATCTATCGCTTCTGAGTCCTCTACTTGACAGCCTGAAATATAACAATCTATATTTTGTAATATACACTTGATGTCTTTATTTTCTATATCACAACAAACAACTGTCGGTGCATCATCGCCATATCTGTTCACTAACTCTAATAATTCTACCTGTCTTGAATCATTATTATGCGTGCCAACAATCCCTAACAATAAAAGTTGTTTTTTATCACCATACTCCAGGAATGATTTAACAACTTTTTGCCAAGAAGGCTTGGTCTGAGAAAAATCAAGCCGGAAATAAGAAATTTTATAGCCATCACAACGCAGTTCTGCTAATTGAGATCCCGTTTGATTTTCAATCCTTGCTTCCATTTCAGGACTGTAATACTTATCACAGAACTTAACAACGTTCTTCATTTCGGCTTGAATATTACGTATCTTTTCATCCGGCCAATTCCACCAGCGAATACATTGTAACTTATGTATAATATCTGCCAAATCTTTTTGCTGATAAGATTCGTCTAATTCCGCAAACGGATAGGTGGATACTCCTCTATAATCATGATTCAATCCTATTAAAAATACCAGTCTATGTGCTAACGAAGAATATTTCCCCACCAACACATGCGCTTGAAGAGTTGTAAAACTGTCGTAACTATTCACTAGCCAATGCCCAGGGAATACAAGATGCCTGAGCAAGCGTTGCCATTATTGTATCTATGACAGCAATGCCATGCTTACGGGCTGTGC
>NZ_CAJODG010000039.1 GCF_905233635.1 Selenomonas sp. AE3005 | reverse complement strand
CTGCCCGGCGCAGGTAACTGGACAGCTGAAATTATCAGGGCGGGTCGTTTAGCGGAAACAGAAAAATTACTCCCCGTGAACCCCGTGCAGCGTATGAACGGGATAAATTTAGCACGCACTAACCAATAAACTGCAATTTATATGTGCCGCGTCACCGTAAACCTCCACAACTTGACGGGCTCGTTTGCGGCGATATTTCCTTTCTTCCGCGCAATGCTTACCTGCTGCTCCACCGTATCCACACCGGCTAAATCCGGCAACAGCAGCCCGCGCCGCTGGCCGCATTCCACAATGACACCGTACTTTTTAACGTCCAAATCATGCTCACTGTCAATGGGCTCCGGCGGTGAAAGCACATCCACGTCATATACCAAATCCGCCAGTTCATCTGCCGACACCGGCGCAAAGCGTGGGTCGGCTGTTCCAGCAGATACCGCGTTGCGTAAAATCTCCTGAGCTAAATTTTCCTGCGTGGGCAGTATCGTACCAATACAGCCGCGCAGCTGCCCATCCTTCTTTAAGGAAACAAACGCCCCTGCCTTTTGGGCAGTCATCTCCGTTGGCAAGTCCTTGGGCAAGCTGCCCCGTCTGCCTGTCCGCACATAGGTTTCCAAAGAATAACGCGCCAGCGCGATATAGGCGTCTTCCTGTTCCCTGATTTTTTGCAGCGCCTGTCTGCGCAGTTGCGCCGCCTGTTCACCGATATTTCGTGATTCGTCCGTTCCCTGCGGCTCAAAAATAGCCGTGCCGTAACCGACACCAAAGGGGCCTTCCAAGGACAACAGCCGTGCCTTTACCTGCTGCCTGTCCAAGGCCCCGGCCATTATCCAGAAGGAACGCAGGCCGCACTCAGCAGCACTGTCAGCCAGCTCAGCCGGAGTGGTCAGCAGTTTTAAAAAGTCGCCCTGGGCAAAGCACTCTCCCATACGCTTATCAAACACCGGGCCTGCCGGGTCAAAACCGTAAGGGCCGTCTGCTTTCAGCTTATGTGACAAGTCACCGCTGGCTACCAATACCAGCCGCCTGTTCAAATCTTTTGCTGTTTGGGCTATCAGTACGCCCAAGGCATAATGATGGTCACGGGAAAGACCTGACAAGCCGATACGCACAATCTTTCCTTCGTAGCCTGCCTGCTGCAAAAAGCGCAGGGGAATCATCGTGCCGTGGTCAAGGCCGCCATCCTGCTTGCCCAAAGTGCCGGCCGGCAGTTTTATGGCATCTGCCAGCCTGGAAAGATGGCTGACAAAGGCCGTGTCATAGTCAGCTTCAAGCTGCACCTCCCCATGCCCAAAGGCAGCAAAATTTCCCTCGGCTCTTTCTCCTGCCGATATTTGCAGATAATCAGCATACATTTTGGCATGAGGGCTGATGATAACCACCACATCGGGCTTATTATCTACTGCCCACGCCGCAGTCTCCCTATAAGCGTCAAGCGTAGCTGCTATTTCCTGTTCCCGGCCGCCGCCGATTTCCGACAAAATCAAAGGCGGATGGGGTACGACACATGCTCCTAACAAAGACATGTCCACACCTCCCTATAGAGTGGCAAAATCTATTTCACCTAATGGGGCGCTGCCCTGAGCCATATTGTCCTTGCCACCGCCCCGGCCATGATATTTCTCATTGATGTCTTTTATCCTCTCCCGGCAGCTGCCAGACACTGCGCTGCCCAGCGCCAGTACATAATTGAGCCTGTCCTTGGTGACATAAAAGACCGTTGCCCGAACCTGCTCATCTGCTGACAGTTCCTGAGCCAGCTTTTGGGCGGCCTCCGCTGATATGTCCTGAGACTTGTATGTGATGTCCTTTATGCCATCCACTACAGGCGCGGAGGCCAAGAGCCGTGCGGCCTGTTCCTGCACCCAGCGGTTTTCCCATGCTGTAATTTTTTCCCGCAGTTCCTTATTTTCCTCTTGCAGGCGTTCTACCCCCAGCTTGATTTCCACATCCTTGACGGACAGAAGCTGTGCTGCCGCCGTCAGCGCCTGCCAGCCCTCGGTGATTTTCTGCAAAGCCAGCCGTCCGCAAAGGAAATATATCCTTGTCCCCTGCTTATGCTTTTCTGCCTTAAAGATTTTTACCAGTCCAACCATTCCGGTCATGGGCGGATGGGTTCCACAGCAGGTGCAGGCATCGCTGCCGTCAATGCTCACCACCCGTACCGGCCCTGTGAGCTTATCGTTAAACTTCCGGGTTGCGCATTTTGCCGCCGCAGCAGCCTCCATCCATTCTGCCGTTATCGGGCGGTCATCCTGTATGTGCTGATTGGCCAGCACCTCCACCTGCCGGATTTCTTCATGACTGACTTCCCGGCTCAAATCTATCGTCACCATTTCCGGCGACATGTGAAAGCCAATGTTGTCCGCCTTACAAAGTTTCCAAAAGCCATAAGATAGCAAATGCTCCCCACAATGCTGCTGCATGTGGTCAAAACGCGCCTGCCAGTCAATCACCGCTTCTACCGCGGAACCCTTGTCCAACGGCTCTGCCGTTTCATGCAGAATGCGCCCCTCCGTCTCCCGGACATGAGTCACAGCTATCTCTTTACCGGTACAAAGCAGCTTTCCCGTATCGCTGAGCTGTCCGCCCCCCTCGGGATAAAACACCGTCTGGTCAAGCTCAATGCCAAAGCCTGTCTTTAACTCTACACAATCTGTCACCACAGCCTGACAGCTGCGCAGCAGCACATCTTCCAAAAACAATTTCTTTGTCATAAGTCTCTACCTCCACAAAGAATAATTCGTGACCACAAGCAAATATCCTTTTCCATCCCCATTGAAATCCCTGCGTTGATAAGCTAAAATAGAACAATCATTATCACAAAGGAGTCTCTAACCCTTATGACCGATTTGGAAAACGACTGGGATAAGCTGCTGCACATCAAGACCACGGGACGGGACGATACCATCTCCGATTTGGTGCGCTATCCCTACGAGCCTACCGATTATACCGTATTAGAACAGCTGGCCCGCAGCGGCTATATTGACAAGCACAATACCGTGGTTGACTACGGCTGCGGCAAAGGCCGGGTCAGCTTTTTCCTCGCCAGCCAGACCAAATGCCATGCCATCGGCATTGAGTATAATCCCCGGCTCTACGAAAGAGCCTGCACCAATCAACAAACCGCCCTGCGCGGCAATCGCGTGACCCTGCTCCAGCAGGACGTCATCGACTTCACTGTTCCCGAATATGTGGACCGCTGTTTCTTCTTCAATCCCTTCGCCGTGGAAATTCTCAGTACCGTACTGGACAATCTGCAAGCCTCCTGCCAAAAATTCCCCAGAGATATTCTCCTTATCTTCTACTACCCCTCCCCTGCTTATACTGAATACCTCACCCACCACGCCCAGCTGACCATGATTGACACCATCGACTGCCGCCCCGGAGAAAAATACAATGACCCACGGGAAAAACTGCTGGTATTCCGGCTTAGTCATCCCTAGAAATTTTGCGTAAAATATCTTGCTAGTATATAACGGAAATGTTATAATTAGGATACAAATGAAATGATTGGGTTAAACCACGAGTTTACACCGAAAAAGAGTCTTCAGCTTGGTAACCTGTAAGACTCTTTTTTCTTTGCCAAAAAGCGCCAATGCAATGCACTGGCGCTTTTCGCGTCATCCACCTGGTTGGTAGGGCCAGACTTCAGACAGGGTTACCTGTTGCCGCTGTTACGGATTCTGTCATAGAGCCATGCCGCCACAAGACTACTGACGATACATCTACGACAAACGAAAAAAGTAGGCCTTCCGCCTGCCTAGCGAAGAACTCGAAGCAAAATTCGTCGCCGAAGCTCTGCAGGAAGGACTCAGCGGTGTCAAGAGGCATCGCAGCGTCGGCGGCATGCGCGCCTCCATCTACAACGCCATGTCCTATGAAGGCGCTGAAAAACTGGCTAAGTTCATGGATAAATTCCGCAAGGCTAACGCCTGATTTGTAAGTAAGTTCACTAAAAATACCGGTCGCATGATGCTGACCGGTATTTTTTATCATAATGTATAGCCCACCATACTAGCGCTTCATATTTATGGCAGTTTCTATCAGTTCATCCCCAACGGTTATGGTTTTAGCGTTAGACTGGAAACCGCGCTGGGTTATAATCATATCCGCAAATTCATTTGCTATATCTACATTCGACATCTCAAGTGCCCCCGGAGTCAGGACAGTACCAAACTCTCCAGCTTTAATCGTTAAGGGCGTACCAGAATTGGCACTTTCCTGATAAAGGCTCGTGCCAGTCTTTAATAGACCTGCCGAATTGCTAAAATGCGCCAAAGCAACTTGTGCCTCTAAGCGGCGTGTACCATCCGTATATATGCCCGTAATTATCCCCTTGGCATCAATTTGAATGTCTTTTAGTGTCTTGCTGGCATTACCGTTACTTGTCGCGGTTACTGTGGTGTCACTAAGATATTGGGTTACTTTTGTGAAATCCACAGTAATACTTTGTCCACCTTTCTTGCTCGTATGCCCTATAATATTGATATAGGTGCCAAATGCTACTTATTCATTTGCTCATTTATGAAAGGCTAGGCATGATGCGACCAGTATTTTTAATCTACTGGATGCATAGGAGTACCTTGACGATATTTAGGCCACCAGCCATAAACATTAACGAGCCAATCTCTCAAATATCCTGAAGGATTATTGTAACTTATACGATATTCAGTGATATTGCCTTTTGTCGAGTAAACCCAATGTTCTGTTTTAGTTTCATAATCCGTATTTACTGTTATTTTATATTCAAGAAAATTTTTATATCCCTCTTGGGAAACACTGATAACTGTTGCAAAAACCATCCATGCATCAAAATGTCTAATTGTATCCGTATCTACATAACAAGTGTTATTTCCAATTGTGCCTATGTATTGATGTGATGCTTCTGAGCACTGCGGTACTATTAGTAATGCAAATGCAATCCCCAAAGCTAAAAATATCTTTTTCATGATATTACTCCTCTCTAAAAAAATATATATTACCGTATTCTTTCAGGAACATTGCTCCATTCTTGTTCATGTTTTCTTTCAAAAAATGCACATAAGTTTTTCTCCACTGGGTTTTTATCAAAAAAATCAAGCGCCCCCTCATCGTATGGTAAATTTGTTTTCCATTCTTTTTTATGCCTACATTCTGCCCAATATAAAATTCGTATGATACTTCATCATACTGGTCAGAATTAGGCCATACAGCTTTTACCAAGCAACTATAAGTGTCCCCTTCATGGTAACCTTGTACATAGTGATTATCTGTACGGATGGATGAGGTATCAAGATAGGCGACTTATCCATTAGAATATTCCCCCATGTAAATACCGCCCGCCTTGGCATTGGTTTGATTGCCTAATTGCAAAAGTAAAACCATAAAAAACACCATTAACGATTTTAGCAAAGTTTTATTCATTAGAAACGCCTCCCATTGTAATGCAAATCTTAAAATCAATCATCAAACAAGCCAATCTTATCAGTGAAAATGTGATGTTTTTTTAAATTATCCTTATCTATATCCGCACTGAACATTTTCATAATATAAATTATCTCGACTAGATCTTTTTCACCTATAAACATCTCACTAAATTTAATTCCCATCAAAGAAATACAGTTTTCATGGAAAGCATATTTATCATGAGTAAAAAATACTTTATTCCTCTTTGTATTGATATCTTCTTCACATATATAACACTTATCACTATTAGCCATCCCCAAAATTCTCTTTATAGTATAAATAGGTGAGAATATTGCACTAATAATATTTAATATTTTTAATATCGGAATTAACACTAAAGCAATCGGTGCAAGAACGACCCCAATCACAATCTCAACTATATCTCCTTTTTTTATTGATTTCATTAAGCTTGAAAAATATCCTCTAGCTTTTTTTATAGGTGGAAATGAAGCTGGACGTGTATCCGGAATATTTTGCGGTCTATCATAAACATTAATATTATCATATGATATGTTGTGAACGAAATAATGTGCTTGATAATAATTGAGTCCACATTCGTTCACCAAAAAATTAACTACATTAATTTTATTACGTTTTTTTATTTTATCCTTATTTATCGAATAATCAACTTCTTCGATTCGTTTAGCGAATTCATCTTTATAATTATTATTCCTTCTTACATTTTCATCAAGTCTATTAATTTCTATTATTTTTTTTACAGTAAAATAATTAACTACTTTCTTTCCAACATAATATTTCTTAAAAAACTTATTCAAATCATGTTCATTAGGATTATTGTCATATACTTCAGAGAATAGTAACTTTGCATTCTTCTTTGTATCAATCTCATTATTTGCTTTAAAAGCTGTTAACATTAATAGATAATATAATTTTTGTTTCTTAGCAGAATCGTTATTATCTATAATTAAATACTCTTTATATAATTCTATAAGGCCTCTATAATCAGACGGTTTAGTTCTTTCTAATTCCCTTATATTAATATCAACTATCCCAAGTTTTGCTCTAATATTATCAACATTTAAATCTAAAACTTTATTATAATACTCTCTTGCATTTTCTAAGTCATTTCTCAATAAAAATTCATCTGCTCTTTTTAATAAATTGTCCTCACTAGGGCCACTTTGAATAACTGCGTTCTCTATATTTCCAATATTATAGTTATTATTATATACATAGTTATTAATTACCTTCTCTGTTATAAATGGAGTGCCACAAAATTTGCAAATCCCAGCCTCTTTTGTTGCATCAACTTCTATTCCCGCACCACATTGAGTACATTTAGCTGCTACAAGACTCATAATTCATCTTTCCTCCAATCATAAATAACCATATTAACTATTATTTGTCACTATAACTACTTACTATTTAATTTTAGGAGTCAGACTGCTAATCTATTAAGTTTTCTAATTTATATTATCGCTTATCCTGGCATTTGGCTGATTGCCTAATTGCATAAGTACGACCACCCAAAATACGATTAACGATTTTAACAAACTTTTATTCATTAGAGTCCACTCCCCATTGTGATGCAATCGAATAGTATTACATCAAGTTAACAGTACAGGGCGTAAATAATACCATCGTTATATTAACAGTAAAAAAATTCTGTTATTTAGCAGGATTTTTGAGTAAAATGCCGAAATAAGACCAAAAACAACGATATTTTCATGCAAATCAAGGATTCCATGGGGTGTAAATGATTCCATGGATTTTTTTACATTTACGCATCAGTTGACGCATTAGCCCACTTTAGGAAAGTCGGCGCAGAAACTCCCAACGCCTCTGCCGCCTTACGGGCGGAGATTTTTCCGGCTTCCCACTGGGCATAGACAGCTTGAAAGGTCTTGGGTTTCTCCATGGGCTTTCTGCCCAGCGTCACGCCTCTTGCCCGAGCCGCCGCCAGTCCCTCCATAGTGCGCTGGTGGTTCATGTTCCGCTCCGTCTCCGCAACATAGGAAAACACTTGGATGACCAGATTGGAGATGAGTTTTGCCGTAAGGTCATCCCCGTACTTGTTACGAGTATCGAGGAGCGGCAGGTCAATGACCACAATGGCCGCCTCCTTCTCCTTGGTGATGATGTCCAGCTGACGGGTCATCTCGTCATAGTTGCGCCCCAGCCTGTCCAAGCTCTTTACCACCAAGGTATCGCCGTGACCAAGGCGTTTCATCATTTTCGTGTAGGCTGGACGGTCAAAGTCCTTGCCGCTTTGCTTGTCCACAAAGATACACTTCTTCGGAATACCGAAATCCTCTAAAGCTATCCACTGCCGATCATCCCGTTGGGAAATTGTGGATACACGGATATAGCCGTAGATGGTGCCTTTGTTATTCTTTTCCATAAGCAATACCTCCATTCCAAACTATGTCAGAACAACACACTCATTTTAGCGGAATCCATGATTGCAAAGGAATTTTATAAATCATTTACCCCCTTCTTATAAACATGCAATGAACTGCTAGTTAATCGCCTTCTCGCGCCATGAAGTGCATATAAATACCAAAAGGCTCTGCAAGAAAACTCGCAGAGCCTTTTGGTGTATCGCACCGTAGCGTTATGGTATTTACTTATTCATCTAAAGCGAGAAGCTTCGCTGTAGCTTCTTCAAGGTAATTTGCCTCAACGGTTTCAATCTGCCCGGCATCACATTCAGCCGCCAGCTGAGGCATAATGGGAATCCTGCCCAATACATCCAGCTTGTACTGTCCGGCAATCTCTTCAATATGGCTCTGACCGTAGATTTCATGGCGTTTGCCGCAATCAGGGCACTCAAAGTAGCTCATGTTTTCCACGAGCCCCAGAATCGGTACATTCATGGCCTCAGCCATCTTCACGGCCTTTTCCACAATCATGGACACGAGTTCCTGCGGGCTGGTAACGATAATGATACCGTCCAGTTTGATGGACTGCATTACCGTCAGCGGCACATCGCCGGTTCCCGGCGGCATATCCACAAACAGGTAATCCACATCCTGCCAGATAAAATCATGCCAGAACTGTTTGACCACACCGCTGATAATCGGGCCGCGCCATACCACGGGGTCCGTAGTATTTTCCAGCAGCAGGTTCATGCTGACAATATCAATGCCGCCGGCTGAAGTCACAGGATATGCGCCTTTTTCACTGCCCTGCACCTCACCACTGACGCCAAACATCTTGGGAATGGACGGGCCAGTTATATCCGCGTCCATAATGCCCACATGCTTGCCCTTGCGCGACATAGCCACCGAAAGCAGTCCCGTCACCAGAGATTTTCCCACGCCGCCTTTGCCGCTGACCACGGCAATCACATGACGAATATCGCTGAGTTCATGCGGTGCTTCATGCAAATCCTTTGGACGGGTATCTGCCCCACATGTTGAACCACAGGAACTACAATCGTGATTACATTCTTCTGCCATCGTTAAAACCTCCTAAAAATAAAAAGGAGAGAACTATCCTGCTGGATTGTTCCCTCCTTAAATTCATTCTTTATGGAATTATGCTTCTACCGTATCTGTATTCTCGGGTTCAACCTCTTCCACTGGTTTCGGGTCCTTATCCACAATCTTAAGGTTGCGGTAACGGCTCATACCAGTACCAGCCGGAATCAGCTTACCGATGATAACATTTTCCTTAAGGCCGATAAGCGGGTCAACCTTACCCTTGATGGCGGCATCCGTGAGTACACGGGTGGTTTCCTGGAAGGATGCAGCCGACATGAAGGAGTCGGTGGCCAAAGAGGCCTTGGTAATACCCAGGAGAATCGGTTTTGCCACAGCGGGTTCGCCGTCTTCCTCGATAGCCTTGGTATTGGCTGTCTCGAACTGGTTGATATCGATGTATTCGCCCGGCAGGAAATCCGTGCTGCCAGATTCTTCAATCTTGACCTTATGGAGCATCTGACGGACCATAACTTCGATATGCTTATCGTTGATTTCTACACCCTGAGACTTATACACTTTCTGTACTTCGTATACCAGATAGCGCTGGGTAGCCTGCAGACCGCAGACACGCAGAATGTCATGAGGATTGATAGAACCTTCGGTGAGCTTGTCACCCGGTTTTAAATGCATACCCTGCTTGGCAGCCATACGGGCACCATACGGGATTGCATATTCGCGGGGTTCGCCTTCTTCCGGAACGATGATAACTTTGCGCATACCCTTGCCGGAATCTTCGACCTCAGCACGGCCTTCAATCTCAGCGATGATGGCGTGATGTTTCGGCTTACGTGCCTCGAACAATTCTTCGACACGCGGCAGACCCTGGGTGATATCGTCACCGGCAACACCGCCGGAGTGGAAGGTACGCATTGTAAGCTGTGTACCCGGTTCACCGATGGACTGAGCAGCGATGATACCAACTGCCTCACCGATTTCAACCTCGGCCTGATTAGCCAGGTCGCGGCCATAGCACTTAATGCAGACACCGAACTGCGACTTACAGGTAAGTACGCTGCGGATGGATACGCGGTCACGAACCTTTTCGATGCGCTTAGCCATATCCTCATCAACAGTGTCGTTAATGGAGGCCAGACGTTCACCCGTAGCCGGGTCGTCGATGTTTTCAGCCAGCACACGGCCCACGATACGTTCAGCCAGGGATTCGATGATACCATCGCCTTCCTTGATGGCCTCAACTTCGATACCACGGACGTTGTTATTGCGAACACGTACTTCCTTGGCATCGGAGGCGAGCATCTGGTCGATGAACTCAGCCGTAAGTTTGGTACCAGCGGCCACTACTACGTTATTAGCGGAATCAACCACATCACGGGTTACTTCCTTGCCGCTCATTTCGTGAATCATGGAATCCTTCACCTTGGCGCGGGCAGCCTCATCCGGCTCGCCCAAAGTGATGGCCTCGGTAATCATAGCGTTGCTGATAGCAGCCTCGGAGGCCAGGGAAGAACCACGGACCATGATTTCGCGGATTTCTTTCTCGCCGATAACGGCCAGTTTCTCTTCGTCCAGAATTGTATCACGGACAAAGAGTACTTCCTTGGTTGCCGGGTCGATAACATCGGCCCCCAACAGACGGCCCATCAGGCTGTCATTGAGAATTTCCAAAGCGTCAAAGGTGGACTCGGCAAGACGCGCACGAGCCTGTACCAGATTGAGCGTGGAGATATCGCAGTCTTCTTCACGCACAATAACATCCTGGGCCACGTCAACCAGACGGCGGGTGAGGTAACCGGAGTCAGCGGTACGCAGTGCCGTATCGGCCAGACCTTTACGGGCACCATGCGAGGAAATAAAGTAATCGGATACAGACAGACCTTCACGGAAGTTAGCCGTGATCGGCAGGTCGATGATTTTACCGGACGGGTCAGCCATCAGACCGCGCATACCGGCCAGCTGACGCATCTGCTGTTTGTTACCACGGGCACCGGAGTCAGCCATCATGAAGATCGGGTTGAAGGCGTCCATGTTGTCCATCATGGCGTCAGCTACGTCGTCCGTAGCCTTGGACCAGAGGTCAACAACCTTGTGATAACGTTCTTCTTCCGTAATCAAACCACGGTCATAGCGGCGTTCAACCTTGTTGACAATCTGCTGCGTGTCGCTGATGATGGTCTTTTTCTTCGGCGGCACGATAACGTCAGAGATAGCAACGGTCATACCAGCTACGCAGGCGTAGTGATAACCGAGGTTCTTAACATCATCGATAACATGTGCCGTTTCCGTAGCCCCAAAGGCGTTATAGCACTTGGCAACCAGCTTGCCCAGTTCCTTCTTGTTCATCAGAACGCCCAGGCACCACTGGTCTGTTTCCTTATCCTTATAGAAATAACGGATTTCCTTGGGCAGGATTTCATTGAAAATCATGCGGCCCAAAGAGGTTTTAACGAGGCCATAACCTTCCATGCGGCACTGAATAGCAGCCTGCAGGTCAAGGTCATGCTGCTGATAAGCCAGCAGTGCCTCGGCAATACCTGTCAGCACCTTGCCTTCGCCCTTGGCACCAGGACGGATATTGGTCAGGTAGTAAGAACCCAGAACCATGTCCTGAGAAGGAACGATGATAGGCTTACCATCCTTAGGAGCAAGGATATGGTTGGCAGCCAGCATCAGAATACGGGCCTCCGTCTGAGCCTCTGAGGACAACGGCAGATGGATAGCCATCTGGTCACCATCGAAGTCAGCGTTGTATGCCGTACAAGCCAGCGGATGCAATTTCAGAGCGCGGCCTTCGGTGAGTACCGGCTCGAAGGCCTGAATACCCAGACGATGCAGCGTCGGGGCACGGTTCAGGAGTACCGGATGCTCTTTGATAACATCTTCGAGTACGTCCCAAACCTCAGGACGGGCACGTTCCACCATACGTTTAGCGGATTTGATATTGTGAGCGGCTCCCGAAGAAACCAGCTTTTTCATAACAAAGGGTTTGAAGAGCTCCAGTGCCATTTCTTTCGGCAGACCGCACTGATGGAGTTTCAGTTCCGGACCAACGACGATAACGGAACGGCCGGAGTAGTCAACACGCTTACCGAGAAGGTTCTGACGGAAACGGCCCTGCTTACCTTTCAGCATATCGGAAAGGGATTTGAGCGGGCGGTTGCCCGGGCCCGTAACCGGACGGCCGCGGCGGCCGTTATCAATCAGGGCGTCAACAGCTTCCTGCAGCATGCGTTTCTCGTTGCGCACGATAATATCCGGCGCACCGAGGTCGAGCAGGCGTTTCAGACGGTTGTTACGGTTGATTACACGACGATAGAGGTCGTTGAGGTCGGACGTAGCAAAACGGCCGCCATCGAGCTGCACCATCGGGCGCAGTTCGGGAGGAATGACCGGTACTACATCCATAATCATCCAGGAAGGCTTGTTGCCGGACTTGCGGAATGCCTCCACAACTTCCAGACGGCGGATAGCACGAATCTTCTTCTGGCCGGAGGCCGTACGTACTTCCTTGCGCAGAACTTCGCTCATGCGCTCCAGGTCAAGTTCTTCCAGAAGTTCCTTGATGGCCTCGGCCCCCATGCCAACACGGAAAGTGTTGCCATATTTTTCGAGGGCATCGTGGTATTCCTTTTCAGACAGCAGGCTCTTCTTGGCCAGGTCCGTATTGCCGGCATCGAGCACGATGTAATAAGCAAAGTACAGAACCTTTTCCAGCGCACGGGGGCTGATATCTAAGATCAGGCCCATGCGGCTCGGAATGCCCTTGAAATACCAAATATGTGAAACCGGCGCAGCCAGTTCGATATGTCCCATGCGCTCACGGCGAACCTTGGCGCGCGTAACTTCAACGCCACAGCGGTCGCAGACAATGCCCTTATAGCGGATACGCTTATACTTACCGCAATGGCATTCCCAGTCACGAGTCGGGCCAAAGATACGCTCACAGAACAGACCATCGCGCTCAGGTTTGAGCGTACGATAGTTGATGGTCTCCGGCTTTTTGACCTCACCGTAGGACCACTCCCGGATTTTATCCGGGGAGGCCAGACCGATGCGCATCGAATCAAAATTATTTACATCCAGCAAAGAGATGACACTCCCTTCTTATTCGTCACCATTATCCCCATCGATTGCGTCCGGCTCTACGATAGAACCCAGGCTGCCGATGTCGGCAATGATGTCGTCCGGCTTTTCATCATCAGAGGGTGCTCCTTCATCATAGGAGTCTTCCTGTTTCGGTGCAGCGGCACCTTCCTGGCTCGGGTCAACCCCGGCCACATCAAAATCAAGTTTCTTAGCCGTTTCGTTGATATCTTCTTCGTCCTCATCCTGCAAGGAGATTTCCTTGGCATCTTCGTTGAGAACCTTGATATCAAGGCCGATGGACTGCAGTTCCTTAATGAGTACCTTGAAGGACTCCGGTACACCCGGTTCAGGGATGTTTTCGCCCTTGACGATAGCCTCATAAGCCTTAACACGGCCAACCACGTCATCGGACTTAACCGTCAGGATTTCCTGCAGGGTATAAGCTGCACCGTATGCTTCCAGTGCCCAAACTTCCATTTCACCGAAACGCTGGCCGCCGAACTGGGCTTTACCACCGAGCGGCTGCTGGGTAACGAGGGAGTACGGGCCGGTAGAACGGGCATGAATCTTATCCGCAACCAGATGATGCAGCTTAAGGAAGTAAGTGCAGCCAACGGTTACGCGGTTTTCGAACGGTTCACCGGTACGGCCGTCATAGAGGACCGTCTTGGCATCGTCAGCAAGACCGGCAGCACGGATAGTACCAAACACTGCCTCGTCACTTGCACCGTCGAATACCGGCGTTGCAATATGCAGACCTGCCACATCAGGAATCGGCATACCATTCTTGTCAAAGTCATAACCAGCTTCACGCAGACGTGCTTCCACAGTCGGATCACCATCTTTAATCTGCTGGCCCAGAACCTTAACGGCCATACCCAGGTGAGCCTCGAGAATCTGACCGATGTTCATACGGGACGGCACGCCGAGCGGGTTCAGCACGATATCAACCGGCGTACCATCCGGCAGGAACGGCATGTCTTCCTGACGCATAATGCGGGAAACGACACCCTTGTTACCATGACGGCCGGCCATCTTATCACCGACGCTAATTTTACGTTTCTGCGCAATGTAAACACGCACCAGACGGTTTACACCAGGCGGCAGTTCATCGCTGTTATCACGGCTGAAAATCTTCACGTCTACGATTTTGCCCTGTTCACCATGCGGTACACGCAGGGAAGTATCGCGGACTTCGCGGGCCTTCTCGCCGAAGATAGCACGCAGCAGGCGTTCCTCAGCGGTGAGTTCCGTTTCACCTTTCGGCGTAACTTTACCAACGAGGATATCGCCAGGACGTACATCGGCACCAATGCGGATGATACCTTCTTCGTCCAGGTCCTTCAGAGCCTCTTCAGCTACATTCGGGATATCACGCGTGATTTCCTCAGGACCGAGTTTCGTATCACGGGCATCGCATTCGTATTCTTCAATATGAATGGACGTATAGAGGTCACGTTTTACGAGGTTTTCGGACAGCAGTACGGCGTCCTCGTAGTTGTAACCTTCCCAAGGCATGTAGGCAACAACGATGTTGTAACCAAGTGCCAGTTCGCCGTGGTCCGTAGCCGGGCCGTCAGCGATGGGCTGTTTTTCAACGACTTCATCGCCCTTGTAGACGATAGGAATCTGATTTATGCAAGTTCCCTGGTTGGAACGGATAAATTTCTGGAGTTTGTAATGGTCAAGCTCACCATTCTTCGTGCGGATATCAATGTAATCAGCAGTTACATTTTCAACCACACCGGCACGCTTAGCCAGAATCATAACGCCGGAGTCGCAGGCAGCCTTGTATTCCATACCGGTACCAACGAGCGGTGCCTGCGTACGGAGCAGGGGAACAGCCTGACGCTGCATGTTCGCACCCATGAGGGCACGGTTCGCATCGTCGTTTTCCAGAAACGGAATCATAGCCGTTGCAATGGAAAACACCTGACGCGGGCTAACGTCCATGTAGTCAACGGATTCGCGGGTATGCAGACCGGTTTCTTCGTTGAAACGTGCCGTTACACGCGGATTTACGAACCATTCGTTTTCGTCCAGCGGTTCGTTGGCCTGTGCAATTACGAGCTCATCCTCTTCATCAGCGGTGAGGTAACGCACTTCATCCGTCACACGGTGAGTTTCCTTGTCCACACGGCGGTACGGCGTTTCCATAAAGCCGAACTGGTTTACACGGGCATAGGTTGCCAGAGAACCGATAAGACCGATGTTCGGGCCTTCAGGAGACTCTACCGGACACATACGGCCGTAATGGGAGTTATGTACGTCGCGGACTTCGAAACCGGCGCGTTCACGGGACAGACCGCCCGGGCCAAGGGCCGACAGACGGCGCTTATGCGTAAGTTCGGACAGCGGATTGTGCTGGTCCATGAACTGGGACAGCTGGGAGGAACCAAAAAATTCCTTGATAGCTGCCACTACCGGACGGATGTTGATAAGTGCCTGCGGCGTGATAACATCCACGTCCTGAATGGTCATACGTTCGCGAACCACGCGTTCCATACGGGACAGACCGATGCGGAACTGATTCTGCAGGAGTTCACCTACAGCGCGCACACGGCGGTTGCCCAGATGGTCAATATCATCAGTATTGCCTACACCATCCATCAAGTTGAGCAGATAGTTAATAGAGGCAATAATATCG
This sequence comes from Selenomonas sp. AE3005, assembly GCF_905233635.1. Taxonomy (GTDB): domain Bacteria; phylum Bacillota; class Negativicutes; order Selenomonadales; family Selenomonadaceae; genus Selenomonas_A. Next base: position 2,950 of record NZ_CAJODG010000039.1, on the reverse strand, counting down.
TTTTTCGTAATCGTACGCTCATGAATATCCAGCGTCGGCGAGCACAAGAGTTTCATGCGGCTGCCATCTTTTTTCAGCAGATACAGCTGCACGATTTCGCCTTCGCCAAACAGCTGGCGTTCACGCTCGATATCAACAGCGTCGAGCATATCTTCCGTTACTACCTCGCCCTGAGGAATAACGATTTCGCCAGTTTCTTTGTCAACAATCGGCTCAGCCAGAATCTTGCCGAGGATACGGCGTTTCCAGCCCAGCTTCTTGGTGAGTTTATAACGGCCAACCGTAGCCAAATCATAACGCTTCGGATCAAAGAACAGCGAATCGAGGAGCTGCTGTGCATTGTCCTCATTAGCCGGTTCACCCGGGCGCAGACGGCGGTAAATTTCAATTACAGCCTTGCCCTGGGATTTAACGTCCTCGCCGTCACGCTCGAGCGTGTTCATAATACGGGGATCTTCACCAAAGAGGTCAATGATTTCTTCGTCCGTAGCAAAGCCAAGGGCACGAATAAAGTAGGTTACCGGCATCTTACGGGTGCGGTCGATACGGACAGATACCACATCATTGGTATCCGTTTCGAGTTCAATCCATGCACCACGGTTCGGAATAACCGTTGCATTATAAAGATGCTTACCTGTCGGGTCAATTTCCTCTCCATAATATGCACCTGGAGAACGAACCAACTGGCTGACGATAACACGTTCTGCACCGTTGATGATAAACGTACCGGTATCAGTCATGAGCGGGAAATCACCCATGAATACTTCCTGCTCTTTAATTTCACCCGTCTCACGATTGATAAGACGCACATTCACCCGAATGGGAGCTGCCAGCGTTACGTCGCGCTCTTTGCACTCGTCGAGCTCATACTTGGGCTCGCCCAGCGAAAAGCTCTCAAAGGACAGTACGAGATTCCCAGAAAAGTCCTGAATCGGCGAAATGTCATTAAAGATGTCCTGCAAACCTTCATCGAGGAACCACTGGTAGCTGTTCCGCTGGATATCCAGCAGATGCGGCATTTCCATAACTTCCTTGATTTTAGCATAGCTATACCTGGTTCTTTTGCCTACCGGCACAGGATTAAATAACAAATCCTTCACCCCTTAGCCTGATTTTACTAGAATTATTTCTTGAAATGAAGGGCATTATAGCACGCCTAAAGAGGCGGAATAGATGAACAAGAAAAAAAACAAGGTCTAATCAAAATTTACACCTTGCTTCCAGTTCCTTTCCGCTTGCGCACACTAATCCCTATTCAATTTCCTGTAGTTAATAATACTAACACCTTTAGCATGATATGTCAAGGGTTAATCCTTGGCATTTTACAAAAAAATAAAGAGGAGGCATTTCCGCAGAAATGCCTCCTCTATGCTGCTTATGCAGCGAACCGAATTACTTCAGTTCAACCGTAGCACCAGCTTCTTCGAGCTTCTTCTTGAGCTCTTCAGCTTCAGCCTTAGCAACGTTTTCCTTAACGGTAGCAGGAGCGCCATCAACGAGTTCCTTAGCTTCCTTCAGGCCGAGACCCGTAGCTTCACGAACAGCCTTGATAACGTTGATCTTCTTGTCGCCAGCGGAAGCGAGGACAACGTTGAATTCGTCCTTCTCTTCAGCAGCAGCAGCAGCGCCCGGAGCAGCAGCAACAGCAACCGGAGCAGCAGCGCTAACGCCGAACTTTTCTTCCATAGCCTTTACGAGCTCAGACAGCTCGAGGACAGTCATGTTTTCAATGGCTTCCATAATCTGATCTTTAGTCATTTTAATATACCTCCAAAAAAATCTTTCTTTAAATTCTTAATAAGTTATATAAGTTGAAGAGAACGCCTTAGGCGGATTCCTTCTGAGCGCGAATAGCGTCAAGCACATAAACAGCGTTGCGAATAACACCCTGCAGTACGTTGACCGTATTGCTGATAGGAGCATTCATGCTGCCCAGCATCTTGGCGATGAGTTCTTCGCGGGACGGCAGGTCTGCCAGAGCCTTAACCTCTTTAGCATCAATAACCTTGCCTTCAACCGTACCGACCTTAACAGTCAGCACTTCGTTTTCATCGAGCTTGTTCTTCTTGATGAAACCGCAGATAACTTTTGCCGGAGCAACAGCATCCTCCGTGGAGAATGCGAAAGCCGTCGTGCCCTCAAGATGAGCATCAAAGCCTTCAATACCTGCTTCCTTGGCTGCCAGACGGAGCATCGTGTTCTTTACAACATGATAGGATACGCCAGCAGCACGGAGTTCACGGCGGAGTTCCGTATCCTGTGCAACCGTGAGACCACGATAGCTGGTGAGAACTACACCTTTAGCATTCGTCAGCTGGTCTTTGAGTTCAGCGACGATAGCCTGCTTCTTAGTAAGATTTGCCATTGTTTGATTCCACCTCCTGCCTTTTAAGATTTATTAAAGCCTGTAATATGCGAGCTGCCAAACGGCACTCAGCAAAAAACCTCCGGCTGCGTCCGCCGGAGGTTGAATTTTCAAATTCATGGTGCTCCGGCCTCGGCAGGCGACAAAAAATCGTCGTTAGATGATAGATATCAAACCTGCTGTCTACAGCCATCGTTATACAGTTGTCGGAACATTACGTTCCGCAAGGCCGGAGCCTCGTCTGAACCGGACTCTAAGAATTAGAGCTGAACAGGGATGCCAGGGCCCATCGTTGCGCTAACCGTAATGGAGCGCATGTACTGGCCTTTAGCAGCCGCCGGTTTTACACGGTTCAGTGTATCAATCAGGGCCTGGAAGTTCTGCTGGAGCTTCTCAGCGTCGAAAGATGCCTTGCCGATCGGACAATGTACATTACCAGCCTTATCGGTACGGTATTCGACTTTACCTGCTTTAATCTCGGATACAGCCTTCGTGAGGTCCATGGTAACCGTACCCAGTTTCGGGTTCGGCATGAGGCCGCGGGGGCCGAGAACCTTACCAAGACGACCGACAGTGCCCATCATG
>NZ_CAJODG010000038.1:25243-37808 GCF_905233635.1 Selenomonas sp. AE3005 | reverse complement strand
CCAGTCCTCACTGCGTTCGGACAGTCGTTCCACTGCGAAAAGCATCACCACCTCCGCCCTAAGAAACGTCCGTTCAAAATGATTCTTTCGCAGTGACAGGTAACAGGTACATCGATGTTCTTGTTACGGGAGCAACGAGTTCATGACAATTGTACAGGCCGTTGCTGGGGGCGAACGGGGGAGTGATTTTTATGCGGGGAGCGACTGCCTGAGCGCAGCGAAGGCCGGCACACTGTAGTCAATCGCTAAGCAACTACGTTGAAAGGAGCGCCGTTGGCCTGCCCGGCGCAGGTAACTGGACAAGATTATTTCCCGAGGTGTGTCGTTCAGCGGAGGCAGAAAAATTACTCCCCCGTGAACCCCATGCACGTATGAACGAGATACGTTTAAGAACTCGTTATCTGTCAAACTGCAATTCTATGTATGAATAGGTTGTGATGTAGGCCTGGACTTGACAAAAAAGATAAATTACACTAATATTATCATTAAGTTTTAATATATTTGGGAATAGGTGTCCATAGGACTTAATAGGGAATCCGGTATAAGCCGGAGCGGTCCCGCCACTGTAAGGGGGAGTCCTGCACAATATGTCACTGGGGTAGAAATGCGTACCTTGGGAAGGCGCTGCAGGATGATGAAACCGAGCCAGGAGAACTGCCTGTTCTAGCATCACCGTGATACCAATTTTGGTGTCGTGCCTGCGAGCGATGGGTAGGGGATTGAATCTAAGCGTGGTATACTGGCGCAATAGAGGGCAATCTATCTGTATTTCGCAGATGGATTGCCTTTTTTTAGTGCTTGTGATACTGCAAAACAAGAGGAGGCTGTGCTATGAGTAATGAAACCGGCGGTGAGCTGGACCTACAGGCCATTTTAAAAAAGGCCGAGCAGCAGACGGACTTTCCAGATGTACCTTTAGACGAGTTTACTCCGCCTACTTATGAGGAATGGAAAGAGGCCTGTATCACCCTGCTCAAAGGGGCGCCCTTTGACAAAAAGATGTATACCAAAACCTATGAGGGCATTACTTTTGACCCCATGTATTTTCGTAAGGATACGGAGGATATTCTGCCGAAGAATTCCTTCCCGGGAATGGGCGATTACCTGCGTGGGGCCCAGCCGAGCGGTTATGTTGGCAAGCCTTGGGGGATTGCCCAGGCCTGCGATGAAACCTTGCCCGAGGAAAATAATGAGCTCTTACGCCATGAGCAGGAAAAAGGTTCGACCATTTATAATATCAAACTGGACAGTGCGAGCTTGAAGGCGCAGGATGTACGTGAGGCTGCTGCTCCCGGTGATGAAGGTGTGTCAGTGACGACCTTGGACGACATGCACACTTTGCTGGCTGGTTTAAAACTTGATAAATATCCCGTGTATATCTATGCCGGGGAATCGGCTTTGCCCATGTTGTCCCTGTTTGCCGGGACGCTTAAGGCCTCCGGACAGGACATGACGAAAATCCGTGGTGTTGTCGGTGCTGACCCGTTGGGAGAACTCACAGCCAATGGCAAAAACAGCAAGGATACAGCCAGCCTGTATTGTGATATGGCTAAGTGTGCCAAGTGGGCAGTGAAAAATGCACCGGGACTCAAAACTGTCTTTGTGCGCAGTGACGTTTACAGCCGGGGCGGGGCTAATGATGTGCAGGAATCTGCCTATACACTGGCTACGGCTGTGGCTTACCTGCGTGCTTTGCTCGAATGCGGTCTGACGATAGACGAGGCGGCCGGGCAGATTATGTTTGGGTTCTCCATGGGGGCGAACTTCTTCCTGCAGATTGCCAAACTGCGTGCCCTGCGTCCGCTGTGGGCACAGATTGTGGAGGCTTTCGGCGGCAGCAAAGAGGCGCAGCGTATGCATATCCATGCACGTCCGGCCCTGTTCTTTAAGACGGTTTATGACCCGTATGTAAATATGCTCCGCAATACCACGGAGATTTTCTCCGGTGTTGTGGGCGGTGTAGATTCCTTTGAAAGCTCGCCGTTTGATGAACCTATCCGCAAGGGGGATGAATTCTCGCGCCGTATTGCGCGTAACGTGCAGATTATCCTGCAGGAAGAATTTGGCCTTTTGCAGCCGATTGACCCGGCTGGCGGCTCGTGGGCCGTGGAAACGCTCACCAAGCAGATGAAGGAAAAAGTCTGGGCTGAGTTCCAGACGATTGAGGGCAAGGGCGGCATGCTGGCAGCCTTGCAGGAAGGCTATCCGCAAACCGAGATTGCGACTGTTCTCGCTGCCCGGTTCAAGGCCTCGGAAACCCGTAAAGACCGCATTGTGGGCAACAATATGTACCCGAATATGACGGAAACTTTGCTCGACCCGCGCCCTGAGGATATGGCTGAGAATAAGAAACAGCGTACGGCACAGGTAACAGCTTATCTGGCGGATATTGATGAGGCCTTTAAGACGGAAAAACTCAAAGCTTTGCAGGCTGGCGAGGGCTGTCTGGTAAGTCTGGCTATTGCCGCGGCACAGGCTGGTGCTACTACGGCAGAAATCGCCGGGGCTTTGCAGGGGGACGAAAGCGAAACTGTTACGGCTATCGAGCCGCATCGCTGGAGTGAACGCTTTGAGGCGCTGCGCAAGACCACGGAAGATTATAAGGCCAAGCATAATGATAATGTGAAGATTTTCCTGGCCAATATGGGGCCGATTCCCCAGCATAAGGCCAGAGCTGATTTCACCACGGGCTTTTTACAGGTTGGTGCTTTTGAGGTGCTCGGCAATAACGGATTCCCGACGGTGGAAGAGGCCGCACAGGCAGCCAAGGAATCCGGGGCCGATGCGGTGGTTATCTGCTCGACGGATGCAACTTATCCGGAAATCGTGCCACAGCTGGCACCGAAACTTCATGAGGTATTGCCTGAGGCCACGGTGTTCTTAGCCGGTGCTGCACCGAAGGATTTACTGGAAACCTATAACGAGGCTGGTATTGATGAATATATTTCTGTCAAGGCCAACTGCTATAAAATCCTGCAGCTCCTGCAGCAGAAGAAAGGGATGATTGCATAATGAGCTACCAAAATCCTGACTTTACCCAAATGAGCCTGCGGGAACCGACGGGAGCAGATGTCAAAGAGTGGGAAAAACTCTTTTCTGCGCAGGCCGGAGCTGAGTTTGACAGCCTTACCCGCCGTACGATGGAGCATATTCCCGTAAAGCCGCTCTATAACCATGATGAATACGACCACATGAACCATCTGGACTTTGCCAGCGGTATTCCGCCCTGCCTGCGCGGGCCGTATTCCACGATGTATGTGTTCCGTCCCTGGACAGTACGCCAGTACGCCGGTTTCTCCACAGCTGAAGAATCCAATGCTTTCTACCGCCGTAATTTGGCCGCTGGTCAGAAGGGCCTGTCCATTGCCTTTGACCTGCCGACACACCGCGGTTATGACGCTGATAATCCGCGCGTGGTTGGTGACGTAGGTAAGGCCGGCGTGTCTGTCTGCTCCATGCTTGATATGAATATCCTGTTCTCGGGTATTCCCCTTGACCAGATGTCCGTATCCATGACCATGAACGGCGCGGTACTGCCGATTCTCGCGTTTTTTATCCAGTCCGGTGTTGAGCAGGGCGTGGACAAGAAAATCATGGCCGGCACGATTCAGAATGATATTCTGAAGGAATTCATGGTGCGTAACACTTATATTTATCCGCCAGAAATGTCCATGCGTATTATCGGTGATATTTTCGAGTACACGACAAAATACATGCCGAAGTTCAACAGCATTTCGATTTCCGGTTACCATATGCAGGAGGCCGGAGCGCCGGCTGATATCGAACTGGGCTACACGCTGGCTGATGGCCTGGAGTATATCCGTACAGGTATCAAGGCCGGCCTGCCGGTCGATGCTTTTGCCAAGCGTCTGTCCTTCTTCTGGGCCATTGGCAAGAACTACTTTATGGAAGTGGCCAAGATGCGGGCAGCCCGTGTACTTTGGGCAAAAATCGTCAAGTCTTTTGGCGCCGAAGACCCCAAATCCATGGCGCTCAGAACGCACAGCCAGACGTCCGGCTGGTCGCTTACGGCGCAGGACCCGTTCAACAATATCTCGCGTACGGCAATGGAGGCCATGGGCGCGGCTCTTGGTCATACCCAGTCCCTGCATACCAATGCCCTCGACGAGGCTATCGCTCTGCCGACAGATTTCTCGGCGCGCATTGCGCGTAATACGCAGCTCTACATTCAGGACGAAACCAGCGTTTGCAAGATTATTGACCCCTGGGGTGGTTCCTACTATGTGGAGGCGCTTACCAACGAAATCATCCGCCGTGCCTGGGCGCATATTCAGGAAGTCGAGGCTTTGGGCGGTATGGCCAAGGCTATCTCCACGGGCCTGCCCAAAATGCGTATCGAGGAAGCTGCAGCCCGTCGTCAGGCACAAATCGATTCCGGCAACGAAACCATTGTCGGCCTGAACAAGTATCGTCTGGAAAAGGAAGACCCGCTGGAAATCCTGGCTATCGACAATACCGCCGTACGCAATGCGCAGGTGGAACGCCTCGAAAAATTGCGGCGTGAACGCAATGAAGACGATGTGCGCCGGGCTCTGGAGGCGATTACCAAAGCTGCCGACAGCCGTGACAACGGCAACCTGCTGGAATGTGCAGTGGAGGCCGCCCGTGTCCGTGCGTCCCTGGGTGAAATCTCCGATGCCGTGGAAAAGGTTTCGGGCCGCTATCAGGCGGTAATCCATACCATTTCCGGCGTGTACTCCTCCGAGTTCACCGACAAGACGGAACTCGAGAAAGCGCGTTCCATGGCAGACGAGTTCGAAGAACTCACGGGCCGTCGTCCGCGTATCTTTGTCGCCAAGATGGGACAGGATGGTCATGACCGTGGTCAGAAGGTTATCGCCTCGTCCTTTGCGGACATGGGCTGGGACGTCGATGTGGGCCCACTGTTCCAGACGCCGGAAGAAACGGCGCAGGATGCGGTGGACAACGATGTGCACATGGTCGGATTCAGCTCGCTGGCTGCCGGGCATAACACCCTTCTGCCGCAGCTGGTGGACGAATTAAAGAAATTAGGCCGTGAAGATATCATGGTCTGCATTGGCGGCGTAATTCCTGTTCAGGATTACGACAATCTTTACGAGCATGGCGCAGTAGCTATTTTTGCCCCAGGCACCAATATCCCGGAGGCCGGCATTAAGCTCTTAACCCTGCTTATTGACCGCGCTAAGGAGGAACTGGCCGAAGAATAACAGACGAGCCCTCCCTGATTTTGAGGGAGGGCTTTTTGAAGGAGGCAATGATGGAGAAAAAATACAGTACATCAAAGCCCAGCTGGGTGCCAGAGGAACCAAATGAAAAATTTGCCTGCTCGGTCATGGGCGGCATCGAAGGCATCAAGGATACCACCGTCGGCAATATCAATCCTGCGCTGACCAGTGGGAAGATGAAACCCAAACGGCGTCTGATTATGTCTGAGGATGACTATGTGGGCGGGTTACTGAACGGGGACAGAATGACGCTTTCCCGGGCGATTACCCTGATTGAAAGCAACAGTCCGCGGCATTTTGCCAAGGCCCAACGGGTACTGCAGCGGTTGCTGCCGCATACAGGCAAGGCCCTGCGCATTGGCATTACCGGTGTACCGGGAGCCGGCAAAAGCACTATGATTGAGGCTTTTGGCAATATGCTCTGCGATGCCGGTCACAAGGTTGCGGTGCTGACCGTTGACCCGACAAGTTCCGTTACCAAGGGCTCTATACTGGGGGATAAGACCAGGATGGGGACCCTGTCGCGGCGGCGCGAGGCTTTTATCCGCCCCTCGCCGGCCGGCGGAACACTGGGGGGCGTTGCCCGTAAAAGCCGGGAAACCATGCTGATGTGTGAGGCGGCAGGGTATGACGTCATTATCATTGAGACCGTAGGCGTGGGGCAGTCTGAAACTACCGTGCGCTCGATGGTGGACTTCTTCCTGCTCGTGGTGCTCACTGGCGCCGGGGATGAACTGCAGGGAATCAAAAAGGGGATTATGGAACTGGCTGACGCCATCGTGGTCAACAAGGCTGATGGGGATAATCTGGTGAAGGCCAAGGTGTCACGGGGCCAGTATGAGCGGATGCTCGAATACATACGTCCGGCTACTCCCGGCTGGCCGACACATGCCTATATGTGTTCAGCTCTCGAAAAAACGGGACTCAAAGAACTTTGGGAAGTCATTAAGGGCTTTCGGGAAAATACGCAAAAGAGCGGTGTTTGGCATAAGCGCCGTGACAGCCAGCTGCTCGATTGGATGCATAGCATGATAGATGAGCACCTGCATAATCTGTTCTTTGAGGACACTGTGATTACCGGCCGTATGCCGGAGGTAAGGGAGGCCGTGCTTGATGGTACGATTTCTCCGACGCAGGCAGTAGCAGAGCTCGTAAAACTATTTGATGTGGAACGTGCGGCCCGGCGGCAGGTGGATATTTTCCATCCCGAACAGGAAAAGGGGTGAACTGGTGTATACCAAGAAAATATACTTTTCCGGCGGTGATTTTCACGAACTGCAGGCTGTATTTGATCATGTACCGGGAGTTACGGCGGTGCGTGCCGGCTATATCAATGGGGAAAAGCCGGCAGATTTTGCCAGCGTAGCCAGCGGACAGGTCAAAGCCTATATGGGCGTAGAAGTTACGTACAATCCCAAGAAAGTGGATATATCAAAGCTGCTGGATATGCTGTTTGCGGTTGTTAATCCTTATGTACCTGATGGTCAGGGGAAGGCCAGGGGGACAATGTACAGGGCTGGAGTGTTCTATTCTTCACCGGAGGATGAACCGCAGGTGCAGCTGCATTTGAACTTCATTGCCAATCGGGGCAAACCGCCTGTAGTGGGGACTGCAGGTCTTACGGTAAATGACCCGAACAGCAATCCGAAACTGGCGCGGAAAATGTGTGCCCTGGCCGGGCCTTTGCAAAACTTTCAGGAGGCAGAGGCAGCCGAGCAGGATTACCTGACAAAACATCCGCAAACTGAAACCTTTATAGACTTTGCCAGGCTGCAAGCCTATGTAAAATTTTAAAGTAAGCAGGACTGTGAGAAGTGATTTTCACGGTCCTGCTTTTTTTATCCCCCTACGGGGCTTACAGGCAGGGGGAAAATCATGTATGATAAAAAATCATAAACCTATTGGAGGCCAGGCTGGCATGAACTATGCGATAAGACGATTTCTGCAGTTGATACCGATTTTGTTTGGCATTACATTTTTGTCCTTTTTGTTGATGTATTTAGCCGGCAGCGATGCGGTGACGGAAATGTACAGCAACAGGGGCGTCGAGGCAGCTCAGGAAATCATTGATGAACGGAAAGCAGCGCTGGGGCTGAATCTGCCTTTTTTTCAGCAGTATCTTAACTGGCTGGGGGCCATGCTGCAGGGGAATATGGGCATAAGTTATGTGACAGGGGAAGATGTACTTACGGCCTTTATGCGCAAACTGCCGGCCACGCTTTTGCTGACAGGTTCAGCTGTGGCGGTCACGGTGCTTATCTCCCTGCCTTGCGGCATTTTAGCGGCGGTGCGTCATGACCGGCTGGTGGATTTACTGCTGCGCTTTGGCAGTTTTTTAGGCAATGCCATGCCTAATTTTTTTGTGGCGATGCTGCTCATGGAATTCCTGGGGATACAACTGGGGATTTTGCCGGTTATAGCCAGCGGTACGGATATCGAAAGTGCTATCATGCCGACGCTGACACTGGCCATTGCCATGTCAGCCAAGTATCTGCGGCAGGTGCGAAGCGCTGTGCTGGAGGAACTTAACAAAGAGTACGTGCAGGGGGCCAGAGCCCGTGGCGTGAGCGAGAGCGTCATTCTCTGGAAGAATGTCATGAAGGCGGCCATGCTGACCATTATGACATTGCTGGCTTTATCCATCGGCAGCCTGCTGGGGGGTACGGCGATTATCGAGAGTATCTTTATGTGGGATGGTGTCGGCAAGCTGGCAGTAGACGCCATAAATATGCGTGACTATCCCCTCATTCAGGCTTACGTCATGTGGATGGCCATTATCTATGTCTTTGTAAATCTGACGGCGGATTTACTTTATCATTATTTTGACCCGCGTATCCGGCTGGGAGGGAGTGCCAAATGAGTCAGGCAATGGCACCAACGGTGCGCCGGCAAAATGTGCGGCAGAATCATTTACAGAAGAAACTTTATATTTGGGGAGGTCTGGCATTGCTGCTGATATTGGCAGCATTTTTCAGTGATTATCTATGCCCCTATGACCCCTATATGCAGGATATGAGCATGACCAAGGCGGCGCCCTCGGCAGAGCATCTGCTGGGGACTGACCGTTATGGCCGTGATATGCTGTCCCGGGTGATTGCCGGCAGTAAAACCAGTATCTATGCGACCTTGCTGCTGGTGAGTTTTATTACCATTTTCGGCAGCCTGGTGGGCATTATCTGTGCCTGGACAGGGAAATGGCTGGATACGGTGCTGATGCGTTTGTCTGATATGTTTTTGGCCTTCCCGGGACTCGTCTTTGCGCTGGCTGTGGCAGCGGTACTGGGGGGCGGTGTCCACAATGCCATCTTTGCCTTGGCGGCCATCAGCTGGCCCAAGTATGCCAGATTAGCCCGCAGCCAGACATTGGCCCAGCAGTCAGCAGTTTATATGCAGGCAGCGCGCATGGCCGGCAGCAGCAGTTTTAAACTGATACGCAAACATGTTATTCCCAATATTGCCGGCCCTATTCTGGTCACGGCTATGCTGGACATCGGCACGATGATGATGGAACTGGCCGGCCTGTCGTTTTTAGGTCTGGGGGCCAAGCCGCCCGTTCCTGAGTGGGGGAGCATGATGAGCGATACCAGAAATCTGCTGCCTACACAGCCGTGGGTGACGCTGGCACCCGGTTTTGCTATCTTTATTTCCGTAATGATTTTTAATCTGTTGGGTGATACGGTCAGGGATTATCTTGACCCGAAAAATAGGAGATAGAAATGACAGAAATAATCCGTTATGAACATGTGGACATCAGCTACAATGGCGTGCTGACTGTTCAGGATATAAGTTTTACCCTGCAGGCCGGCGAAATCCTGGGCATTGTGGGGGAGAGCGGCAGCGGCAAGTCAACACTGCTGAAAGCCGCTTTGGGCATGCTGGGACGTGACGGCCTGGTGACACGGGGCGACATTTACTATCGCGGTCTGGACCTGCCGGATATCAGCGAACAGCAAAGGCAGAAAATCTGTGGCGCGGAAATCGGCATGATTTTTCAGCAGGCCGGCAACAGTTTTTGTCCCATTCGTACTGTGGGCACACAGATAAAGGAAATGATGGCGGCACATGGATATGATAACGCCCGGCTGGTGGAGCAGGAAACATGTGAGCTGTTTACTAAATTTGGTTTCACGGAACCGCAGCGCATTTGGCAGAGCTATCCCTTTGAACTCTCCGGCGGTATGCAGCAGCGTGTGGGGGTGGCCGCAGCCATGCTGTTAAAGCCTAAAATCCTGCTGGCGGACGAGCCGACGTCCGCCCTTGATGTGACGGTACAAAAACAGGTCATTGCCGAAATGCTATTGGCGCGCGAGCTCTTTGGGACGGCCATTATTTTGGTCACGCATAATATCGGTGTTATCCGGGCTATGGCCGATACGATGCTGGTATTACAGCAGGGGAAAATGCAGGAATACGGCCCGGCTAAGGATATATTGGCAAATCCGCAGTCGGCTTATACACAGAAACTTTTGGCAGCCGTGCCGAAACTGAGGAGGTCAGCAGCAGGATATGGACAAGCTGTTGCAAGTTGCGTATCTTAAAAAAGTTTTTCCGCAAAAAGACAGGCCGGACATTGTGGCGGTCGATGATGTGAGTTTTTCCCTGCAAAAAGGGGAAAAGCTGGCCATCATTGGCGAAAGCGGCAGCGGCAAGACAACGGTGGCGCGCATGATTGCCCGACTGATAGACGCTACAGCCGGACGGATAATTCTCGATGGTGAGGAGATAACACGCTCCCAAGGAAAGCAGCTTAAAAACGCCTACGGGAAAATGCAGATGGTGTTTCAAAATCCCGTAGACAGCTTTGACCCCAGATGTACACTAGGGGACGGTATCAGCGAAAGCCTTATTAACCATGGACGGAGCAGGGCACAGGCCGCAGCGATAACTCAAAAACTGTTGGCCATGTGCGAGCTGGGAGAAGAGTTTGCCCGGCGTTATCCGCATGAGGTCAGCGGCGGCCAGTGCCAGCGTGCGGCTATTGCCAGAGCGCTGGCGATAGAGCCGCAACTTGTCATCCTTGATGAAGCTACTTCGGCGCTGGATGTAACGGTGCAGGCTGAGGTTTTATCCCTGTTGAACCGCTTGCAGGAAGACCGGGGCATTGCCTATCTTTTTATCTGTCACGATATCGCGCTGGTACAGGATTTTTGCGACCGGGTCATTGTGATGCAAAACGGCAGAATGGTAGAGGAAGGCACGCCGGATGAAGTGATTAACAATCCTCAGCAGGCTTATACCCAAAAACTGATTGACAGCGTTTTGGTATAAGTCGGCAACGAGGTATGATATATTATGTAAACAGGAAGGAGATTTCAGCAAATGAAATGGAAAAAACTTTTGGCCGTGGCACTGGGGCTTTGCCTGAGTGCCGGTGTAATGGCCGGCTGCGGCAGTGACAAGGCCGCTACAAACGGGGGCAAGGTGCTCACTATCGGTGATACCACCTTTAACAGCTCTAATGAAGAATCAGACGTAAATCCGCATAACGCCTATGCCGGTTGGGCTTGTATCCGTTACGGCATAGGTGAGACGCTCATAAAATACTCCGATAACATGGAGATTCAGCCTTGGCTGGCAACCAAATGGGAAAACGTAGATGAACTCACCTGGAAGTTTACCCTGCGGGACAATGTGACGTTTTCCAGTGGCCGCAAGCTGGATGCAGCGGCGGTGAAACAATGCTTTGAGCATTTACTAGAGAACAATAAGCGAGCCGCTCAGGATTTAAAGATTGCTTCCATGGAGGCCAACGGTCAGGAACTTATCATCAAAACCAAAGAGCCGAAACCGGCGCTGCTCAATTACTTAGGTGACCCATATGGCTGCATAATCGATGTGGAGGCCGGATTTGACAAGGGCATTGTTGCCGGGACTGGCCCTTACATTGCCGTAGATATAAAAACGGACGACCATCTGACACTGAAGAAAAATGACAAGTATTGGGGCGGTACGCCGAAACTTGATAAAATCACTATACGTACCATTACTGATGGCAATACGCTTTCCAATGCCCTGCAGTCTGGTGAGGTGCAGGCCGCCTATGGCATGGCTTACGAAAGCTATCCGCTCTTTAGAAATGACAAATACAACATTTCCCAGATTTCCACTTCCCGTTGTTTCTTTGGCAAGATGAATTTTGACCCGGATTCGCCCTGCGCTGACCCGGCTGTGCGGCAGGCAATTTCCATGGGCATTGACAAGGAAAACTTTGTTACGAAACTCCTGGATGGCAATGGCTTCACGGCTAACGGTGTATTCCCGGTCGGCCCGGCCTTTGGCGGCGACAAGGTGAAGGCGGAAAAGTTTGACCCCGAAGGAGCAAAGAAAGTGCTGGAGGCTGCCGGCTGGGTGGATACCGATGGCGATGGCATCCGCGAAAAGAACGGCAAAAAACTCGTCATTAAATGGCTGACTTATCCCAGCCGTCAGGAATTGCCGCTGTTGGCAGAATCTGCGCAGGCGACGCTGAAAGATATCGGTATGCAGGTAGAGGTAAACAATACGGCTGACAACAATCAGGTGGTGAAAGACGCCAAGGCCTGGGACGTTTACGCCATGGCCAATGTGCAGGCACCTACCGGTGACCCCGAATACTGGTTCACGGTATTCGCTGTCGGTACAGCGACCAAGAATCAGGGCAAATATCATAGTGCCAAACTTGACGCGCTGGAAACGCAGCTGAGCCGTGAATTTGACCAGGCCAAACGTGCCGAACTGGCTCTGGCCATGCAGCAGACGGTCCTTGACGACCACGCCTTTGTATTCTGTTCCTTCCTCAAAATGAGCATGATTTCCAAGGCCAATGTCAAGAACTACACCTCCCATGCCTGTGACTATTACCAGGTGACAGCTGATTTGGACGTGGAGTGAATCTTGACAAAATAGCGCTGCATTGATATACTAATTGGTGTTTTCGCGGATGTGGCGGAACTGGCAGACGCGCTGGATTTAGGATCCAGTGCCGCAAGGCGTATGGGTTCGACCCCCTTCATCCGCACCAAATGAAGATAGAGCGATAGCTTTCGGGCTATCGCTTTTTTGTATATTTTCGTGTATTGACTTATTGCCTTCCATCGGTTACAATGTACGAGTGCTTGTTAAGAAAGGCACAAAGTAAGAAGAAATCCAGAGAGAATAATCCTGTTGTTCTGGTGTACTAAAAGGACGTAAGTTCTAGCGCAAGTTCTTGCAAGCGGAGCGAATGCTTTCAAGAAGACGAGGAGAAGGTTGTCGAGGAGGAGTCAGTAGAACATGACTTCGTGGTCAGCGGATGCCTTCCGGCTTGCTCGGCCGATAGATGCAAACGAAAGTCCTGCCGTGAGGCAGGGAACAAGGAT
>NZ_CAJODG010000038.1:0-25166 GCF_905233635.1 Selenomonas sp. AE3005 | reverse complement strand
GTTTTCTGGTTGAAGGTCTGGCTAAGCTGGAGTATCGTGGTTATGACTCCGCTGGTATCGCTGTCTTTGACGGAGCTAAAATCGGCGTGGAAAAGAGTGTAGGGCGTCTTGCCGCACTCCGTGACAAGATGAAAAGTCATGAGCTCAAGGGCACGATGGGTATCGGTCATACCCGTTGGGCAACGCATGGCCGTCCGTCTGATGTCAACTCCCATCCCCATACGGATTGCTCCGGGGATTTCGTGGTTGTACACAACGGCATTATCGAAAACTATCTGACGCTGAAGGAAGAACTCATCGAAAATGGTCATTCCTTCAAGTCGGAAACGGATACGGAAGTAGTAGCCCACTTGATCGAAGAAGTCTACAATGGTGACTTTGTGGCTTCTGTCCGCGAAGTTCTGCGCCGTGTGGAAGGTTCTTACTCGCTCGTATTTATGAGCAGCAAGCACCCCGGTACACTGATTGCCACCAAGCAGGATAACCCGCTGGTTATCGGCGTGGGCGAAGGCGAAAACTTCATCGCTTCCGATATTCCTGCTATCATTCAGCGCACGCGCCGCACTTACATTCTGAACGATGGTGAACTGGCTGTTATCACGAAGGACAGCATCAAGATTTCCAATCGTCAGGGTGAGCCCGTGACCAAGAAGATTTTCGAGGTTAACTGGAACGCTGAGGCTGCCGAAAAGGGCGGCTATGAGCACTTCATGCTCAAGGAAATTCATGAACAGCCGAAGGCTGTCCGTGACACCATGAGCCAGCGTATCGCTAAAGACGGCAAGACCATTGTGATGGACGAGTTGAAATGGGACGCTGACTATCTGAACTCCTTTAACAAGATTTATATCGTAGCCTGCGGCACGGCTTATCATGCCGGCATGGTAGGTAAATACTATATCGAAAAACTGGCCCGTACGGTCGTTGAAGTAGACGTGGCGTCTGAATTCCGTTATCGTGAGCCGATTGTGGATGAAAACACGCTGTTCATCGCTGTTTCCCAGTCCGGTGAAACCAGTGATACGCTGGCTGCTATGAAGGAATCCAAACGTCTGGGTGCCAAGACTTTGGCCATCACCAACGTGGTTGGTTCTTCCATTGCCCGTGAGGCTGACCAGGTGCTCTACACCTGGGCTGGTCCGGAAATCGCCGTAGCTTCCACGAAGGCTTACACGACGCAGATTGTCCTGTTCTTCATGCTGGCCCTCTACATGGCCGAAATCAAGAAGACGGTTGCTCCGGAACGTGTAGCCGAACTCATTGGCCAGCTGCAGAAGATCCCGGCACAGATCAGCGAAACGCTTTCCGATGTGGAACCGCTGAAGACCTTTGCTAAGCGCTATGGTTTCAATGATGATGTGTTCTACATTGGCCGTGGTCTGGACTACCATGTAGCATTGGAAGGTTCCCTGAAACTTAAGGAAATTTCCTATATCCATGCTGAGGCTTATGCAGCCGGCGAACTCAAACACGGCACGCTGGCCCTGATTGTGGAAGGCGTTCCCGTTATCGCTCTGGCTACGCAGAAGAGCGTTTACGAAAAGACGCTTTCGAACATCAAGGAAGTCAAGGCCCGTGACGCTGTGGTTATCGGTATCGCTACCGAAGGCGACGAGGAACTGGAAAAATATGTTGACCATGTGATGAAGGTTCCCGAAACGGATGAACTGGTTATTCCGATTCTGACCGTTGTTCCCCTGCAGCTCCTGGCATATTATGCCGCTATCACCCGTGGCTGCGATGTGGATAAACCGCGTAACCTGGCTAAATCCGTTACAGTTGAATAAGATTTTTAGACAGCAGGATGAGCGTATTGCTCATCCTGTTTTTTATGGATTTTTACTATTAAATGTGATAAGATGGATAACGCAGGCCTTTGACAGGACAGCTATTGTCGGGCTGCAATACACGATAAGAAAAGGGACGATAAATGGAAAAAGAACTTTTGCGTCTTGAACGCGTCAACAAAAGCTATGATGGTCGGCAGATTCTTGAAGACCTGGATTTAACCATTCACGAGAATGAATTTGTGACTCTTTTGGGCCCTTCGGGGTGTGGCAAGACCACTATCCTGCGGCTGATTGGCGGTTTTGAAACCCCGGACAGCGGTAAAATCTGGTTTGACGGTCAGGATATTACCCATTTGCAGCCGGAGAAACGGCAGGTCAATACGGTATTTCAGAAGTATTCCCTGTTCTCCCATATGGACGTAGCAGAGAACATCGCCTTTGGCCTGAAACTCAAAGGGAAAAGTACAAGTTACATTCGCGATAAGATAAAATATGCCTTGAAACTTGTGAATCTGGACGGTTATGAACACGCCCGGGTTACGCAGATGTCCGGCGGCCAGCAGCAGCGTATCGCCATTGCCCGGGCTATCGTCAACGAGCCGAAGGTTTTGCTGCTGGACGAACCTTTGTCCGCACTTGACCTCAAACTGCGGCAGAACATGCAGCGCGAGCTGGTAAAGATTAAACGGGAACTGGGGATAACGTTCGTGTTCGTCACCCATGACCAGGAAGAGGCGCTGTCCATGTCGGACACGGTGGTGGTCATGAACCAGGGCTGGATTCAGCAGATAGGCACGCCGGAAAATGTTTACAATGAACCGGAAAATGCTTTCGTGGCTGACTTTATCGGTGACAGCAATATCATCGATGGCACGATGGTTCGCGACCGGCTGGTGCATTTGCTCGGCAAGGACATTCCCTGCATTAACACAGGCTTTGGTGAAAACGTGCCTGTCGATGTGCAGATTCGCCCGGAGGATATTCAGATTTGCAGCCCGGAGGACGGGCAGTTTACCGGCAGAATCAAGCAGGTTGTCTTTAAAGGAACCGTGTATGATATCACTATTGAGGCTGGTGGGTTTGAGTGGCTGGTGCAGACGATTACCGGTCATGAGCAGGGCAAAGAGGTAGGCATTAAACTGGCAGCGTCAAACATTCAGATTATGGCCAAGCCCGAATCTGAGGATGAGGAGGCGGTGACCGATGAATGAGCGCCTCAGCAGCCAGCGATTCTTGGCCTTGCCCTTCGGCTTGTGGGCGGCGCTGTTTATCGTGCTGCCACTGTTTTTCGTTCTGTGGAACGGTCTGACTGACGGCGCGGGCGCTTTTACGCTGGAGAATATCCAGACAGTTCTCCAATGGGAGTATCTGAAAGCGCTTGGCTTATCGGTGGAACTGGCACTTATCAGCACGTTTATCTGTCTGGTAATGGCCTATCCCCTGTGCCTTATTCTGCGAGAACGCCGGGAAAACCTGGGTATATTGGTCTTTGTACTGTTTTTGCTGCCATTGTGGATGAATTCCCTGCTCACCACGATGGCCTGGCAGACGATTCTCGAGAAACACGGCCTTATCAATATGTTTTTAACCTGGCTGGGCCTGCCGGCGGTGCAGATAATCAATACGCCGCTGGCTATCATCATCGGCATGGTGTATAATTTCCTGCCTTATATGGTACTGCCGCTGTATGTGGCCTTAAACCGTATTGATGACAGTATTATTGAGGCTGCCCGCGATTTGGGGGCCAATCATTACCAGACACTGAAACGGGTTTTGCTGCCGCTATCCATGCCGGGCATTATCAGCGGTTCGACCATGGTTTTTATTCCGGCACTGACCACCTTCGTTATCAGTGCCCTGCTCGGCGGCAACAAAGTACTGCTGGTGGGTAATATCATTGAACAGGAATTTACCGCCGCTTATGACTGGCAGCTGGGCAGTGCGCTGTCCATGGTGCTTATGGTTTTCATCATCTTAAATATCCTGTTGGAGGCCTTTACGGAAAAAGAGGAACGCCATCAGGTTGAGAAAGGAAGGCCATAATGCAGAAAGTAAAAAACATTTATCTGGGCGCCATTGTGGCATTTCTCTATGCACCGATTGTTGTGCTCATTGCGCAGTCCTTTAACGCCAGCCGTTATCGCGGCCAGTGGACGGGCTTTACCTGGGACTGGTATGCCAAGCTGGTGGAAAGTGAAGATATTTTAAACGCCTTTACCAATACGCTGACCATTGGGGTGACCTCAGCTTTGCTGGCAACGCTGCTGGCGTTGATTACCGCCCTGGGGATGCGGCAGATGGGACGGCAGAGCCGCATGTTTATGCGCGGCCTGGCTAATATCCCCCTGCTCAATGCCGATATCGTTACGGGTATTTCCCTGATGTTACTCTTTTTGGGACTCGGACTCCGGCTGGGGTATGATACCATTTTGCTCGCGCATATCGTCATCAATCTGCCGTATGCGATGTTGTGTATTTTACCGCAGGTATTATCCATGGATAAGGTCTGCTATGAGGCTGCCCGTGACCTTGGGGCCTCGCCGCTGCTGGCTTTCCGCAAGGTAATCCTGCCGGAACTGGCACCGGGCATTGTCGCCGCTTTTCTTCTGTCCTTTGCCATGAGTGCCGATGATTTTATCGTGACATATTTTACCAAAGGTGCCGGCATAGAGACATTGACGACGGAAATATATTCAGAATTGAAACTGGGTGTGCACCCGGAAATGTATGCTTTGTCCACCCTGTTCTTTTGCGGGGTACTGGTTTTTGCGGCACTTCTTATGCTTAATTACAAGGTTATCCGCCGTTATCGGCAGGCAGAAAGGAGTGACCAGGGCTGATGAGATTATTAAGGAAACAGTATCTGCGTTCCTTACTGGCTGTACTGCTGGTTATGGCGGCCTTTTCCCTGTCCGGCTGCGATATGTTTGACAAGGAAGAGGAGGACGGAGATAATGTGCTTTATGTATATAGCTGGGGTGACTATCTCAGTGAAGATGTCATAAAGCAGTTTGAAGAGGAAACTGGCATAAAGGTGGTACTCGATGAGTACGACACCAATGAGAGCATGTATCCCCGTATTGCCGAAGGAGCGGAGGCGTATGATGTGCTGTGCCCCTCGGATTATATGATTGACAAGCTGATTCATAACAATCTGATTCAGCCCTTGGACTATAATAAACTGCCGCAGGCTAAGGCTAACATCAGCAAGGACTTCTTCGAGCAGGCCAAGGCTTTTGACCGGGAAGGCCGCTATACCGTACCTTATTGCTGGGGAACGGTAGGTATTATGTACAATACGAAACTGGTGGATGAGCCGGTGGACAGTTGGCAGATTCTCTGGCAGGAAAAATATCGGGACAGCATTCTCATGCAGGATTCTGCCCGTGATGCCATCATGGTGCCTTTGAAGATTTTGGGTTATTCCATGAATACTACCAACCAGGCTGAGCTGGAGGCGGCGCGGGATATGCTCATTGCCCAAAAGCCCCTGGTACAGGCTTATGGCGTGGACGATATCCGCGATAAGCTGAGTTCCGGCGAGGCAGCTTTGGGCGTGATTTTTTCCGGCGAGGCTATTAACCTCATGAAGTCCAATCCGGATTTACGTTTCCAGCCTGCGCCTAAAGAGGGAACCAATGTATGGATTGATGGCTGGGTTATTCCCAAGAATGCCCGTCATGTGGAAAACGCTCATAAATTTATCGATTTCATGTGCCGTCCGGATATTGCTGCAGCCAATTTTGAGGAATTAGGTTACTCTACGCCGAATATCACTGTACGGGAACAAGTGGAAGAGGACCTCGGCGAATATGTTGATGTGGCTTTTCCGCCGGAAAATGTATATAAAGGCCAGGAATCCTATAGTTATTTAGGCGAGGCCCTGGACAAATTGTATACGAAATTGTGGCTGCAGGTAAAAGTTAACTGATTTATACAGGAAAAATGGTCTTTTTGTCGAATAACACTTAAGGAACAAATGTTCAAGAGGAGGAATGAACATGAATGTAAAAGCCGAAGTGTTTAAAAAATATTTGGAAGAAAAAAAGATTGAGGCCTTTCAGATTGAAGAAGTAAAAGACGATGCCCAGGAAACCGTGGTATTTCGCTCGCATATTGTAGTGGAAGGTCAGCAGCTGCCGACCTTGGTACTGCTCGATGCCAGCGTTTTTTCCATGATTCGTGTGCAGATTTCTCCGAAGGCCCGCACGGAAGAGAATGAGTTGTCTGTTCTGCGCATGATTAGCGAGCAGAACATGAAATACAAGCCCTTCAAGCTGTATTTTGACCAAAATGGTGCTCTGATTCTCGATGTCTGCCTGCTGACTCCGGGCAGTGAGGAAAAGGACTTCCCCCAGCTGGGTGATGAAGTTTATGGCATGTTTGATGTGCTGATTAAGTTCCTGGAAGAAAACTATCGCAGCTGGATGAAGGAAATCTGGTAAGATAGCTGTATAAGTATCAGTCTATAACGAGGCAAGAAAATGTCCCCCACCACGAATACCAAAACAGGCGGCGAGCATATCTCCCGCCTCGTTGAAACGCCAAGAGGAAGTTTTGCCTATGGCAAAACTGGAACAACGGCGTTATAAAGGTTCTGTCCATTATGTGGACAGGGCCTTTTAGTTTACAGATTTACATTAACCATTGACATAATAGGCGAATGTATTATACGATGGAGACATCATGATTTTATACGACAGGAAATGAGGAAGGTATATGCAGGATTTTACATTAGAAGTACATGGCTGTCATGAGTATGACAAAACGGGGGCCATAAGCGAACCTATTTACTTGTCGGCCACCTTCCGCCATCCGGCTTTTGGCCAAAGCACTGGCTACGATTATGGGCGCGTGGCCAATCCGACCAGAGAAAATCTGGAAAAGTCTGTGGCCATGCTGGAGCAGGGGGAGCGCTGCTGGGCAGTATCTTCCGGCATGGCGGCCATCAATCTGGTGCTGAAACTTTTTAAGCCGGGTGATCATGTGCTGTTGTCAGAGGATTTATATGGGGGCACGGTGCGGCTGGCCAATGATATATATAGTCATTATGGCATAGAGTTTGAATTTGTGGACACCACGGATATGGAGCTCGTGTCAGGGAAAATCCGGGCCAATACCAAGGGCTTGTTTATTGAAACACCTTCCAACCCGATGATGTTAATCAGCGATATCAAGGCGTTGGCGCAGCTGGCCCATGCTAATGACGCCTGGCTGATTGTAGATAACACTTTCCTGTCACCGCATTTTCAGAAACCGATAACTTTAGGGGCGGACATTGTGGTGCATAGTGGTACCAAATACCTGTGCGGCCATAATGATGTAATCGCCGGTTTCCTGATAGTGGCCGATAAGGAGGGGGCGGCAGCCAGGCGGGTGGAACTGCTGGCCAAGTCTGAAGGGCCCAATTTATCGACATTTGACTCCTGGCTTATGCTGCGCAGCTTAAAAACGTTGGGCTTGCGTGTGGAAAAGCAGGCCGAAAATGCCCTGGCCATTGCCAAGTGGCTGCAAAAGCAGCCGCGGGTGACCGCCGTGTACTATCCGGGCCTGCCGGAGCATCCCGGTTTTGCTTTGCAGTCGCGTCAGGCTGCGGGCTTTGGAGGCATGGTATCCTTTAAGGTGACATCTGCGGAACTTGCCAAGAACGTATTGGCCAGATTAAAACTCATTGCCTTTGCGGAAAGCCTGGGCGGCGTGGAAAGCCTGCTGACATATCCGCTGGCCCAGACGCATGCGGAAATGCCGCAGGAACTATTAGCACGTACAGGTCTTGATGATAAGCTGCTGCGGCTGTCTGTTGGGATAGAGGCCGTGGCAGATTTAATTGCTGATTTGCAGCAGGCCTTGGAGGGATAAAATATGACTGATTTTACAGAAGTAGTCGACAGACGGGGAACCGCCTGTTTAAAATATGATTTTGCGGCAGAGCGCGGCTATCCTGCTGATGTGCTGCCGTTTTGGGTAGCGGATATGGACTTTAAAACGCCGGAGCCGGTACGGCAGGCGCTGATAAGCAGTAGTGAACACGGGATTTTTGGCTATACTGATGTGACACCTGCGTATCGTGATGTACTGGCCGGCTGGTTTCAGCGCCGGCATAACTGGCAGATAGACAAGGAGTCCCTGGTGGTGACTCCCGGCGTGGTCTTTGCCATCTGTACGGTGGTTCGCGCATTTACGGAGCCGGGGGACAGAGTGCTCATTTGTCCGCCGGTTTATTATCCCTTCTCTGAGTCCATCAAAAGCAATGGCCGCAAGCTGGTAGAAAGTCCCTTGGTGGAAAAGGCCGGCCATTATGAAATTGACTTTGCGGACTTTGAGGCCCAAATCGAGGCGCAGCAGGTCAAAATGTTTATCTTGTGCAGTCCGCACAATCCGGTAGGCCGGGTGTGGCAGCCGGAGGAATTGCAGAAGGTGGCCGCGATATGTCAAAAGCATGATGTATTGGTAGTAGCTGATGAAATCCATCAGGATTTTGTGCGCGAAGGAAATAAACATACGGTGTTTGCCTCACTGTCACCGGAAATGGCGCAACGGGTTATCACCTGTACCAGCCCCAGCAAGACCTTCAATCTGGCAGGCCTGCAGATTTCTAACATCTTCATCGAAAATCCTGACCTGCGGCAGCGGTTCAGGACAGAAATGACCGCAGCCGGTTACAGCCAGCCCAATGCGTTGGGATTGTTTGCGGCTCAGGCAGCTTACCGGGAAGGTGACAGCTGGCTGCAGGAATTGCTGGCATACCTCGAGGAAAACTTGCAACGGACGCGGACTTTCCTTAAAGAAAACCTGCCACAGGTAAAACTAATCGAACCGGAGGGAACGTATCTTTTGTGGCTCGACTGCCGCGCCTTGGGACTGAGTAACAGGGAACTTGATGAGCGTATCATTCAGCAGGGGAAATTATGGCTGGACAGCGGCTGGATTTTTGGCCGCAGCGGCGCCGGTTTCCAACGGATAAATATGGCCTGCCCGTGGTCTGTTTTACAGGAAGGGCTGCAGCGTTTAGCTGCCTGCTTAAAAAATGTGTAAAGAATAAATAAACCTATTGACATGATAGGTGTAGTAGTGTAATATAAAGTCATCGTCAGACAGACGAAGAAACTGACTGGATAACCAGAGGTTTTGCATATGCTTATTGCTATGCAAGACCTCTTTTCTTTTTTAAGGAGTGATTTTTTATGGCAGAGAACAAGAAAAAATTGGTATTGGATGTTATGGATGGAAAAAAAGCTGACCGGGTTCCCTCGGGATTTTGGTTTCATTTTCTTGATGATGAAATTCATGCCGACGCTTTTAAAAATCCTGAGCTTACAGATAAATTACTGCAGGGCGAGGAAAAATATATTGAGCAGTTTGCGCCAGACTTTGTAAAAATCATGACGGACGGTTTTTTCCCGTATCCGTATGAAGACCTTAAGCATGTCCGCAAGGCTGCTGATTTGCTGGCTGTGCAGCCGTTGCCGGATGATTCACCCTGGTTTACCAAGCAGCTGGCTTATGCTAAGAAACTAACCAGTAAGTATGGTGACAAGACCGCAATGTTTTACAATCTTTTCGGTGCAGCAACGACCTTTAAGTTTATGCAGCCCACTATACCGGAAGGCGAGGCGCTGCTGACCAGACTGCTGCTCGAAGATAAGGCAGCTGTAAAACATCTCTTTGATGTTATCTCCGGCGATGTGGCCAAACTGGCTGCCCGGTTGATAAGAGAAGGTGGCGTGACGGGCATATACTTCAGCGTACAGAGTCCGGAAAGTGAGGATGTTACCCGGGAACTTTACGAAGAAGTGTTTAAGCCGGGAGAATTGCAGGTTCTGGCTGCTGCCAACCATGAAAGTACGTATAATATCCTGCATATCTGTGGTTATGCCGGCCATCATAATAAGCTGGAGTGGTATCAGGATTATCCGGCCAAGGTATTTAACTGGGCAGTAGTGATTGAAGGTGTTACCTTAGCGGAAGGGCGGAAGTTGTTCCCGGGAAAAGCACTGCTGGGCGGCTTTGCCAACAGCGAAGACAGCGTCCTCTACCGGGGCAGCAAGGCTGAGATTCAGCAGGCAGCCCAGGAGCTTATAAGAAATGCCGGTGAGAATGGCATTTTACTGGGGGCAGATTGCACCGTGCCCAGAGATATTGACTGGCAGCGGCTGGAATGGGTGCGTGAGGCTGCTGTTAAAGTTCGGGAAAATGTAGCATAAGGAGAGGTAAATTATGGGGATTAAGAAATATTTGCGCAGTGTCGTTGCTATCTCGCTCGTGGGAGCTTTGGCTGTTGGATTTGCCGGCTGTGGTTCAAAGAGTGGGGACAAAGCTGGTGATGATAAAAAGGTTATTACGGTGGCACACACCAACTATTATGTGCCTTATGATTATGTGAATGAGAAAGGCGAGTCGGACGGCTTTGAAGTTGCCGTAATGAAGGAAGTGGCCAAAAAGCTGCCACAGTACGAATTCAAGTATGTGCCGACATCTGATGATGATTTGCTTATCGGCGTGGAGTCAGGCAAATACACGGTAGGTACCAAGGGAATCTGGATTACGGAAGCCCGTAAGAAAAAGTATGTATTCCCCAAGAATAATATCGGGGCCAGCGTTATTGGTCTGGTTATCCGTAAGGACACAGCCGGGGACATCAAGGACCTGCCGTCCTTTGCCAAGTACAGCGGCAAGCTGGTACCTATCGCACCGCAGGACGCGCGTTACAGCGTGATTGATGATTATAACAAGGCCAATGCTGACAATAAAATCAAGCTGGTTTCCTCAGAGGCGTTCCAGATTGCCGACGCTTATTCCTGGGTACTGGAAGGGCGTTATGACGCTTATCTGGAAGTGGAACTGAGCTACAAGAATAACATTGCCAAGGAAGATGCTCCGTATCATCAGTTTAACGATAAGCTGACCTACATTCGTTATAAGGGGATTCCGACTTACCCGATTTTTAACCGGGACCAGCAGAAGTTTGCCGATGAGTACGACAAGGCTATTGAAGAATTGCGTCAGGAAGGCAAAATTGCGGAACTGGAACAGAAATATTTTGGTGAGAGTTTATCTGCATACTTGCAGTAATGGTATAAGGGGCTGATGTGTATGGACACCCGGGCGTTTGATTTTACTGTTATCGGGGGAATAATTGGCGATTTACTGGCATATCTTGATGTCACACTCGTTGTGGCCTTGATAAGTATTGCCTTGGGTTCACTGCTCGGCATGGCACTGGCTGGTGTAAAAATTGCCGGCAGTTCCTGGGCAAAAGGCCTGGTTAATATCTATACTTATGTAATGAGATGCACGCCATCCATCGTATTGCTGTTTATTGTCTTTTATGGTCTGCCAGTACTGGTAAGAGGGCTGTTTAACTACAGCATAAACGATATGCACCGGGCGGTCTTTGCCATCATTACCTTTGCCCTGCTGTTTGGAGCCTATATTTCGGAAGTGTTCCGGGCGGCTTATCAGGCAGTTTCCCGAGGTCAGTATGAAGCGGCTGTCAGCATAGGCATAAAACCCTGGCAGGCAGTCTGGCATGTGATACTGCCGCAGGCTGCCAGGATTGCCCTGCCAAACTTTGGCAACTCGGTAATCAATCTGCTTAAGGAAGGTTCCCTGGCATATACGATTGGACTTATTGATATGCTGGGCCGGGGAAATATGATTATCGCCCAGCACTATGGCGCTTATGGCATTGAAACCTATCTGGCCTGTATCTTGATTTACTGGCTGCTGACAGTATTGCTGGAGGCTGCCTTTAATAAACTGGAACTGCATTTTAGCAAGGGGACAGCTATGAAGGCTGAAAAGTCCCAAACAGCCTGGTTCCGTTGGCATTGGCGAGGGGGAGAAAAGCATGGACTTGAATATTGAATTTATGCAGGAAACGCTGCCCCTGGTCGTGCAGGGCATTGGCGTCACCATGGAATTGACGATGCTTTCTTTGCTGCTCGCAGCACCTTTTGCCTTTTACTTTGCGGTGATTCGTTTGCAGGAGGTCAGAGGCCTCAGTACTTTGGTCAGGGGCTACGTATCCTTTGTCCGCGGCACGCCAATTATTTTGCAGATTCTTCTGCTTTACAGCCTGCTGCCCAGTATTTTAAATGTACTGGTGAAGTCACTGGGCCTGGAGATAAATGTCTTTGAGGCTGTGGACCCCTTTATTTATGCCGTCTTTATTTTTACTGTAAATACCATTGCCCTGCTGACTGAGGTTTTTCGTTCGGCTTTGGGCAGTATCAGCAGGGCACAGCTGGAGGCAGGTCTGGCAGCCGGACTGACGGAACGCCAGACGTATGTTCATATCATAATTCCGCAGGCGCTGGTCGTAGCCTTGCCCAGCTTGTGCAACATAACGGTGAATCTGATAAAAGGGACTTCGTTGGCTTTTTTGATGACGGTTAAGGACATTATGGCCATTGGCAAAATTGCCGCCTCCTATGGTTACAACTACTTAGAGGCATATTTGGATGTATTTGTCGTATATATTTTCCTGTGTACGTTTGTTCAGCTGGCTTATCATTTTGCAGAAAACCGCCTGGGGCGGTTCCGCACAGCCAGGTAGGAGGTAAGAGCTTATGTTGATGAGTATACGCAATTTGAAAAAGAGTTTTGCTGGTACGGAAGTGCTTAAAGATGTGAATATGGATATTGCCAAGGGGGATGTGGTAGTTATTTTGGGCCCCAGCGGATCGGGCAAGACTACATTTTTGCGCAGTTTGAATTTCCTGGAACGTGCGGATGCCGGCAGCATGGATTTTGCGGACACGCATTATGACTTGTCAGCAGCGTCCAGTAAACAGGTATCTGAAGTTCGGCAAAAGACGGCGTTTGTTTTCCAAAATTATAATCTCTTTGCCAATAAAACGGCGCTTGAAAATGTGACACTGGGCCTGACTGTGGGCCGGGGAATCCCCAAGGAGGAGGCCTTGCGGCTTGGGAAGGAGGCACTGGCCAAAGTGGGGCTGAAAGACCGGGAGGATTATTATCCGTCGCAGCTTTCAGGCGGGCAGCAGCAGCGCGTGGGCATTGCCCGGGCCATAGCCGTACGGCCGGAGGTAATTCTGTTTGATGAACCGACATCGGCGCTGGACCCCGAACTGGTGGGAGAGGTTTTGGCGGTTATGCGTCAGCTGGCACAGGAAGGAACTACCATGATTGTCGTGACGCATGAGATGAAATTTGCCCGGGAGGCTGCCAGCCATGTGGTCTTTATGGCGGACGGTGTGGTCGTGGAAGAAGGCACTGCAGAGGATATATTCGTCCGGCCGCAGGAAGAACGTACTAGAAAGTTTTTGCGCCGTGTTTTGCCGGAGGAATATAATTCAGCGGCACTTATTTGATATAATATTATTACACCTATTGACATAATAGGCGTAATAGTGTAATATTAAGTCATCGTCAGGTGGACGAACGAACTGACTGGATGACCAGAGGTTTTGCAAGAAAGTGATTTCTGTGCAAAACCTCTTTTTTATTTTGCTATTGTGCAGCTGTATGTGAGGTGACCTGTTTATGAAAAATCCATTGCGTTATCAGGTGTCGGAGTATGATTGCGGGCCGACCTCCATGCTCAATGCGATGTCCTATCTGTTTGCGCGCGAAGAAATTCAGCCGGAAATCCTGCGCAATATCATGATTTACTCTCTGGACTGTTATGGCCAAAGTGGCGTGCTGGGGCAAAGCGGCACATCACGGATGGCGATGATGTTTTTATCGCGCTGGCTGTCAGGCGTGGGCGAGGCCGGGCTTTTACCCATTGAGTGCCAGTATCTTTCCGGCAAGTCCGTGTATCTGGGGGAGCAAAGCCTGGTAGTTGATGCTTTGAACCGTGGCGGCGTGGTGGTTATGCGCCTATATATGGACGGGGAACATTATGTACTGCTTACGAAAAGGGAAGGGGATAATATTTATCTCTTTGACCCTTATTACATGACAGAGAATCCTTTTGGCAGAGAGATTGAGTTCAGTTTGGAACAGCCCTGCCGCTACAACCGCATTGTTCCTTTTGCCTGCTTTAACCGGGAGGAGGCAGCGCCTTATGCCTTGGGGAAAGTGGCGGAACGGGAGGCCGTATTGCTGTTTGACACGCGCAATAAACTGACTGCGGAACGGACGATTGAGTATTTCATATGATTCAGGAGTGATTTGCTATGCCAAAGACGGAACGGGTAAAACTGAAGGAAAAAATCAAACGGCGGGCGGCGGCGCTGGATATCAACATGGTAGGGGTAGCGCCTGTGGAGCGTTGGGCACAGGAACCACATCAGCCGGCGGAATACTGGCCGCAGAATATCTGGCCCTGGAGCCGTAATGTCATCGTCATGGGCATGCAGATAATGCCCTCGATGATTGAAACGACGCCCTCGGTGGTTTACTCGGAGCTTTACAATACCACCAACCGCCTGTTGGATAATGCCGCCTATCGCATTGCTAATTTCCTGAATGAAGAAGGTTATCGCGCGCATTTCTTTCCGCGGGATTGCTATGGGGATATATCAGCTTTGGTCAAGCGGCCGGAGGCAGCGTTCTCGCAGGTGCTGGCCGGACTCTACGCAGGCTTGGGCACAGTGGGTATGAATCATACCCTGCTGACGAAAAAATATGGTTCCCGTATACGGCTCGTGTCGGTTATCACGGACGCGGATTTGCCGGCCGACAAGCTGATAAAGGAAGATATATGCCTGGGCTGTCAGATTTGCGTCAAGGCTTGCCCCATGCAGGTGTTTTCCCCGGTAAAGGGGCAGGTTATCGCGAAGATGGACAAGCATAAATGTGCCCTGTGCCATCAACAACTCAAACAGGAGTTTCATTATCCCTGCGGCCGTTGTATCGCGGCCTGTCCGGTGGGCGAAGATAAGAAACGCTACGGCCGGACGGCCATAAGCCCGGCAGGCATACTGCACTGCCGTGACTTTGGTGCTGCTGACGCCGGCACAATTGCCCGGTAAAAAAGGCAGGGCGAAAAGAAAAAATATCGAGCTTTGGGGTGTAAACTAAATCTATATCTATTGACATGATAGGTGTAATAGTGTAACATAAAGTCATCGCCAAACAGCGAGGAAACTGACTGGAAGAACCAGAGGTTTTGCAAAGGAGATTTTTCCTATGCAAAACCTCTTTTTGCTATGAAATAATTGTGAGGTGACAAGTATGGAACATTGTGATAGTGAGTTTGCCAGGGCCTGCCGCAGATTTTTACATCAGCACCCGGAACTGAGCGGGCAGGAATACAATACAGCCAAATATATCCGTGATAAGCTGACGGAGTTCGGTATAGAGTTTCAGGAAGTGGGCGGGACGGGAACCTTTGCCTGGATAAAGGGGGATAACGATAATGGACGCAGGATTCTCCTGCGGGCAGATATTGACGCCCTGCCTATCGAGGAACAGACAGTTTTACCGTATAAGTCAGTCAATCCTGGCGTAATGCACGCCTGCGGCCACGATATCCATACGGCGGCCTTGCTGGCAGCAGCGAAGAAACTGGCCACAGGGAAAGATAAATTTTCCGGGACGGTATTGCTGGCTTTTCAGCAGGCTGAGGAATTTGGCCATGGTTCGCAGTATTTCCGGGAGCAGGGGCTGCTGACAGGTTATGACCGGGCTTTTGGTGTCCATATTGCGCCGGACGTGCCGCTGGGGACAGTGGTGCTTTCCCGCAAAGCTGACGCAGCCTCCTGTGATTTTTTCCGCGTAACGCTTACGGGCAGGAAGGCGCATACCTCCAAGCCGCATTTAGGCAGAGATGCTTTGCAGGCCGGGGCTGTGCTGGTCGGAGAAATTGCCAAACTGCCACGCCGTCTGCTGCCGGCTGATGAACCCGTTAATGTGGGCATTGGCGTCTTTAAGGCAGGTACTTCTTATAATATCATTGCCGATAGTGCCACCATTGAAGGCAGTTTCCGCGCGTTTTCCGAGGTCAGCCGGCAAAAGCTCCAAGCTGGAATCAGTGAGCTGGCAGGAAATGTGGCCGCAGGGTATGGTGTGCAGGCGGCCGTAGAATATGACTGCTTTGCCAGAGCCATTGTCAATGATGAAACAGTCCGGGAGGAAGTTTCACAGGTGGTGGCTGACCTGCTCGGTGAGGATAAGATTCAGCTTTCGGAAACGCCAGTCTTTGGCTTTGCGGCTGATGATTTTGCCGAATACATCAGGGAAATACCAGGCGTATATGCGCATGTGGGCACGGCGCAGGCAGGTTCTGATTCGGCAAAGGTGCTGCATAGTGAGAAACTGGCACCGCCGGATGAAGTAGTGGAGATAGCCGCTGATTTGCATATAAACTACGCGCTGAAATTTTTAGGGCGCGCTAATTAACAGTAGAATTATGAAAGAGGGTTTATGATGATGAAGAAATTAGCAAAGGGCTTATTATTTACGTTGTTATTGGTGCTGGGCGTAATGGCGGCCGGCTGCGGTGACAACAAGGCCGCTGATGTGCAGAAAGTACGGGTAGGTGTATCAGGAGCGGCGGATGAAATTATCTGGAAACCCATAATTGAACAGTTCAAAGAGAAAAATGTGGCTATCGAACTGGTGGTCTTTACGGATTACACACAACCTAACGCGGCGTTGGACAACAAGGAAATTGAATTAAATGCGTTCCAGCATCATAAATTCCTTAACAATGAGATTAAGAAACATGGTTATAAGATTACCGCGATTGGCGACACGATGTTATCGGCACTCAATCTCTATTCCAGAAATGTCAAAGACATTAAAGATATCAAGGCCGGTGACAAAATTGCCGTGCCCAATGATACGGTAAACTTTGGCCGGGCATTGACTGTGCTGCAGGCGGCAGGTCTTATTCGCCTGAAGAATACGGCTGGTGCTACGCCGGAACTGGCTGATATTGAGGAGAATAGCAAAAATATTGAAATCGTGCAGGTTGATGCCTCCCAGACGGCGTCCCTGCTGCCCGATGTAGCGGCGGCGATTATCAATGGCCAGTTCGCCGTGGACGCAGGGCTGGTGCCGGATAAAGATGCCATTTTCAAAGATGGTGTGCAGAACTACAAGGGCAATGACTTTATCAACGTGATTGCCGCCCGTATTGAAGATAAGGATAAAGAACTCTATAAGGAAATCGTCAAGGCTTACCAGTCGGAAAAGACCAAGGAAATCTATAAGAAAGATTTCCACGGCCAGTATATTCCGGCCTGGGAACGCTGATAAAGTGAGGTGGCAGGGATGATTGTCTTAAAGGATATCAGTAAGACGTTTACGATTAAGGACAAGCAGGTAACCGCGGTACAGGATGTGAACCTGACGATTGCGGATAAGGAAATATACGGTATCATCGGCTTTTCCGGTGCCGGCAAGTCCACATTGGTGCGCTGCATAAATCTGTTGGAACGTCCGACCTCCGGCAAGGTTATTGTGAATGGTGTGGATATGCTGACGTTATCGCCGCAGGAATTGCGCAGGCAGCGCAGGAAAATCGGCATGATTTTTCAGCAGTTTAATCTGATGCCCTCCCGGACTGTGGCCCAGAACATCGCCCTGCCCATCGAAAACTCTGGTTTGTCGCCGGCGGAAATTGCGCAAAAAGTGTCGAAACTATTGGCGTTTGTGGAACTGGCGGACAGAGCCGGGGCGTATCCCTCGCAGCTGTCGGGCGGTCAGAAACAGCGTGTGGCCATTGCCCGGGCGCTGGCGACGGACCCGGAAATCCTGCTTTGCGATGAGGCCACCAACGCCCTGGACCCGCAGACAACGAAGTCAATATTGAAACTGCTGGCACGTCTGAATACGGAGCTGGGGATTACCGTGGTGGTCATTACGCATGAAATGGACGTTATTAAGAAACTGTGCCACAGGGTAGCAGTCATGGAGCAGGGGCGCGTGGTTGAGGAAAACACCGTGTATTCGCTCTTTGCACAGCCGGTACAGGAGATAACGAAGAATTTCATCAACACTACCTCAAATCTGTCAGAAATATATCAGCTGATTGAGGATAAGGCCGAGATTGCCGAGTTATCTGCTGACGAACAGCTGGTGAAAATGCGTTATCAAGAAACAAATGTAG
Organism: Selenomonas sp. AE3005; assembly: GCF_905233635.1. Taxonomy (GTDB): domain Bacteria; phylum Bacillota; class Negativicutes; order Selenomonadales; family Selenomonadaceae; genus Selenomonas_A. Next base: position 7,349 of record NZ_CAJODG010000038.1, on the reverse strand, counting down.
CGGAACCTTTGATTTCTTATATTTCCAAGAAATTCGATGTGACGGTCAATATCCTGTTCAGTGATGTGGAACTGGTGGAGGGCCTGCCTTTAGGGGGAACTGTGGCTATTCTTAAGGGGGCGCGCAGCCAGCTCAATGAGGCACTGGCCTATGTGAGCGGCCGCAATGTGTCCGTGGAGGTGATTAAAGATGGAGCTGCTTAATATATTATTTCCTAATCTCCTGCAGAAACTGCCGGAGTTTTATCAGGCAATTATTGATACGTTTGTAATGGTAGGCATTTCCGGCAGTATTTCCTTTGTACTGGGCATTATCTTCGGCGTGGTGCTGATTGTCACTAAGCCGGGAGGAATTTTGGAGCGTAACACTGTTTATCAGATTGTTGATAAAGCCATCAACACCTTTCGTTCCATCCCCTTTATCATTCTGCTGACCTTGCTCCTGCCGGTCACCAGAATGGTAGTGGGTACTGGTATCGGGGTGAAGGGGGCTATTATTCCTTTGGTCTGCGGCATTGTGCCCTTCTTTTCGCGGCAGGTGGAGTCGGCGCTCACGGAAATCGGCAGTGGAGTGATTGAGGCGGCGCAGGCCATGGGACTTAGCCCACGCGAGGTAATCTTCAAGGTGTATCTCCGGGAAAGCATTGCGCCGATAGTTAGAGCAACCACTCTGACCACCATCAGCCTTATTGGCCTTACCGCGATGGCCGGAGCCGTAGGCGCAGGCGGTCTGGGGGATTTTGCTATTAAATACGGCCACAACCGTTTTCAGGAAGATGTGACGGTGGGAACTGTGGTGGTGTTGGTAGCGATTGTCTGCCTGATACAGTTTCTGGGCAATAAGCTGGCCGAGAAGAACACACATTGACTTATGCAGGGGGAATAAACATGGGGAATAATCTGAATACCCGTCTTAACCATACAGGCGATGGCCAGTTTTATAAGCAGGTGGCGCAGTCATCATCAGTGCCGGAGGTGCTGCCTGTATATCGCACCTCGGTATTTGCGTTTGACGATGTGCCGTCGGTGGACAGAATTTATGAGGGCGAAGATGACGGCTATATCTACAGCCGGATTAAACACCCCAATACGGAGGCCGTGAGTGAAATACTGGCGGCTGCGGAGGAAACGGAGGCGGCGTTGGTGTTTTCTTCGGGTATGTCCGCCATCGCCCTGAGTATTTTGTCGGTGGTACAGCAGGGTGACCATATTATTTCTTCGCCGGTGCTTTATGGTGGTGTACATGATTTCCTGTCTAAGGAACTGGCCCGTTTTGGTGTCAGCGTGACCTTTGTGGATTTCTTGCGGGAAAACATTGCGGATTTTATCCGCCCGGAAACAAAACTTATATACACGGAATCCATCTGCAATCCGTTGATGGAAGTGCCGGATATGGCAGCGGCAGCCAAAGTGGCGCACGAGCACGGCCTGCTTTTTTTCGTCGATAATACCTTCGCTACGCCTGTAGTGGTAAAACCGGCGAAACTGGGGGCCGACGTGGTGCTCTACAGCGCCACGAAATACCTGGGCGGTCATAGCGACCTTGTCGGCGGGGCCGCGGCCGGCAATCGGGAGATTATCGGTAAAATTCGCAGGATACTGACGCTTTACGGGGCGGTACTGGGGGCAGATGACAGCTGGCTGCTGGCACGCAGTCTGCGCACGCTTAGCCTGAGAGTTAAGACACACTCGCGAAATGCCTTGCAGGTAGCAGAATTTTTGGCGAAACATCCCAAGATTGAAAAGGTTTTTTATCCCGGCCTGGAATCTTCACCGAGTCATAAACGGGCAAAGGCTCAGTTTGCCAAGGGGCTTTATGGCGGCATGCTGAGCTTTAACCTGCGCGGCGGTGAGCAGGAGGCGTCTACAGTTATCCGCGAACTGTCAACTATCAAGTATGTACCCAGTCTGGCTGGTACCGCTACGACCTTGTCCTATGCCGCTAAGACATCACACCGCTTTTATCCGCCACAGGAGCTGGCTGCTGTGGGAATTACCCTGGGACAGCTGCGGTTGTCTGTGGGCCTGGAAGAGGTAGAGGATATCATTGCGGAACTGGATGGTGCCTTGGCCAAAATATAATTTACAAATAAACCTATTGACATGATAGGTGTAATAGTGTAACATAAAGTCATCCTGAAGGGGACGAAAACTGACTGGATAACCAGAGGTTTTGCATAGGCTTATTTCTATGCAAAACCTCTTTTTTATTGTCAGCAAGAGGGAGGAATCATTATGAAATTAAATTGGAAACTTTTGGCGGCCGGTTCAGGTTTTATAGCTATGCTGGCTTTAGCCGGCTGCGGCAGCAGCGACAGCGGAAATACCGGGACGGCCAAAACCGTCTTTACCGCGTCAAATAAATATGACGGTGACTTGTCAAAAGTCACTTTGCATATTGGGGCCGCGTCCGCTAAGAATGCGCAGGGGATTGTGGAGGCGGCAGGCCTTGACAACACACCTTATAAGGTGGAATTCCACAATTTGCGCAGCGGCGGTCTGGTTTTGGAATCCATCGCTGCTGGTCAGCTGGACGCCGGCTGTGGCAGTCAGATACCGCCGATTTTTGCCTCCTTGGCCAATAATGGCGGCAACTTTAAAATCATCGCTATCAGAAAAGGGACGACTTTAAATCAGGAGCTTATCGTCAGCGCGCAGCAAAAGGACAAAATAAAGACAGTGGCCGATTTGCGGGGCAAGAAGGTCGGCTATGTAAAGAACACCACGGCGCAGTATTTCCTCTACAAGATGCTAGCGGAGGCCGGGCTGACCTGGAATGATATCGAGGCACTGCCCATGTCTACTTCCGATGGTTTGTCGGCTATCAGCACTGGTGATATAGACGCCCTGGCCTCCTATGATAATGCTGTTATTGTGGGCAAGCAGAAAGGAGCGGCTTTGCTGCAGTCAGCCGAAAATATTCTCTCGGGGGATTACTACTGGTACGCCTCACTCGCTACTATCAATGACCCGGCCAAGCACGCCGCTTTGGTGGATTACCTGGAACGCATCAATGAGGCCAATGAATGGGCGCGTCAGCATCCGCAGGCCTGGGCAGAGTTTGAGTCCAAAGCGAGCAACCAGTCACCGGAGGAAATCAGAAAGCGTTTTGAAGAAGGAGAGGCACAGCGCAAGGGGCGGATTGCACCTATTGATGACGCCACGATTGCCTCAGAACAGGATATCATCAACAGCTTTACCGCGCTGGGCGCTTTAAAACAGCCGCTGGAGGCCGTTAAACTGTTTGACCGTTCCTTTGACGCGGCCATTGCTAAATTTAAGATTTACTGAGGAGGGAACAATATGGCTAAGGAGGCAGCTATACAGTCACTGCCCGTGGGGAAAGGCAGTCTGTGGAAAAAGTATCTTGCTGACTGGTCGCTTATCTGGTCGGTGCCGTTATTTTTGCTGGCGTTATGGATTTATTTTGCTCAGACAAATCAGTTGAATCAGTTGTTTCCCAAGCCGGAGGAACTCATAACGACGACGATAAGATTCATCAAAGATGGTACGCTGGCAGCCAATCTGCAGATAAGCGCCGCCAGAGCTTTTGGGGGACTGGCCATTGGCGGTTCTATCGGTTTTGTGCTGGGGATAGCAACTGGACTTTACCGCCGGGCTGACCAGATTTTAAACACGCCGATACAGATGATAAAAAGCGTACCGCGTCTGGCAATTCTGCCTTTGATTCTCGTGTGGTTCGGTATTGGGGAAACCTCCAAGATAATACTGATAGCGCTCAGTACCTTTTTCCCAATATACCTGAATACGTTCCATGGTATACGTTCCATTGAGGCCGGCTTATTGGAAATGGGGCATATTTACGGTCTCACGCGCTGGGAAATGTTTAAAGATATTATTTTTCCGGGCGCATTGCCGTCGGTTATGATTGGCTTTCGCCAGTCCTTGGGGGGAACCTGGCTGATACTGATTGTGGCAGAAACGGTGGCTGCAAAATCTGGTATCGGCTATATGGCAACGAATGCCCGGGAATACATGATGATGGACGTTATCGTGCTGAGTATGATTATGTATGCGCTGTTGGGGAGTATATCGGACTTGCTGGCGGTACAGCTGACCAAACAGCTGCTGCGCTGGAATCCTAATTACAGGAGGTGACGGACGGTGTCAGGATATAGGATTGAACTTAGACATGTAAATAAATATTTTGGCGATACCCAGGTATTGCGTGATATAAATATCGAGATTGAGCCCGGGGAATTTGTGGCACTGGTCGGAAAAAGCGGCTGCGGCAAGAGTACCCTGCTGCGCCTGATTTCTGTGCTGGACCGGCAGTCGGGCGGTGAAATCCGCATACAGGACCGCCTCGTGGACAAGATAGATGCCAATGTAAGGTTCCTGTTTCAGGACGCACGGCTGCTGCCGTGGAAAAATGTCTGGCAAAATGTCATTCTGGGCTCGCCGGAACGCAGTCGTGATAAAGCCTATCAAGCCTTAGCGGCAGTCGGCTTATCCGGCCGGGAAGAGGCCTGGCCATCTGACCTTTCCGGCGGCCAGCGGCAGAGAGTGGCCTTGGCCAGAGCTTTGGTGGGCACGCCCAAGGTGCTGCTCCTTGATGAACCTTTAAGTGCTCTGGACGCGCTGACCAGGCTCAATATGCAGCAGCTGATAGAAAAACTTTGGAAACAGCTGGGCCTGACGATTATTTTGGTAACGCATGACGTGTCAGAGGCCGTGAATCTGGCTGACAGGGTTATCCTGCTTGATGATGGCCAAATTACCCTGGATAAAAGTATAGAACTGGCCAGACCACGGGTGCGCAGCATTGACACGGCCCATTACGAACATCTTATCCTGTCGCACATCATGGGGGACGAGGCAGGGAAGAATCTGGCAGAAGAATACGTAATTTAAGAAAAGGTGATTTTGATGAAGATAACACAGGTAGAGATATTTCATGTACATACCCGGCCCCAGTCCGGGCAGCGGCCGATATTGGTCAAAGTGTCTACAGACGAAGGCATATACGGTTTAGGGGAGGCTGGTATGGCCTATGGCCGGGGCGGTTCCGGTGCGGTGGGAGCTATTAAGGATTTTGCCGGCCTGCTTATCGGGGAAGACCCGTTTAATACGGAAAAAATCTGGGAAAAACTGCTGAAGGAAACCTTTTGGGGACAGGGCGGCGGCACGATTATCTTTTCGGCCATTTCCGCGCTGGACATCGCTCTTTGGGATATAAAGGGCAAAGCCTTGGGCGTGCCGGTTTATAAACTGCTGGGCGGCAAGGTGCGTTCGAAGCTCCGGGCGTATGCCTCGCAGCTGCAGCTGGGCTGGGGCAAGGTGCGCAAGCCGAAAGGGCCCAAGGAAGATTATGCGGAGGAGGCCCGTAAGGCCATCGCTGAAGGCTATGATGCCGTAAAGGTCGATGTCCTGGGCTTTGACCGGGAGGGGAAAGCCCTGCCGCATTTGGAGGGGCCGCTTTCTCATAAATACATTGCCTTGGGGGAAGAACGGGTGGCAGCTATCCGGGAGGCCGTCGGCCCGGAGGTGGATATCATCATCGAAAACCACGCCCGGACAGATTTGGTCAGTGCCATTCAGTTTGCCCAGGCTGTGGAAAAATATAATATTTTCTTCTATGAGGAAGTCAATACGCCGCTTAATCCGCAGTTATTGCGCGAGGTCAAGGACAAGGTCAATATTCCCCTAGCCTCCGGGGAACGCATTTACTCACGCTGGGGCTATCTGCCCTATTTTGAGAACCGTGCCATTGACGTTATCCAGCCGGATTTGGGTTCGTGCGGCGGCTTTTCGGAGTTCAAGAAAATTGTCGATACGGCGCATGCCTATGAAATTACAGTACAGGCACATGTGGCCGGCACAGGCGTGGCTGAGGCTGCGGCGCTGCATGCGGAGGCAGCCATTCCGAATTTCTGCATTCATGAACATCATCAAAAGACTTTGCTGGCTGAATATCGCGAACTGGTGGTGTATGATTATCAGCCTAAAGATGGCTATTATACTGTACCGGAACTGCCCGGCATTGGTCAGGAGATTACAGACGAAGTGTATAAGCAGTCAGATTATGTAGTGGTTAAGTAATAACCGCTAAAACGAAGGTGGTGTGTATTATGTTGGGAGATTGCGCAAATTGCAATGCTAATCACATGTGTTTTCAAAAGGGCAGGAGCTGCGTACCGGTGGAACAGGCGCAGGTGCTGTCCCTGTATGACAAAGAAGAACGCAAAATCATGAAAGCCGCAGCTTATGTTGAGGCGACGTATTATATGAAGTATACCCGTTTGCAGGAAACGGCAGCGTTTGCCAAAAAGATGGGTTATAAGACGATTGGCCTGGGCTTTTGTATGGGCATTAGAGATGAGGCCAAACTTTTTGCCAAATTTTTTGCTGACCAGGGCTTTGAGGTTCAGTCGGTTTGTTGTAAGAACTGTGGCATAGGCAAGGATGTCCTGCATTTGAAGAAAGTCAATCCGGCCAATGAGGTTGAGCCTATGTGCAACCCCAAGGCGCAGGCACAATATTTAAATGAACACGGGACGGAGTTGTTTGTTTCTGCCGGGCTGTGTGTGGGACATGACGCGCTTTTTTCCAAAGCATGCCATGGGCCGGTGACCACTTTGGTGGTAAAAGACCGCGTGCTCGGCAATAATCCCATGGCGGTTGTTTATTCCGGCTATTGGAAGAAAAAACTGGGACTGGCAGAACAGGATTTATAACTCGGAAGAAGATGTCCCCCACCTCTGCAGGTGGGGGGCGAATATCATAACAGGCGGTGAGCACATATCTCTCGCCTCGTTGAAACGCCAAGAGGAAGTTTTGCCTACGGCAAAACTGGAACAACGGCGTTATAAACAAGGAGAATCGACATATTGACATAATAGGTGTAATAGTGTAACATAAGGTCATCGTCATTTAGGAGAGATGTGTATGAAGGATGTACCTGTTGATGTATTGAATTACATTATGTCGGTTTTACGGGGCCTGTACTTCGGGGAAGTGGTACTGGTTGCCCAGAATGGTGTTCTGATTCAGGTGGAGCGTACCGAAAAGATGCGTGTGCATCCATGGCAGGGCATTCCCAAGCCTGCGGAATGGTCGGAGGATACCGAGCGGAATCTGCGCCGGACCATTGAGCGGGAACTTGCCAGCCTTTATTATGGCAGACTCAGCATCATCGTAAAACAGGGTACTGTTACGCATTTTGACCGCTTGGAAAAACAGCGGTTTATGGATGGCGATGGTATTTGACAAGTCAAATATAAATAACGAGTAAACTCCAGACGGGAAAAGTCTGGAGTTTTTCTTAAGAAGGGATAAGGGGATGATGAAATGGTAAAAGAACATATCAGTTGGTACAGTGAGCGCTTG
>NZ_CAJODG010000037.1 GCF_905233635.1 Selenomonas sp. AE3005 | reverse complement strand
TTTTTTCTTGGCATGATTATGACCTCCGTTTTGTTCGGTTATTATATCATGCGCGCTTAATTTTTCAAACACTGGTCTGAATCCATGGGTCCATTATAATCTTCCTGTAATACTATGGTGTTATGATGATTTTAGCTATGGCAAAACTTGAATTATTGCGTTATAATAAACAATATGTGTCCTGTAATGGAGGGGTTCTATGCGAAGGATATTATTTTTAGCATATATGGCAGCCCTCTGTTTGCTGTTGCCACTTGCTTCGGCCGCAGCGGCGGAGAGTGATTTTGGCGAACGGATAAATGGCATGGCGGAAGTGACGGGACTGCGCGAGAGCAGTGATGGTGATAAGACACGTATCGTCATAGACGCCACCCGGGAAGTCACCTACAAAAAAATGGTACTGTCAAGTCCCGACAGAGTGGTGGTGGATATTGCCAACGCCTGGCTGTCACCTGAGGTGAAAAGGTCCATCGACATAGACAATACCTTTGTGGGCAAGGTGAAGATTGCCCAGTTTGACCCGAAAACCGTGCGTGTGGTGGTAGAAACCAAGGTGGGGCAAAACAATTATCAGGTATTTTCCCTGAACAGCGGTTCCGTACCTGGACGGGTGGTTATGGACTTTGGCAATCTGGAAAATTCCGACGATGTTAAGATTGACTGGTCAAAAAAGACTACAGAGCCGATAGAACCACAGCCCGAGCAGGAAAAGCCCATGCCCCGGGCTGGCGGTGGCAGTGCCGATGAAGATGTGGATACGGCGATTAACGGCATTACCGGTTTAAAAGGCCGGGTAATCGTCATTGACCCCGGTCACGGTGGCAGCGATTCGGGCGCTATCGGCCCCACGGGCGTTATGGAAAAGAGCATTACGCTCCGCGTCGGCAACGAGCTGCGCCGCCTGCTGACACAGGAGGGGGCAACGGTCTATATGACCAGGTCGACGGATAAAGAGGTTTCGCCCAAGCGGAGCAAGGCCACGGATATTGAGGAACTGCAGGCCCGCTGTGATGTGGCCAATCAAAAGAACGCGGACATATTTGTTTCCATTCACATGGATTCCTTTACCAATGACGCGGCCAAGGGAACTACCGGTTATTATTATTCCCTCGGCAATAAGCGTTCCCGCATTCTGGCTGACAAGATTCGGGCCGGGGTTATTGACCAGCTCGGCACGCAGAGCCGCGGTACGCAAAGCTCGAATTTTTATGTAGTAAAACACACGGATATGCCTGCAACTCTCGTGGAACTGGCTTTCATTTCCAACAAGAACGAGGAACAGCTGATGAACAGTGAGGACGGTATTAAGAAAGCCGCCCAGGGCATTGCCGATGGTATCGCCGATTATTTCGGCTAATTTGAAAGTGAGGATTTAACAGATACCCATGGAAGAACAGAATACCCAGATGACTCAGGCTGAAACACTGGCCCAGATGATGGCCGCAGATATGGAGGAGCGTAAAAAGGCGCTGTATCGTCATAAGATGCCGGCGCAAAATACGCTTAAGGATATGCTGACGGCTATGACTAAGGCGGAACTTGATGATATCCGCTTTAATCTCAACGTTTCCGGTACCAGCTCTCTGAAAAAGGCAGAACTGGTGGAACGCCTGGTGCCGGAAGTGCTGAATTTTGCACGTCTTTGGCTGCCTTCTATCCTGTTGGAGGAATATGAGTGTTTCCAGCATTTCCTTATCAACAAGGGACAGAGCACGGAATTGCGCGATGATGATGTGCGGCTGGATTATTTGCGTGGGCTGGGCATGATTTCCTGTGCCAAGGACGGCGATAAGCTCGTCTGGTACATGCCTGAGGAAATTCGTGACGAGTTCAAAAAAATCAATTCGCCCACGTTTGAGGCCCTGGCTACGATGAATACGGAAATAACCCGCCTGGCTGCCGGTGCGCTGTTCTTCTATGGCTATATGGATTATGAGGCTCTCTACACTTTGGTAGCCGGTCATTTGGAACCCAATCAGCGTGAGGATTTGTCCTTTAAGGATTTTGTCGGCGTTATGCTGAATGCCTCCTGCTGGACCAATACCATTGTGGCGCTGCCGCAGGGTGTGAAGTACTACACCCTCATTGACGAGGACGCGCTGGAACGGGAACAGCTTAAGCACAGCAATCTGGATTTTGCACCGTTTACGTACACGCAGCTCTTTGAGGCCGGTACGGAGAATCATATTGACGATACCAACGCGTATAAGGCGCTGGCGCAGTTCTTTATGACGGCACATGACTGTGATGTGCTGAAGGCGGCTGATATCGTTGGCGAGATTTATATACTGCTGCAGAACGGCGGCAGTATGCAGGAGGCTGCGGAATATTTGGAGCAGCTGGGCATGATGAAGGAAGATGCTAAGGCCCAGGCCGTGGTTCCCCTGCTTATCGCCTTCAACAATGAAACCCATCTGTGGCCGCTGAAGGGGCATACGCCGAGTGAACTGTTTGCCAAAAGCGGCATTGGCCAGGTGATTCCCTTTGAGGAAGTGCGCCGCCAGAAGGTAGGCCGCAATGAACCGTGTCCCTGTGGCAGCGGCAGGAAATATAAGAACTGCTGTCTTGCAAAGGATGAAAACTAATGAGAGAAGCTCATGGTTATAAGGCAAAAGCACGGCAATTTTTTGTGGTGCTTTTGCCCATCTTTATCACCCAGTTGTCCCTGATGGCAACCGGGTTTTTTAATACGGTTATGGCCGGTCATATCAGTCAGGAGGATTTGGCCGGTGTCGCTGTCGGCGTCAATCTCTTCATGCCTTTTTTCGGCAGTTTTTTAGGGATTATCTCCGGGCTGACGCCGACTATTTCCCAGCTTTACGGTGCCAGAAAGACGGAGAAAATCGGCTTTATCGTCAAGCAGGGCTTTTATTGGGCGCTGGCTTTGGGGGTGGGCTTTGTCGCGCTGGGCTGGCTGGCGGTGCCGCAGATTTTACCGCTGCTTAATCTGGAGCCGAAGGTGGCCTATATCACCAGTCATTATCTGATGGCGTTGTCTATAGGCATTATCCCCATATTTATTTCCGCCGTACTCCGCAATTTCATTGACGCGCATGGCTATACCCGGATTACCATGTGTGTGACCATGTGTACCGTGCCTACCAATATCACCTTGAATTACATATTTATGTACGGCCTGTGCGGTGTGCCGGCTTTTGGCGGCATTGGCGCCGGTATCGGTTCGGCGGTAACGCTGACCTTGAACCTGCTGCTCAATATTCTGGTGGTTACCAGTTTAGAGCCGTTCCGCAGTTATCATGTATTCCGGCATTTGCCGGGGATAAATCTCACTGAATGGAAAAAGCAGCTGGGGGTTGGCCTGCCTATCGGGGCGACGATGTTTTGCGAACAGAGTATTTTCGGAGCGGTGGGGCTGTTTATGACAGCTTACGGTACGGCCGTCGTGGCTGCACATCAGGCCGCGATGAATTTTACGACCATTGTCTATATGCTGCCCCTGGCCGTGAGCATGACTTTGACCATACTGGTGGGTTTTGAGGTCGGGGCTAAGCGCCTGAACGACGCCCGGCAGTACATAAAGCTGAGCCGCTATCTGACCTTTGGTACGGTGGGGACACTGGCGTTGGTACTGACGCAGTTTCGCACGGAAATTGCGGCTTTTTACACCACCAGTCAGGATGTGCAGCCTGTTTTGGCAGGCTTTCTCGTCTATGCGGTGTTCATGCAGTTTGCCGATAGTATCAACGCGCCCTTGCAGGGGGCGCTGCGCGGTTTTAAGGACGTGCGGGTTACGCTTTGGCTAGCGATTCTTTCCTTTTGGCTTATCGGTCTGCCTCTGGGCTGGGGACTGGCGCGGTTTACGCAGCTCGGGCCTTACGGCTACTGGATAGGGCTTATCATGGGCGTGCTGATTGGCGCGGTCTTTTTGCAGGTGCGTCTGCTCAAGGTACAGCGAAAACTATGATAAAAAAATGAAAAACATTGCCCTTTTTTGTTAAAAAAAGTATAATGTCCTTATATAACCAGTTTCGTTATAGAAAGTATGAAATTTTTGTATAGCAAGAAAGAGGCAGGATATGGATATTAAGGATATGCGGGCATTTTATGCCATTGTCGAGGAGGGCAACATCAGTCATGCAGCACAAAGGCTGGACATTGCCCAGCCTGCCCTGTCACGGCAGATGAAACGCCTGGAAAATTCGCTGGGGGTGCAGCTTTTTGAACGGGGCAGCCGCCGCATTCGCCTGACTGATGCCGGCCGGGTGATGTATTCCCGGGTGGAACATATTTTAGGCATGGTGGACGGCACTGTCCGGGAGATTACGGAAATCGGCTCGGGCGTGGCCGGCTCTATCCGCCTGGGGACGATTACCACTTCCGGGGCCATGCTGCTGCCGGAACTAATCTCGGAGTTTCATTCACGCTATCCCCATGTTACCTATCAGATTTGGGAGGCCGAGGGAGCACGCATTCTGGAACTGCTTGACAACCGGGTTATTGAAATCGGCATTACCCGTACGCAGGTGGATTCCAAGGTCTACGAGTCCATTGTGCTGCCTAATGAGCCCCTGGTGCTCATTATGAACAAGGAGCAGGAAATCGGCAGCCAGAAGGATAAGGTAAACCTGTTGGAGTTAAAGGGGAGGCCCATTATCATTCCCCTGCGCTGGCAGTCGGTATTCATCGCTAATTGCCGCAAGCTGGGCTTTGAGCCGCATATAATCTGTGTCAGCGACAGTATCGTGCAGGATTTGCTGCTGACCAAGATGGGCGTGGGCATGGCTTTACTGCCGGTGTCCTCCAAAACGCTGCTTACAGACGGCAACCTCATTTACAAAAAGCTGGTGGAGCCGGAAATGAGTACCCACACGGTTATCGCCTGGCTGAAAAACCGCACATTATCGTCTTCCAGTGAGCACCTTATCCGGCTGTTCCGGGAGATGTATTTAGGCGAAAAAGGTTAATATTATGTTTTGATTAGAAATGAACGGCAAGACTTTTCAAATCTTGCCGTTCGTTATATTATATATGTAAGTGCCTAAAAATAGCAGGAGGGATTGTTGATGGCGAACCCGAAAATTTTTATTGTAGAAGATGAACAGCGCATTGCGCGTTTTTTGCAGATTGAGCTGGAACACGAGGGCTATAATACGGCTACGGAAAGTAATGGCCGCCGCGCTTTGGACCGCATTGTCCAGGGGGATTTTCAGCTGGTGCTGCTGGATTTAATGCTGCCGGAAATGGATGGCATTGAAATCTGCCGTCTGGTACGCGAAGTGTCCGATGTGCCTATCATTATGCTGACAGCCCGCGATGATGTCGAGGACAAGGTAAAGGGGCTGGATATCGGCGCCGATGACTACATCACCAAGCCGTTTGCCATGCAGGAACTGCTGGCCCGGATTCGCCGTGCCCTGCGTCTCCATTACAAGGAGAAAAACGATGACGTAAACGTAGGGGAACGCCTGTCGGTCAAGGACCTGGTCATGTACCCGAGCCTTTACGAAGTACGGGTTAAGGGAGAAAATGTCACCCTGACCAAGAAGGAATACGCACTGCTGGAATACCTCCTGCGGAACAAGCGCAATGTTTTGAGCCGTGAACAGATTCTCCAGTCTGTCTGGGGATATGATTATAACGGTGATACTAATGTGGTGGATGTGTATATTCGTTACCTGCGGGCCAAAATCGATGATAAGTTTGAGGAAAAATACATTCATACGATACGGGGCGTAGGATATGTTGTTAGGGATTAAAGCCTGGCTGCGCCATCCCCGACTCATGTTCAACCGTTTGCGTTATGCACAGATTTCTACCAAGATTACCTGCTTTTATGCGGCGGTACTGCTGCTGGTGCTGATTCTCACCAGTGCCCTGACGGGCCTGGGTGTCTACTTTTCCTTTTATCATCAGGCCGAGGTGGAGCTGGAAATCAGTATGAACCGCGTACTTGACAGCCTGGAGCAGGGCAGGATTATCGGCAGTGATTTTGGCCGGGATGATATGGTACTGCCGGGGGTGGTACTGCGGATTACCGATAATGCCGGCAAAGTGGTTTATGAAAACGACAGCCACTATCCGCCGCTGAGCCGCATTGAAGAACACACGGTGAAAAATCCGCCTTTTTGGGCCAATAAGAACATGAGTGTGGTGGAGTTTCGCAATGCTACCTTGTATCATGCCCGGATGGATGTAGAGTACCGCGGTCAGATTTACAGGATGCATTTCTTTAAGACCATTACGGCGGAACGTCATTTCTTGGAAACCCTGCAAAAGATACTCTTTTTGATGACGATTCTGGGATTCTTCCTGGCGTTGATTGCCGGGTTCTTTGTCAGCCGCCGCATTTTGCAGCCCATTCGGGAAATGACCTCTACGGCGCGCAAAATCGAAGTGGAAAAAATGGACCGGCGCATTGTCGTGCCGCCGGCGCATGATGAGCTCACAGAATTGGCGGAGACCTTCAACCACATGCTGGACAGGCTGGAGGACGGCTTTAAGCAGCAGCAGCGTTTTGTTTCTGACGCCTCGCACGAATTGCGTACCCCGGTTACGGTTATTCTGGGATATTCGGATTTGCTGTCACGCTGGGGGCGTTCTGACCCGGCTATTCTGGATGAGGGCATAAGCTCTATCCGTTCCGAGGCGGAAAACATGCAGCAGCTGATTGAAAAGCTGCTATTCCTGGCCAGAGCTGACCAAAAACGTCAGGTGCTGCACAAGGAAAGCATTGAACTCAGCGAGCTTATCGCCGATGTTATGAAGAAGATGGAACTGGTGACCAAAGACCATCATGTGGAATTGCTGGCTAACGATGACGGCATGATTTACGGTGACGTGGTGACCATGCGGCAGATGCTCAGAATTTTTCTGGATAACAGCACTAAATACACGCCTAAGGGCGGACATATTACCGTATCCTCACGGCGGGTGGCGGATGGCAAATTCATGCAGGTTGACCTGTCAGATGATGGCCTCGGGATTGCACCGGAAAACCAGCAAAAGGTTTTTGAACGCTTTTATCGGGTGGATACTTCCCGTACCAAAGCCGAAGGCGGTGTCAGTGGTACAGGCTTGGGCCTGTCCATTGCCAGCTGGATAGCTGAGCAGCATGCTATAAAGATTTCCATGACCAGTGCCTTGGGCAAGGGAACAACCATACATTTACAGATTCCTGTCATATAATTCATTATGGAAAGATAGTATAGATATCCATAAGATAGCTAAAAGCCTCACAAATCTTGCAAGGATAAACCTTACAAGGTTTGTGGGGCTTTTCTAATTGCCATAATTTAAGCATAGGTGTGACCTTTCCTCCCTTCCAGCACTTAGTCATTGCGTCGGACAAACGGAGTCGGTGCAACCCCGTCACAGGCAACGCGTGTACGTTGCTTTTGGTGGACAGCTGCGCTGTCCACGTCAGCACCGACACGGGAATATACTAGGTTTGATTTGTCAGTCGTTAATTTTATTTGAATGTATTTGACGGAACAATGGAAAAATGATAAAGAAAAATTTTTTAAAGAAGGTAAGTTATGCTTGTACATAGAATAATATATCATCTTGATTATAAACGATTAAAGTGTAATTATCTTTCTGAATACTTATAGAATGTATTAATGTGAAGATGATTTTTATGATATATAATTTTATGTACTGATTTTAAGAGCTTATTGTATTGTGTAAAAGAAATTGATAAGTTTTGTTTTATGAGGAGGTGCCAGTCTTATGCTGAAAATGTTTACCACAATTATTATGTTGATGTTATATTTTGGTAATATATGCTATTGTATGAACACAAAAGATATATCTTTGAGTGATGATGTCGGTCCTGGTGGCTTCAAAGCAAAGTATAATAGTACAATTCAAATGTTTAATCAGCGAATGAAACAGAAGGCTATTGCGGATAGATTTGTTTTGGTAAAAGAAGTAGAAGATAAAACTGCTGATGGGCATATGTTCTTGTTTGTAACGAAGGATGAAAGATGCAGTATATTATTAACAGCCTCTGCTAATGGATATATAGATACTGCGTTGTTATCAGTCCCTTTTGATAATATGAATGCTGGTAATGATTTATATACATTAACTTTAGTCACAATATTTACATTGGATTTATTTGAACCTGAACATTGGAATATTACAGAAGATGCATTAAGTAGTATTAATTTTAATACTAGTAAAAGACAGTTTCAATCTTATATCCTTAACTATTATAGATTTACGAAGAAATTACCTGTGGAGGCAGTTTGTTTAACAAAGAAATATTCATCATTGGATAATTCGCTATCTTTGTTCATGTCTAAATGTCTGACAAGTGATTATTAAATTTTGATAATTTCTCTAAAATTTATGTTATAAATACGTTCCATCTATTGATAAAAGTGTTAGTATGTAAAAGCTTTATACTAATAACGATGTTAATTACATATAGAATTAGATTATGATGGTAATGTGAAGATGGGGGGAGCTAGAATGAATAAAGCTAATGCTTATATTGCTGCAGGTGTAACAGTTTTGGTTTTGTTAGGTTCTGCAATAGAAACTAGTGAAACGATGCCAGATAATGCTATTATTTATGGAAATAGCTTAAATAAGACATATTATGGTGAACCCACTAGGAAAAATAAAATGATAATTCTCAATGATAACAAAAAGAATAATAAAAGTATTGCTTTAGAAGATATGGCAGAAAGATATACTGAAAAAATGCCATTGTCTCAAGCTAAAAGAATGCAATACGAACCTGATAGAGAAAGTATAAATAATGGGGATTTTATCGGTGAAACGCATAGTCTTATTTATGTATTTTTTCAACGTGTGGGGATATTGCCACGCCAGCCGCGTTGGAACCCTGATGGTACATGGAATTGGTAAACAAACGCTATGGCGATTAAGTGACGATATCTTGTATGGAGGATAGATTATGCTTCGCTTTTGGGGAATATTGATTTCTTTTATACTTGTCTTATCGGTGAGTAATGTATCTTTTGCACAAGTATATCGTAATACTGAATATCAATTTAGAATTGAAATTCCAGACTATCTTGAATATAAGACGCCAAAAGGACCAAATGTCAAAATGAGCGCTGCCGCGCATGGCGGAACACCAAATATGAATGTTATTGTTAAGGAATCTCCTGAATTAGCTTTTACTAATGACGATTTTCTAAATTACTTATTATACGAAAATCTAGCGAGTCAATCGAATACGAGACAGTTGATTAAATACGGGACTATAGAAATTCCAAACAATAAAGTATTATGTAGCATTTGGAGAGTGAAATATACATATCCGGAGCGTACGTTCTTTTTGACTGGATATACTTTTGAATTTGTCAGCAATTACAAATATTATTGTATTTCCTATTTTGTTGAACCAGGAACTGAGGCAAAATACGAAAAGATGATTACTTACTCCATAGGCAGCTTTGTAGATGAAAAAGGATGGTATTAAACACTAAACTTGTCTTTGAATAGTCTTTTATATGACTCTATTGTGTTGTTGCTTGATGTGGAAAACAGGAATAGAAGAATATGAAAAGCACTTGATTGGTTAATTTTATTATTCAGATGAATAAGCTGGCCTTGTCAGAATATATGGAGGTCGGTAAGTAAAAAAAGTATACAGTGTTACTTTCTGGAATGTATTTTTTTCCAGGTTGAGGAGTGATTTACTTGGAACTATTTCGCTATCGCTCTTTTGCAAGAGGTTTGCAGGAAATAGAAGAGCAAACTATTTATTTTGCGCCTAGAGAAGACTTGAATGACCCTGCAGCAGAGGGATTCCTAAATGTCTACTGGCAGGGCGACCGCATTGCGTGGGAAGGTTTGCTTAAGAACTATGTGTGTAGTTTGTATAATGCGATTACCTTATATCTTTTGCAGGCAGAACATAACATCATAAAAGAATCTGCGGTTATAGTAGATATACACCGTTTTGATAACGTTCCTGCAGGGGAAATACTAGAAAAATTGGGTGATATTTTTCTGCAATGTGAGAATGTTGAACGGCTGATTATTGATTTGAGTGAAGGAAAGCCAAGAATTTCCCGTGATGAATTGCTTTTTTTCTGTACACTATTCATCACCGGGCGCTTTTAGAAGTGCTTAATGCATTTATTTATGCTGATTATCGCGAAGAATCATTTGTAGAATTTCGGGATAAATTAACATCATCAATAAAAGAAAAAAGATTACCTTCGTTGAAGGATTTTCTAAAGGAAGATATTGTCGTAAGGCAAAAGATATTGCATAGAATGATAAGTATTCACGAAGATTATTATAATAGATATATTGCCGATATTTCAGATGAACAAAAAACATGGATGTCATTAGCTTGTAATTTTCCCAAATTTTATATTGACTATTTGGAAAATCTTATACATCCGAAAACATATATTGCTTGTTTTTCGACTTCAGGAAATAATAACGCTATGTGGGGGCAATATGCAGACAATCATACAGGTGTTTGCCTGATATACGACACCCATACCAGCAATGGCAATGAATGTATAGCGTTGCGTAAAAAATATGGTGTGTCATCATCAGGCAAAGAATATGAGAAATATATAGATGAAGTTTGTTATCCTATCAATTATGGCGGCAATGTGTGTGAAGCTAATTTTTTTACTACTCTTGGACGACTAAACAGTAAAGAATTACACGGCTGGCTGACAAGCAGAGACGGCAAAAGAAGTTGCTGTTTGAATACTATTTATGAGCAGGAGGACAAATGGCGTAAAGAGTACTGGCAGCTTTTGTATGACAGATATTGTCATAAGACAAAGGAATGGGAATATGAGCAAGAATATCGCATGTTATTGGTAAGTTCCTTATTTGACTATACGAAACTCGAATCCAGAGTAGTAAAATATCATTTTTCTGATTTGAAAGGAATTATCTTAGGTGCAAAGATGCTGCCAGAAAACAGGATGAAGATTGTGGGTGCTATTGAGAAGCAATGTAAACAGTATGGCAGGGAAGATTTTAAAGTATATGTTGCCGAATATGACCATAATACTGACGCAATCGTAAAACGACCACTATACGGATAAAGATAGAATTTTTCCTTGCATTTGACCGGTCAACTCCATAATATAGGAGTTGAAAGAACTTTCCCGTGTAAATCCTAAATGAATACATATCGGAAATGACAAAGTTTATGCTATTTGGCGCGAGACTGCGCTTGATATATACTACGAAATTTTAGCGCGTCAAGCCTTTAGGCGCAGAGTTCGTGTAAGGGCTCCGTGCGAAACAGCGTTTCGCACGGAGCTTTTGGGTTGTCATTCCGCATAAAAGCCGCAGGGGTGATGACCTTGCGGCTTTTATGCGTTTATAAAGGAGAAAAAAGTATGCTTACCATTCGCTCAAAAAATAGTGACCAAGAAGGCCGTCCTTTCGGTCGGGAATCTTGTAAGCGCCTTCAGGCTAGCTTACGTCCGCACCATTCAGGAGACGGAACTGGAATAACTGACCGTAAAATCGCTGTGCAGGGGGACGCTGGGGAAACCTTGTGGCCTCCTTGCGCTATGAGGAGGGACGAAAATGCGCGTAAATTCGACTACTAACCTGCGGATTGCCTGCGAGTACAGTTATGATTATGACAAGGTGTACTGGAAATACATAATCCTAAAGGTCAATCCAGACGCTACCGACGAAGACCTGCTTTTTACCGCCAAGACCATTGCGGCGTTACAGACCCTTCCCCTGCATAGCATTGACCGCGCAGATAGTTGCGATTTGACTGCATAAGGAGGGCTGCCCCATGGAAAAGACGCTGATCATTATATTTTGGCTGGATAATGGTAGAACCATGAATCTTTCAATCCCCCACCCGCGCAGCGACCTGACGCAAAGAGAGGTATACGCGGCAATGGTGGAAATCCTGAAACGTAAGGTTATTTTGTCGGAGAATGGGGGCAGGGCAACCGCAGTCAAGCACATGTACCTGCGGATTGTGGATGAACAGCTCCTGCCATAAGGGGGCGAAAAGATGGAGCAGACCATACTCACCGCCGTTTCGGCTGTGGGTTTTCCCATTGTCGTGACGTTTTATCTGTTGACCAGTTTTCAGAAGTCCATGGATAAGTTCACCGATAAACTGGGGGAGCTGATACAGGAACTTAGGCGGTTTGAAAAGTGAATTTAGACAAATAGAGGGCGGTTGACCGGTCAATTTGATGGTCAGCCGCCTGTTATTCGTTATAAAATGGCTTTGTGTAGGGAGAGGTGACACTTTTAAGGGAATATTATTTAACAAAAAAATGGAATATTTTTTGCATGAAATAAAGAAAGATGCTATAATGGAGTAGAAATTGTCGATAATTGTTATGGTCATAGGAGAGTGCCAATCCATGAGAACAGAAAAATTAGAACAAATCATTGAAGAAGTATTTACCTCGGATATTAACAACTTGCTGTATGAAGCGATAACATCTGCGGTTGATAAAGGGAAATTATTTGAGGCGGAGCATCCTGAGGCTACGTCTAGAACGGTTTCCAGTCTTATTCACGATGAGATGTGTTCGGAAGTAGAAAAAGGATTATCTTGCTTGGGGATAAATCGTAGCAGAGCAGATTTGCTCAAAAAACATGGAACATTAAAGCTGTTGCTGGATAACGGCAAGATAATCATAAGGTTAAAGAAAATGACACGGCGTGGTGTGACGAGTAATATTGTCACGCAGTCTGTTTTAGAATTTGAACAGACGAGTTTGTTTCCTGATGATTCTGTTAAGCTGAACGCCGGGTACTGTTACACACATGGTGGGCTTGATTATGAGATTGTTCTATCCCATCCCAATGGGGTACATAGCATTGATTGGTGCC
Source organism: Selenomonas sp. AE3005 (assembly GCF_905233635.1). GTDB lineage: Bacteria > Bacillota > Negativicutes > Selenomonadales > Selenomonadaceae > Selenomonas_A. The sequence continues at coordinate 18,743 of NZ_CAJODG010000037.1, read as the reverse complement.
AACCCATCCTATATAATAATGTTGAACCGATGGTTGCGAAAACAACGACTCAGAATGCGGCCGCGCAGAGCAAGAGAAAGCTGCTGCCAAGAAAGGATGCGGTAAAGCATGCAAAAATTGATAAATCCTAAAATGATAGGCGTAGCAAGAAACCTTCGCGGGTTAAGTCAAAAGAATTTATCAGATATGGCAAATTTTACGCAAGGAAAACTGTCAAAGCTGGAGAACGGCTTTTTGCAGTGTTCACAGGAAGATATTGAAATATTGGCGAAATGTCTCCACTTACCCGTGCAGTTCTTTTATGAGGAAATGAATCTGTATGGTATTGGTCTTAGTCTGATGTATCGGAAGAAACGTCGTACCAGTGTCAAGGAAATGAAGCATATGGAAGCGCTATTTCAGCTTCGGCGGATGCAGATTGCCAAATTGATTCAGTCCATATATTTTGGTGCAACGCATTTTGTGCACTTTGATGTGACACAAGATACGCCGGAGGAAATTGCACAGAAGACCAGGGCTATGTTAAATGTTCCGTTAGGACCGATTGAGAATATTGTCCATTTGATTGAAGAAATGGGCGGCATAATTTTTACGGAGCATAATCCTGACTCAGATATTGATGCTGTGAGCCAATGGATACACAATACATCCATGAATGGGGGAGGGATATTAGCAGATACGCTGGTTCCCCCATTATTCTATTACAATTCTGCAAAACCGATGGATCGTGTCAGATTTTCGTTGGCACATGAACTGGGACATATACTGATGCATAGTTCGGGGGATAGAGTGCCCTCCGAAACAATGGAAGACGAAGCAAATCGCTTTGCTGCAGAATTTTTAATGCCAAGAGCGGATATCAAGCCGCAATTAAGAGACTTGACATTAAAAAAATTGCCACCATTAAAAATCAGCTGGAAAGTTTCTATGCAGGCACTTATATATAGGGCTGCAGAATTATCATGCATTACCCAGAATCAGAAGCAGTATATGTTTCAGAAGTTTTCCTCGTGGGGATATCGCAAGCGGGAACCGGAACAGTATGACCCGCCAATGGAGCGTCCTTCGTTGATTCGAGAGATGATTGATATTCATACCAGAGATTTGGAATACACGCATTCAGAGATTATGCATTTGCTGAATTGCTCGGAAGAGGTAGAATTTGATGAACTTTATGGGAAGCGGTGCCTGCGCGCGGTATAAAAGTCGCATGGCCCAAAGGGAGGAGCAGACCTTTGAGTGAGGAGAAACGGTATATATTTTTCGATGAATCAGGTAATCTTGGCAGCCGGGGGCGGTATTTTGTCATTGCCTGTATTGAAACTACGAACAGGCGTTCTTTGCATTTGCTGATGAAACGTAAGCTGCTTCAGGCTAAAAAGTTGTTTCCCGTGTTGGGAGAGGCACACGCCCATGAGATAAAGGCAAAAGATGCATATCCATGTGTGAAATACCATATATTGGAGTCTATTGTGAGCAAAGATGTAAAGATATCGTACATCGTTGCCGATTTGAAGCATGTGGACAGCCGCTTGCTGAAAGAGAAAAATATTTTTTACAATTATTTAATGAAAATCCTTGTTTCAAAGATTGTCACTTCCAAAGACCGTGAGACATCCATCGTCCTGCAGTGTGATAATAAGGATACCAAGGTGGGGTCGGTAAATTCATTCAGCGATTATATTAAATTGTATTTGAATTATGAACGAGGTTTAGGAATTGACATAAAGGTGGAGTATTTGGATTCAGATGCCAGGGATGCGTATGTTATACAAGCGGCGGATTATGTAGCAAATGCCATATATGCGAAATATGAGTTTAATGAGGAGTTGTATTTCAATTTGTTGGTTCCTGTCCTGCATAAGAAACTGGAATTTCCTTGGCAGAAATTCGGAAACTAAATCTTGCAATGCAATTTTGTCTATGATATAATATCTATACCAAAAGAGAAATTGGGCGCGTAAGCCCATAATGATGTGTGAATTTTGAGTACATAAGCTGCCTGTGTGGTAGCCGTCATTATGGTGGCGCCCTTTTTGCTTGTCATAAAAATACCGCTCTCGGAAATATTTCCAAGAGCGGTATTTTTATGTTTTGACCGGTCAAATCCCCTGCCCGTAATCCGTCACCCCTCGCGCGATGGCTCTAGCGATATCGTCGCCGTGAGTGGTGAGGATGTTTACGTTCGCGCTGTCAATAAGCCGATTGTGATAACCAACTTCCATTATGGAAAGGCTTTTTTCTTATACAGCAGGATTTTGTTAATTAGTGTAGAATTAACATCAATATTGGAAAAAAGAAACTGGTGACTACAGGAAAGGATGATAGGTCTATGAAGGTTTTGGTCACGGGTGTGACCGGTCAGCTGGGACACGATTGTGTAAACGAGTTTATGAGCCGGGGCGTAGAAGTCCGGGGCGTGTCCAGCCGGGATTTTTCCCTTACAGATGAAACGGCCGTAAAAAATTATCTTGCGGAATACAGGCCGGACGTAGTGATTCATGCGGCAGCCTATACGGCTGTAGATAAGGCTGAGGACGAGCAGGATGTGTGCATGGCTGTCAATGCGGACGGAACCCGGTACATTGCGCAGGCTTGCCAGGATATAGATGCGAAACTTATTTATATCAGTACGGATTACGTATTCCCCGGGGAAGGGGAAGCTGATTATGAAGTGGCTGATACCAAGGGGCCTGTAAATGTTTATGGCCGGTCAAAACTGGCCGGTGAGCAGGCTGTGCAGGAACTGCTCACGAAATACTTCATTGTACGTATTTCCTGGGTGTTTGGCATCAATGGCAAAAACTTCATTCGCACCATGCTGAATCTGGCTGCCGGTCACAAGGAACTGACGGTAGTGGATGACCAGATTGGCTCGCCGACATATACCCGGGATTTGGCGGTTTTACTGGCGGATATGGCTGCCACGGAAAAATATGGTATTTATCATGCTACCAATGAAGGCGTATGCTCCTGGGCGGAGCTGGCGGAGGAAGTATTCCGTCAGGCCGGAAAAGAGGTCACGGTTACCCCGGTACCGTCAAGTGCTTATCCCACCAAGGCACAGCGGCCGAAAAATTCCCGGCTGAGCAAGGCGTCATTGACGGCGGCTGGCTTTTCTCTTTTGCCGCGCTGGCAGGATGCTGTGGGACGGTATTTAATAGAATTGCAAAGTGTTGACACCTTATAATTTGATAGCGTTCGCGAGTCGTGTACATGTCTGGTAAATGTGTACGCGACTCTTTTTATATAATAGCAAAAGTTCACCGTAAATAAACATTTTTACATCTAAGACCTTGTCAAAGTGTAATGTTTGATATATACTAACAGATGTATCTTATAGATGAACGCACTTATTACAAAATATTTAGGGAGGATGATTAGCGTGTTCAGAAAAATTGGCAGAAAGTATCAGGAAACTGCCCTTATCAAGCTAATCGCTGTCGGGTTGGTAATCGGTATTGTCATAGCATTGACAGCACCGCAGATGGTGCCGTTGGTGGCTATTTTGGGCGATTTGTTTGTCAGGGCCTTGAAAGGTGTTGCACCGGTTTTAGTGTTTGTGCTGGTCATGAATGCCATGGCGCAGAAAAATGCTGATGCCAGTGCGTCCATGCGGCCGATTGTTAAGTTGTATGTCATTGCAACTTTCCTGGCATCACTGGTGGCTGTAGCATATTCTTTTGCGTTCCCCACCACGCTGCACCTGCAGCTGGCTGATGCAAAACTCACGCCGCCGAGCGGGATTTTGGAGGTCTTGCACAATCTGGTGCTTAATGTGGTGGATAACCCCATTCATGCCATTGCCAGCGCCAATTACATCGGTATTCTGGCATGGGGTGTGCTGACGGGCGTTGCTCTGCATAGCGCATCGGATACGACCAAGGCTGCGCTGAATGATTTTGCCAAGGCTGTAACGAAGCTGGTGCAATGGGTAATCCGTCTGGCGCCCTTCGGGATTATGGGGCTGGTGGCGGATGCCATCGGTACCAATGGCGCAGAGGCTATAATGGGGTACTTCCATCTGCTGGCCGTTCTGTTGGGGGCATTCTTCTCCGTGGCCCTCATCATGAATCCGTTGATTGTGTATCTGCACCTTCATCGCAATCCTTATCCGCTGGTGCTTACCACGCTGCGTGAAAGCGGTATTTACGCCTTCTTTACGCGCAGCTCGGCAGCTAATATCCCCGTGAATATGGAACTCTGCGAGCGTCTGCACCTCAACAAGGATACGTATTCCATCTCCATTCCGCTGGGCGCTACCATCAACATGAGCGGTGCCGCGATTACCATTGCGGTTCTCTCACTGGCCTGTGCCCACACTTTGGGCATCAATGTGGATTTGCCCACGGCGCTGCTGCTGTGCATAATCGCCACTGTGGGTGCCTGCGGTGCCTCCGGCGTAGCTGGCGGTTCCCTGCTGCTCATTCCGGTGGCCTGCTCCTCTTTCGGTATCAGCAATGATATTGCCATGCAGGTGGTAGGCGTCGGTTTCATTATCGGCGTGCTGCAGGATTCCTGTGAAACGGCGCTCAACAGTTCCAGTGATGTGCTCTTTACCGCTACGGCGGAACTGGCTCAAAAGGCCAAAGAAGGAACGTTGACGGCTGAAGATTTGGTAGCAAAAGACTGATAGTTAAGATTCAGACCGCTGTCCTCTGGGACAGCGGTCTGTTGCTGTTGGGGGTGGAAAAATAACATCATATAGAGTATAATATATTAAAATATTTCCATCATACATGGACAAAGAAGGCGGTAGTATGGATTTGCAGCAACGGAACTGGCGTAAGCCGTTGGCTGGAGTGGTACTTTTGCTGTTGCTGCTAACAGGGGCTTGGTGTGTTAATGAGACGCCGGAGCCTCCTGTTGTGCTGCAAAAAGAACCTGAAAGGAATAAAGCCGGACAAGGGCCGGCAGAGGTTAAGGGACTGGCTGAGACAGATAACAGCAAGCCGCTGCGTAATCCATTTTCCCTGCTGCATGAAACAGAGGCGGAGGCCGGAAGGCTGGCAGCTGTGCCGGAAGAACCGGCGCTGTCAGGTGGGAAAGATACAGCCAAGGCCGCGCCGTCAGCACCGCCGGTACAGGCACAGCCGGCAAAATCTAAGGCCGTTGATGATATTGTCCTGTGTGGAATCGCTGAGGGAGCCGGTGGGCGGCTGGCTCTGGTACGTGTGGGCGGCACGACGGCGGCTGTTGCAGCTGGTGAGACGGTGCAGGGCTGGCAGATTACAGCCATTGGCACGTCCTCAGTGGTGGCCTGCCGTGACGGACAGGAGCGTAATTTAGCGATAACATTCGATAGGGAAGGGGCTGGGGAAAAATGATACGTCTTTGGCAGAGAATTATCGGCAGTTGTTTGTTAGGCTGGCTTTGGGGGAGTGCTGCCTGGTGCGGTGCTGAGCCAGTACATATGAACGTACAGGACGCCGACGCCGGCGCTGTGCTGATGTCAGCTGCCCGGCTGGGAGGTTATAATCTGATTTTAGGCGATGCTGCTCTGGGCAAAGTTACCCTGCGGATTGAGGAGGAACCGCAGCGTATTATGGAGCTGGTGGCTGCCTCGCAGGGCCTGCTGCTCGAACGCTATGATAATGTCTATGTGGTAACATCACCGGCCAAGAACGGCCGCAACCGCCGGGTGCATGTCTATAAGTCACGCTATGCTAATCCCCATGATTTGGCCAGAGTGGCAAATTTATCTTTATCGTTGGCAGGAAAATCAGATAATCTGACGAAAGATAAAACTGATGGCAAGTCTGCGCAGGTTAAACCGGCTGACAGCAGTAATGCAGAAAAGCAGCGCGTTATTGTGGACGATGCCACGGAATCGGTGGTCTTTTACGGGACGGAGGCTGAGGCCCGTGAACTGGATACGGTTCTTAGACGGCTGGATGTGCCGGCTGAGCAGGTGTTGCTGGAGGCCAAAGTAGTGGCATTATCCAAGAATGCCGCCAAGGACCTGGGCATAGAATGGGAATGGTCCAAGCTGCCCAATTACCCGGAACACAGCAAGACTTATCATAATGCCGGTAAAAGTAATGAGCGCATTGATTACGATACCAAACGCTCATATAAAGGGAAAACGGGTAATATTCCCGGAATTATTCAATTCGGCCGCGGGCCGGAAGGATATCCCTTTGAATTTTACTTTGGTGCCAAGCTGAATGCCCTGTTGTCAGATGGCAAGGCGGATATATTGGCCCGCCCTAATATCACCACCATTCAGGGGCATGAGGCTGTGATTAACATTGGCGGTGATGTGCCGGTGCCTACTCAGTCGGTAACGGATTCCACCACGACCACGACGGTGACATACCGTCAGGCCGGAATTATCCTGCGGTGTACGCCGCGTGTAAATGCCAATGGCGAAATAACGGCTCAGGTGCACACTGAGGTCAGCACGCCGGAGTTTGTCACGGATTTGAAGGCGTATCGCTTTCAAAAGCGCAGTGCTGATACAACCGTGCGCCTGCAGGACGGGGAAACCATGGTTATCGGCGGCCTCATTGGCAGTGAGGATTCACGTACCATGAGCAAGATACCCTTTTTAGGGGATATCCCTATATTAGGCGCGTTTTTTAAACATGTACAACATAGTCACACGGAGTCGGAGGTTATGATTTTCCTCAAAGCTCACGTGCTGCCTAAATCGTAGTTATGAATGAATATGGAGGGCTGGAATCATGGCAATAAAGATACTGATAGCAGATGACCATACGCTGTTGCGGCAAGGGATAAAGCGTGTACTGAACTTTGAGGACGGTTTTGAGGTCATCGGTGAGGCTGAGGACGGTCAGGAGGCCGTGGCCCGGACCTTGATGCTGCAACCGGACATTCTGCTGCTCGATATCAATATGCCTGGACTCAGCGGTTTGGAGGTTGTAACCCAGTTAAAGCAGGCTGAGTGTGAAACGAAAATCATTGCCCTCACTATCCACGACAGCGACAATTATGTGCTGGAAATGCTGAAAAATGGTGCGCTGGGCTATCTGCTGAAAGATGTAGAGCCGGCGGTGCTGGTGAAGGCCATTCACATGGTAAATGACGGTAATCCCTTTGTTTATCCGCAGCTTGCGGAACGCTTGTTTGGCAGTACCTCCGTAACTGATGATGTGGAAACGCGGGCCAAGGAAATGCTGGATGAAAGCCGTGGTGAACGCCTTACGGCCCGGGAAATGGATGTATTGGAATGCGTGGCCAAAGGATATTCTAATCAGGATATCGCCACGGCATTGGGCCTGAGTGAAAAAACGGTTAAAAATCACATGACCAGGGTTCTGCGGAAACTGAAGGTGGAGGACCGGACACAGGCACTGGTCTATGTGCTGAAAAATAAAATCATATCTTTGGATTGAATTGTGGGGCTGTCAAAGCCCCATTTTTATAACGAGGCAAGAAAATGTCCCACGAATACCAAAACAGGCGGCGAGCATATCTCCCACCTCGTTGAAACGCCAAGAGGAAGTTTTGCCTATGGCAAAACTGGAACAACGGCGTTATAACGTCGTATTCTGCGTACGGCCTTGTGGGGCAGCTGTGTAACCTTTGTGGTCATTGGCGGAATTTTTCTGGCCAGGGAGAATAATATGCTGGAAGAAGAGAAATACTTCGCCTGATTTTCTTGTATAAATCTCCAAAAGCAGAAGTCGAAAAATTGTTGATTTCTGCTTTTTTTTCATGGCTGTATAGGGTATAATAAAAGCAGTATAAAATTATGAATTAGATTCGTAATTGAGAGGTATTCACAAACGGCAAAGTGGAAGGTGATAAGGTGCTTTATCCGCTGAATTTGGAACTGGAAGGCAGGAAATGTGCCATCATCGGCGGTGGACAGGTGGCAGCCCGCAAAGCTGCCGGCTTGCTGGCTGCCGGTGCCCAGGTGACGGTTATTGCACCACAAATTGCCGACAGCCTGCAAAAGCTGGCTGCCGCCGGGCGGATAAAATGGCTGCAGGAATCGTACCAGCATGGTATGCTGCAGGCGCTGGCACCGCTTTTGGTGTTTTGTACGGCAGATGATAAAGCGGCCAATCAGGCGGCCCTTAGCGAGGCACGGCAGCTGGGGGCTCTGGTCAATGCGGCGGCTTTGCCGGAGCAGACGGATTTTACGGTACCTTCCCATATTGAGCGGGGGGATTTGCTGCTGACTGTTTCTACCGGCGGTGTGAGTCCTGCCTTTGCCAAACTCCTGCGTGAGCGGCTGGAGAGGGAATACCCGGTGTATTTTGGTGAATTTTTGGTACGGCTGGCAGCCTTGCGTCAGGAGGTAAAGGAGATTCCTGGCGGCAGCAGGGAACATGAACGCTTGTGGCGGCTGGCTCTTAGCGATGGTATTATAGATTTGGTGAGAGATGGTCATTTGGACCAGGCGGAGGAAGAGGTAAGAAATGGAATTGCTAATGCTGGGATTAAATCACAAGACGGCACCTGTTGATGTCCGGGAAAGGTTTTCCATTCCCAAAGCAGCAGTGAAAAATGGCCTGGCGAATCTGGGAACCTATGAGGGGATTTTAGAGGCGGTTGTACTCTCCACCTGCAATCGCAGTGAAATGTATGCAGTGGTGGACGATGCCCAAAGGGATTTAGCCACCTTGAAGCAGTTTCTGTTTGATTTGACGGGGAATGAAGAAGATATAGACGAATATCTTTATACTTACGTCAATGAAGAATGCATTGAGCATTTGTTCCGGGTAGCGTCAAGTCTTGATTCTTTGGTACTGGGCGAAGGACAGATTCTTTCGCAGGTTAAGGAGGCCTATGCCATGGGCCGGGAGGCCGGTACTACCAGTACGGTACTCAATACATTGTTCCATCGGGCGATTGCCACGGGCAAGCGTGTGCGTACGGAAACGAGAATTCAGTTTAATTCCGTATCGGTCAGTTACGCCGCTGTGGAGCTGGCCCGGGAGGCTTTGGGCGAACTGCATGAGGCCAGTGCGCTGATTTTTGGTGCCGGGAAGATGGCCGAACTCACGGCGCAGCATTTAATTTCCCGTGGCGTAAAGAAAATCTATGTGGCCAACCGTCATATTGAACGGGCACAGCTGTTGGCTGAGCAGTTTAATGGCGAGGCTGTTCCCTTTGACGAGGCGATGAAACGGGCTGTGGACGTAGATGTGATTGTCACTTCTACGGGGGCGCCGCATTATGTCATCAAGCCTTGGGAAACGCGGCAGCTGATGTCCAAACGTAAGGGACGTCCTCTGTTTTTGATTGACATTGCCGTGCCGCGTGATGTGGACCCGGAAGTGGGCGATATCAAGGGCGTGACACTTTATAATATCGACGCTTTGGAAGAAGTGGTAGATGAACACATCGAGGAACGCCGGCAGGAGGCCAGACAGGCGGAAATAATTGTGGCCGAGGAAGTGGCGTCCATTGAGGATAAGTTCCAGTACCTGTCGTTCCGTCCGCTGATGGCTCTGTTATCTGACCGCTGCGAGCGCATTCGCCAGCGTGAGGTCAAACGGGCCAGCTCCAAACTGCCGGACCTTACAGATGATGAATGGCGGCAGGTGGAACACATGAGCCGCATGATTGTGCGCAAGATTCTGCGCATGCCCATGATGAAACTCAACGCCTCCGCTGGTACGGAAAATGAACAGTTCTATATCGATGCTATGCGGAAATTATTCAAATTAGACATGATAGGAGAGACGGCTACCAGTGAAGAAAGACACAATCGTTATCGGTACGCGGAGCAGTAAGCTGGCTTTATGGCAGGCTGAATATATACAGAGCCGCTTGGAAGAGCAGTATCCGGGCCTCAAGGTGGAGTTAAAGAAGATGACCACCAAGGGAGATAAGATTCTTGACGCTCCCTTGGCAAAAATCGGCGGTAAGGGGCTCTTTACCAAGGAGCTCGAAATGGATATGCTCTCAGGCGGTATTGACCTGGCTGTACACAGCCTGAAGGATATGCCCACGGAACTGCCGGCAGGCTTGTGCCTGACGGCAGTGACCAAACGCTTTGACCCCGGTGACGCAGTGGTTAGCCCCGAGTTTAAAACCCTGGAGAATTTACCTCAGGGAGCAAAAGTAGGAACTTCCAGTCTGCGCCGTAAGGCGCAGCTTTTGCATGTTCGGCCGGATTTAAATATCTGTGATTTACGGGGCAATGTGAATACGCGTCTGGCCAAACTGGAAAGTGAAAATTTTGCGGCCATCATCTTAGCCGTAGCCGGTCTGAAACGCTTGGGCTTTGGTGACCGCATTACCGAGGTGCTGCCACGGGAAATGGTACTGCCGGCTGTCGGACAGGGCGCGCTGGCTATTGAAACCCGGGCGGACGATACGGACATGCGGGAATTGCTGGCCTTCCTCAATGATGAGGCTACAGTGCAGTGTACCCGGGCAGAACGCGCCTTCCTGGGCCGCGTTGAGGGTGGCTGTCAGGTGCCGGTAGGGGTTTATGCTGTGCCTGACAGCCAGCCTGAGCATATCGTGGTGGAGGCTGTGATTGCCTCGCTGGACGGCCAGCGGCTCTACCGTGATAAAATCAGCGGCAAGGCCTGTGAGGCTGAGGCCTTAGGCGTGGAACTGGCAGAAAAACTGCTGGCAGCCGGCGGCGAGGAAATTTTACAGGAAATCGGTTTATTGCAGAACTAATAGAAAAGGGATGACAATATATGGCAGGAATGGTTTATTTAGTAGGCGCAGGCCCGGGAGATTACCGGCTCATCAGCATGAAGGCTGTGGATTGCCTGAAAATGGCGGATGTAGTTGTTTATGACCGTCTGGCGGATGACCGCATTTTGCGCTGGGCGCCGGAGAACGCTGAATACATCTATGTGGGCAAGGCCTCCAGCAATCACACCATGAAACAGGAAGATATCAACCAGCTTTTGGTGGATAAAGCCAAAGAAGGCAAGTGTGTGGTGCGCCTTAAGGGCGGTGACCCCTTTGTGTTTGGACGCGGCGGCGAAGAAGGATTGCTCCTGCGGCAAAACAATCTGCCCTTTGAAATCGTGCCGGGTATAACCTCGGCAATTTCTGTTCCTGCCTATGCCGGCATACCTGTAACCCACCGGGCGGTAGCTACTTCTTTTGCTGTGGTGACAGGTCATGAAGACCCCACCAAAGGGGAAAGCAATATGCGTTGGGAACACCTCGCTATGGGCGTGGATACGCTCGTGTTCCTGATGGGCGTGGCCAATCTGCCGCACATCACGAGCAAGCTGATTGAGAACGGACGCAGTGCCGATACACCGGCGGCCGTAATCCGCTGGGGCACCAAACCGGAACAGCGTACCCTGATTACCACGGTGGGCAAGGCTGCCGAAGATGTAGCGAAAAACGGTATTAAACCGCCGGCTATCTTTATCGTCGGTGAAGTCGTGAAACTGCGTGACAGTCTGCAATGGTTTGACAATCTCGCCCAGCGTCCCCTGTTCGGCAAGCGGATTCTCGTAACAAGGGCACGCAGTCAGGCATCAAAACTCACAGCAAAACTGGAAAACTTAGGCGCCGAGGTCATCGAGGTTCCGGCGATTGAAATCATTGACCCTAAAGATTTATATGCAGCGCTTGATCAGGCTATTGACCATGTACAGGATTACCATTGGCTGATGTTCACCAGCGCCAATGGTGTAAAACATTTCTTTGCACGGTTGCTGCAGGCAGGCAAAGATGCCCGTGCTCTGGGCTATGCCAAAATTGCCGCTATCGGTTCGGCTACGGCGGCTGAGCTGAAAAAATATGGTCTGGTGGCTGATGTTATCCCCGGCGAATACCGCGCTGAGGGCATTATCGAAGCCATGAAGGGCAAATTGCCGCCCCATGCGAAAATCCTGTTGCCCAGAGCTGAGGAAGCCCGGGAAATACTGCCGGAAAAACTTCGGGAGATGGGGGCAGAGGTAGAGGTCGTTCCTGCCTACCGTACCGTTTGTGCCGCTGCCGACAGCGAAGCACTGGTTTCAGAATTGTTGGCAGGCAGCATTGATATGGTGACCTTCACCAGCTCGTCCACCGTTAAAAATCTCGTCAAGATTATCGGCTCGGCAGATTTCCTGAGGGACGTAAAGACCGCCTGCATCGGCCCCGTTACGGCTGATACGGCCAAATCCTTAGGCATTGAGCCGGATATTGTCGCTAAAGAATACACCATTGATGGTCTTGTGGAGGCCATCTGTAAATAATAGGAGATGTTATATTATGTATGAACAGAAACTCCGTCCGCGCCGTATGCGTATCAGCCCGGCCATGCGTGCCATGGTCAGGGAAACCAGCCTGTCGGTGAAGGACTTTGTCTATCCGCTGTTTGTCGTGCCGGGTGAGGGCGTCCACGAGGAAATTCCCTCAATGCCGGGCTGTTTCCATCTGTCTGTGGATGAGGCCGTCAAGACGGCCAGGGAATGCTGGGAACTGGGCATTCCGTCCGTGGAAGTTTTCGGCATTCCCGAATATAAGGACGCCGATGGCAGCAGTGCCTGGGATATGACAAGCCCTGTACAGCGTGCCATTAAAGCCATCAAAGCTGAAGTGCCGGAACTCATGATTGTCGGTGACGTCTGCATGTGCGAATACACTGACCACGGCCACTGCGGCCATCTCGAAGGCCATTATGTGGACAATGACAAAACCTTGAAACTTTTGCAGAAGGTGGCCGTGTCGCAGGCACAGTGCGGTGTGGATATCATCGCGCCGTCCGATATGATGGACGGCCGTGTGGCGGCTATCCGCGAGGCTTTGGATGAAAATGGATTCCAGAATGTCTCCATTATGAGCTATGCAGTCAAATACGCCTCCGGCTACTATGGGCCTTTCCGTGATGCTGCTGACAGCGCACCGGCTTTCGGTGACCGCCGTCAGTATCAGATGGACCCGGCTAATGCCCACGAGGCTATCAAAGAAGTGGATCTCGATATTGCCGAAGGTGCTGATATCATCATGGTAAAACCGGCACTGGCTTATTTGGATATTGTGCGTCAGGTGCGTGACCATATTCATCATCCGGTAGCTGTTTACAACGTCAGCGGTGAATATGCGATGGTCAAGGCGGCTGCGAAAAACGGCTGGATTGATGAAAAGCGCATTGTCATGGAAACGCTGCTGTCCATGAAACGTGCCGGGGCAGATATCATCATCACTTACCATGCTATGGACGTGGCCCGTTGGCTGAAGGAGGAGAATTGATGCTGAATCTTGCAAAATCCGCCGCTGCCTTTGCTGAGGCCAAAGAACTTATGCCCGGCGGTGTCAACAGCCCCGTGCGTTCCTATAAGAGCGTGGACTGCAATCCGCCGTTTATCGACCATGCTTTAGGCGATAAGATTTACGATATTGACGGCAATGAATACATCGACTATGTTGGTTCCTGGGGGCCGATGGTTGTGGGACACGCTCATCCGAAAGTTGTAAAAGCCCTGCAGGAGGCAGCAACCCGTGGCACCAGCTACGGCGCACCGACCTGCATTGAATCGGAACTGGCCAAGCTCGTGATGGAGGTTTATCCGTCCATCGAAACCATCCGCATGGTCAACTCCGGTACCGAGGCCACTATGAGTGCCTTGCGTTTGGCCCGTGGCTATACGGGCCGGGAAAAGATTGTCAAATTTATCGGCTGCTACCATGGTCACAGCGACAGCCTGCTCGTCAATGCCGGTTCCGGTATGGCCACATTCGGCGTGCCGAGTTCGCCGGGCGTGACGAAGGGCACGGCACAGGATACGATTTCCGTACCCTATAATGACGAAGAGGCCATTACGAAAGTGATGGAAGAAGTCGGGGACGAAGTGGCTGCGGTTATCGTGGAGCCGGTAGCTGGCAATATGGGGCTCGTTCTGCCGAAGCAGGGCTACCTTAGAAAACTCCGTGACCTTACGGAAAAACACGGTGCGCTGTTGATTTTTGATGAGGTTATGTGCGGTTTCCGCGCGTCCCTGGGCGGCGCACAGGCCGCCTACGGTATTACGCCGGATTTGACCTGCCTGGGCAAAATAATCGGCGGCGGCCTGCCTGTAGCTGCTTATGGCGGCCGCAAGGATATCATGGCGCAGGTGTCACCGTCCGGCCCGGTATATCAGGCTGGCACGCTTTCCGGTAATCCGCTGGCTATGACGGCAGGCCTCGCGACATTACAGATTATTACTGCCGAGCCGGAAGAAGGCAAGGCTGATTACAGCCGTGAACTGACCTTAAAAACGAAGAAACTGCTCCTCGGCTGGCAGGAAAAAGCCAAAGCCGCAGGCGTGGCCATTCAGGCTCATCAGGCTGGCTCCATGTTCGGTATCTTCTTCAGCGAAAAAGATGTGCTGAACTACGAGGACTCCTGCAATGCCGACCAGGAAAAATTCAAGGTCTGGTTCAAGGCCATGCTCGAACAGGGCATCTACCTTGCCCCGTCCCAGTTTGAAACCCTCTTTATGAGCGGTGCCCATACGGACGAGGATATAGACAGAACCATTGCAGCGGCAGAAAAAGCATTTGCAGCTGTGGCGGCTATGGGAAAATAAAATAACGATAATAGTAAGGCTTGACCTGTCAAAAATTGACTGGTCAAGCCTTTTTATGAATGGAAAAATATAAAATTGACAAATATAAATATGAAATGTAAAATGTGAAATATAAAGAGAAAGTGTAAATAATAAGCTAAAATATAAAGAGAAACATAAAGAGTAAAGATGAAATATAAAGAGGAAATATAAAATGACAAGAGAAGAACTGCAAGAAATGGTGAAGTCTGTTCAAAAATTGCGTTATGAATCGCAATCTTTGGAACTGAAAGCTGCCCATATGGGGTGTCCCAAGCGGTTATATGATACATTGTCGAGTTTTTCCAATCAGGATGTAGGAGGCACCATTCTTTTTGGCATAGATGAAAGCAAGGGATATGAACCGGTAGGTGTATATGATGCGCAGGATATCCAAAAGCAAATCAATGCGCAATGTTTGCAGATGGAACCGGTGGTTCGTCCGGTGTTGACCGTAGCGGAGATAGATGGCAAATCTTTTGTAGCGGCGGAGATACCGGCTTTGGATATTGCGGAACGACCTTGTTACTATCGTGGCATGGGGCGGATAAAGGGTTCCTATGTACGGGTAGGGGATAGTGATGAACCTATGACGGAATATGAAATATACAGCTATGAAGCTTTCCGGCGGAAGTATCAGGATGAGGTGCGAGTGGCTAATCGTATGTCATTGGAGTCGCTGGACAAGAATAAGCTGGCTGATTATATTCATCGTCTGCGTTTGGGCAAGCCAAATCTCTCACAATTAACGGACGAACAAATTCAGGATTTAATGAGCATTACTTTGGGGGATAAGATTACCTTATGTGCGGCCCTGCTGTTTGGCCTTTACCCACAGGCTTATTATCCGCAGCTTTGTGTGATAGCCACGGTGGTTCCTGGTTTGCGTATCAGCGATTTGGGAACGGAAGGGGAGCGCTTTTTGGATAATGAGCGTATTGAGGGAGATATTTCGCAAATTTTGGAGCGTTCTCTGCAATTTGTGCGCCGTAATATCAAAAGCAAGACGATTATCAATGAGGAAACTGGTAAGCGCGAGGATAAAACAGAATATCCCATGACGGCAGTTCGCGAAGCTATCCTCAATGCCTTGGTTCATCGGGATTACAGCATTCACACAGAAGGTATGCCAATCCAAATTCAGCTCTTTGCCGACCGGATGGAGATAAGAAGTCCTGGCGGCATATATGGGCGTATAACCGTTGACCAGTTGGGCAAGGTACAGCCGGATACCCGTAATCCGGTGCTGGCTTCGGCGTTGGAAACCTTGCAAATAACAGAAAACCGCTATTCGGGAATTCCTATTATAGAGAAGGAATTGTCAAGATTTGGCTTGCCGCCAGCAAGGCTGGAAGATAAGCGCGGTACTTTTGTGGTGACTTTCTATAAGAAAACAGGTGAAGAAGTACAACGGAAAAACGTAGAGGATAAACGCCAGCAGGAATTACTGAACTTCTGCAGCGAACCCCGCAGTCGGGCAGAAATTGCAAAATTCTTAGGCGTAAAGACTGTAGGTTACGTTATGCAGCACTATGTAAAGCCGATGCTGGAGGCGGGACTGCTATCCATGACCATACCGGAGCAGCCGCAGAGTCATAAGCAAAAATATCGGCGGAATATTTAAATAAAAAAATTGAAGGGAAAATAATATGACGGATTTGGAATTAAAAAAACTTAAAGATGATTTGTGGCATGCAGCAGATGTGCTTCGCTCCGGGGCGCATTTGGCAGCGAATAAATACGGTCAACCGATACTGGGACTTATTTTCTTGCGTTATGCTGATATTTTATTCAAGCAGCATAAGCAGGAAATAGAGGACGAATACGAGAAGTTAAAGGGTGGCCGTAGGGAAAAGACATTTATAGAGATAGCTACGGAAAAGTGTGGTTTCTATCTGCCAGAAGAAGCCTATTATGATTTTATCAATGATGCGCCGGATGATGCCAACAAGGCGAAACTGGTAAAAGAGGCAATGGAAGCCATTGAAATGTACAATCCATCCTTGATGGATGTATTGCCGAAGGATGTATATGAACAGCTCGTACCAGATGAAGAGCCTGAACTTTTATCTCGTATCGTACGGATTTTTAAGGACATTCCGGAGAACTCTACGTTGGATATCTTCGGCGAAATCTATGAGTATTTCTTGGGAAATTTTGCCTTGGCAGAGGGGAAAGATGGTGGCACATTCTATACACCGTCCACTGTTGTCCGCTATATGGTGGAGGTACTAAGTCCGGAACCGGGGGGAGAAAAGAAGTTCTTAGACCCGGCTTGCGGTTCGGGCGGTATGTTTGTACAGGCAGCCCGTTACATGCACAATCATAACGCTGACAACGAGGAAATGATGAATTTTCGGTGCTATGGTGTGGAAAAAGAACCGGACACCGTAAAACTCGCAAAAATGAACCTGCGCTTGAATAATGTGCGTGGCGATATCATAGAAGCCAATAGCTTTTATGCTGACCCACATAATGCCGTAGGGGCGTTTGATTATGTTATGGCTAATCCGCCGTTTAATGTCGATGAAGTGGCTTATGACCGGGTGAAAGATGATGTGCGCTTTAACACCTATGGTGTCCCGCGTAAAAAAAGCAGTTCCAGTAAGAAGAAAGCAGATAAAAAGGAAACCGTACCGAATGCCAATTATTTATGGATTGGACATTTTGCTACCGCCTTAAATGAAAAAGGCAAGGCAGCGCTGGTTATGGCAAACTCTGCATCCGATGCCTCCGGCAGTGAATACGATATCCGGAAAAAGATGATTGAGGAAGGCATCATCAGTCAGATGGTGACGCTTTCTTCCAATATGTTCAATACGGTAACTCTGCCAGCAACATTATGGTTTTTTGATAAACAAAAGGCTCATAGCGACAAAAAGGATGAAATTCTCTTTATCGATGCCCGCAATGTCTATACACAGGTGGATAGAGCGCATCGCAAGTTCAGCGAGGAACAGATAAAAAATCTAGGCATTATAACCAAACTGTATCACGGTGATGAAGATAGCTTCAAGGAGCTGGTGCAGGAATATGAGGGGAACCTTACCGAGCAGGTAACAGCCTTAAATCAGCAGATAGAGTCTTTAGCTCCCTGTCATATTATCTTCGAGGTGGAAAAACCTGTTACGGACGAAAAGGAAGAAAAAGAGGAAGATTTCACTTGGGCCTTGGATAAGCTGGATATGGTTTTGGCGAATCATAATGCTGAATTACTGCATGGTGAACTGAAAAAGGTAAATAAATACCGCAAGGAATTTGCGCGTGCCGATAAATGGATTAATAGCCGTAAAGTCAAACGCGGACAAAGTACGGAAGTACAGACCTTCAAGGAAAGCATAGCTAATGGACTGGAACTGGTGGACGGTGTGAAATACTACCTGAATAATCTGCTGTGGCTGAAAGAAAAATTCCCCGAAGGAAAATATCGGGATGTAATTGGCTTGTGCAAAGCTGCAAAACTTGAAGGCGAAGATGGTATTATCGACCAGGACTATTCCCTCAACGCCGGACGATATGTAGGTGTAGCCGTGGAAGATGATGGGATGAGTGAAGAAGAATTTAAGGAAGAAATGCTGGGGCTGAATAAAGAATTATCTGCGTTGCAAAATGAAAGCAATGAATTGATGGAGCATATTTTTAGCAATTTGAAGGGATTAGGGATATGAGTTGGAAAACAGTAAGGCTTGAAGATATATGCGTATCAATTTCTGATGGTGACCATCAAGCACCTCCAAAGGTAAACAAGGGAATTCCATTTATTACAATATCCAATATTGATAACTTAAATAAGATAGATTTTTCTAATGTGATGTATGTACCAGATAATTATTATGATGGTTTAGATACAAAGAGAAAGCCGCAGAAAAATGATATTTTGTATTCGGTTGTCGGTACGTTTGGAAAACCTGTTTATATAGATAATGATGATAAATTTGTCTTTCAAAGACATATCGCTATATTACGACCAAATTTAGAAAAGATTGTTCCCAAATTTTTATATCATATTATGCTAAGTCGTGAGTTTTATGCACAAGCAGATACATTAGCAATAGGAGCAGCTCAACGGACTATTAGTTTGACTGCCTTACGAAAAATGAAGGTGGATATACCTTCGCTTGAAATGCAAAATAAAATTACGTCTATTCTCGCTAAATATGATGATTTAATCGCCAACAACAATAAGCGCATAAAAATCTTAGAGCAAATGGCAGAAAACTTGTATAAGGAATGGTTTGTGCGGTTTAGATTTCCGGGGTATGAAACGGC
>NZ_CAJODG010000036.1 GCF_905233635.1 Selenomonas sp. AE3005 | reverse complement strand
TTTTTTCTTGGCATGATTATGACCTCCGTTTTGTTCGGTTATTATATCATGCGCGCTTAATTTTTCAAACACTGGTCTGAATCCATGGGTCCATTATACATTGATATTTGATTTTTATATGCAGGTTCATGCTCCCGATGATAGTTTGGTTATGATTTTTACAGAACCCATAACTATTCCGGCAGCATTAAAGCATTCAGATGTTCACATTCTGGATAGTATTATATGATTTCTTTATACAGGGAGGTATTTATCATGAATTTGAAGGAAGCTTTTCAAACGCAGAACAAAATCAATGAATTACTGAGTTATATCACTAGGTATCTGTCCAATAATGACAACGTTATGACGATTACGGAAAAACACTTGCGCAGCAAGGCATTAAAAGGACAGAAGGATGAGACTGTCGATGTCAGTGAGCGGAGCGAAGAAGGATTTGCTGTAGAGGCATTGTTAAAAGTTTGGCAGGAACTTATGGAAGAAAAAGAAAAACTGTCGTGCGCAATCGGCAAGGCTAAGGCAGGGATGGGCTTTAACCTTGACGCAACTGTAGATGCTAATAAAAGCAGGCGGTCAATGCTTCAGGCATTACAGGGGCTGGCAAACTTAAAGAGTTCTCATGAACTGCAAAAGGGAGAAGGTCAAGGATATGTGTTTAACAATGATGGCAATCAAACTTCCTACTACTATGATATTGACCGCATCATGACGATTGATTATGACAGAAACAAAGTAAGAGCAATGGTTAAGGAATTTAATCGTAAGGCTGACGAAGCATCGCTCAAGATTGATGAGGCGCTGCTGATTACCAAAGTCGATTACACGCCCAGGTTTGACCTGGCCGGTGAGAACCAATTTATTGTTGAGGAGTTGCTGGGGAAATAATTAGGGTATAATCAGCCACTTTAGCAGGGGCATTCATTAGAGGGAATTCGGTTCAGGTGCAGATGAACTATGAAGCTGCATGCAAATTACTAATGATAGCTGATAGCTATTTGTGTATGGAAATTATGGCCTAGAGCCTGAGGTGTGTACCTCCAATGTCCATTATGACGATTCAACTATCGCTATTTCGTTAATCGCTAGACGCGATATCTCCATATCGTTTTATCATTATGACAAGATAACGTTTCGCTAATTGTACGTTCCTTGTGTAAGGAATAGAAATCTTACGTTAAATACCGAATGCCTATGCTTTGGGATAGTTGTTCGGAAATAGAAGGAACTTTGATGGATGCTTCTGCTAAAGTGGCTGATTAATATTATGAGGTATATAAGAAAGGTAAACCGGTCTCTTTTCTCCATACATGGGAGCGTCTGTTTTGGATATGCGAAGATAGCGCTTGTTATTTATTATTTTGTTATAGGGAGGATTATCATGAGCAATACATCAAATAAGAAAGCAGAAAAAGGAAGCAAATATTGGATGCAAGAAATCGTTAATAATAAGTTTTTAAGGGAAGAATTAGAGAATAAACTTGGTGTAAAATCATTAGAATGGATATCTCCTTTGGAAAATGAATCATATGATGAATATAAACTTACAGAAGAAAAGTTAAAGGAAAAAATCTCATCGCTTAAAGAGGTGGATTTTTCATTTTGGCCTAAGAATGGCCCGGAATGGGATGCTATTGCACTATCTGAAGACGGAAGTGAATTATATCTTTTTGAAGCAAAGTCATATCTGACGGAAATGTACAAAGAAACGGGAGCAGGGGCAGATAGTCTAAAGGTGATTAGTAAATGTATGCAAGAGACATGTACTAAGTTATTTGGTAGTGAGAGCAAATATAATAAAGAAATATGGGAAAAAAGTGAAGTTAAAGATAAGAAAAAGAATCCATCGTTTTATCAGTTGGGGAATAGATTGACGTTTCTATATTACTTGAATGAAAGAAGAGATGTTACAAAACTTTCGAAAAGTATAAAAGTTAAATTAGTATTGCTTAATATAGTCAATGACTATACGCATAACGATGAAAATAAGATGATATCTAGGGGGGAATGGGAAAAACACTATAAGGAGGTATTTTGCATGATGAAGTATGGTGATAATTCTGAGGAAAAACTAGAAGAAATCAAAATTCCTGAAAATGTAGAGATTATATATTTTGAACCTTCTTGGAAATATAATTGTAGTGAACTGTTGGAGGAATGATATTTATGGAGTTGATGAGGCGTTATCAAGCATTAAAGGAAAAGGTTACAGGGCGCAAGGAAGAATTTGCAGAGCTGATGAAGTTTATCGAGGAAGAAACAGCTTACCTGACAACGCCTGCCTCCACCAAATATCATCTTTGCCGTGAGCGTGGCTTATTGGAGCATAGTGTAAATGTTGCGGAGAATCTGTTGAAAATCAAGGCGGTGCTTGCCCCGGAAATCAGTGATGAAAGCTGTGTCATTGTGGCATTGCTTCATGACTTAGGCAAAGCTGGGATGCCGGGGCAGCCGCAATATCTAAAAAATGAACCTAGCCCCAAGCAAAAGGCTTATGGCTATCCTGCTACTACGCCATATCGCTTCAATAAAGACCTGTTATATTTGAGCGTTCCTATCCGCGGGCTTTACCTGGCAGCCAGTCGTTTTCCTCTGACAGAGGAAGAAGTACAGGCCATAGTCTATCATGATGGGCAATATGTAGAAGATAACCGCAGTGTGGCGGCAAGGGAGGGGAAACTTACCTTGCTTTTGCAGTATGCGGATAATTGGAGTGGCTTTATTGTCGAAACTGCAGAATGAAATATTCATCATATAGGAGGGCAGACTATGACAGCGTTTGATGAGAGCAGGTTTGCTCATCTTCATGTCCATACAGAATACAGTCTTTATAGCGGTGTAGCTCGCATCAAAGAACTAGTGGCAAAAGCTAAAGAACTTGGGATGAAACATTTAGCGATTACCGATTATGGAGCGCTGTACGGAGTTATACCTTTTTATAAGGAATGTAAGGAACAGGGAATAAAGCCGATTATCGGCTGTGAACTGTATGTGGCCCCTGCCTCGCGATATGACCGCTGTGCTGTTGATGGTGTAACGTACTACAATTTGATTTTGTTGGCAGAAAATCAGACGGGTTACAAAAATCTAGTGAAACTTGTGTCATTGGCCAATATAGAGGGTATGTACTACAAGTCACGAGTGGATAAAGAACTTCTACAAAAGTATCATGAAGGGCTTATTTGCTTGTCATCTGGTGCTGATGGCGAAGTCTATCGTGCAATTAGTAGCAACAATAAGCCAAGAGCGGAAAATGTTGTTCAGGAATATATCGATATTTTCGGCAGGGAAAATTTTTTCATTGAGGTTCAGAATCACGGTTTAAGTAAAGAGAAAAGTGTCACTGAAAGTTTGGTTGAATTAGCTAAGAGTTTTGGCTTGGGATTGGTGGCTGCCAATGATTGCCGGTATATTTGTCGGGATGATTGCAAGCTATATGCTGTTTTACAGTGTATAGAGAAGTCCATAGAAATGGACGAGTTTAGGTCTGGTGGTTATGACAATGGGGAGTATTACCTGAAAACTTCACAGGAAATGGCGGTGTTGTTCTCAGAATACCCTGAAGCTATTATCAATACAGTTAGAATAGCTGAACGTTGCCAAGTTGATTTTGATTTCAGTCAATTTCATGTGCCTGTATTATCGATTCCTCAAAATTGCAGCAATGATGATGAATACTTGTGTGAGTTGTGCGAAAAAGCTCTTCCTGCATATTATTCAGACATTACAGATGAAATAAGGGAACGTTTGCATTATGAACTGGACATGATTAAGCGGCGTGGTTTGGCAAGATGTTTTATATTTGCAAAAGATATTGTTGAGTTTTGTCAGGAATATAAAATCAATATAGGAACAGGATGTAGTTCTTTGCTAGGCAGTGTTGCTGCTTATGTTTTAGGAATTAGCAGGATAGACCCGCTGAAATACAATTTAACAGCTGAATCTGTTTTGCATACAGCGCACATGATTTTACCTGTATTTTATTTAGCTTATAACCAACATCAAGATAATCGCGATGTTGTCATCAATTATCTAAAGGAACGTTATGGTTATGACAGTGTGGCGCAGATTGCTGTTTTGGGAACTATGACAGCTAATGGTATGTTTAGAGATGTTGGCAGAGCTTTGGGCATGGATTATGAACAGGCAAATGATATAGCAGAAACTATACCAAGTGAATTGGGGATAACTTTGGATGAAGCGTTAAAAACGTGTGTGGATTTTCGCCGGTATTATGAGTTGTCGGAAGTAATCAGGCAATGGATTGACTTGGCTCGTGGGCTGGAAGGTTTGCCACGGCATGCCTCTACGCATGCTGCAATGGTGGTTGTTGCTCCTGGTTCGCTGATGAATTACTTCCCGATATCTGAATCAGAAGGTAGTTTAGTGGCAGAATTTCCAATGAAATATTTGGAAGAGATGGGAATGCTTATGATTAGCTTGACGCCGTTACGTACATTGACTGTAATCAACGATACTTTGGAGAATATAGAATATAATTGTGGCGTAAAGCTGGATATCAACAATATCCCGTCAGCTGATGAACTGACGGCAAAGCTGCTATGCGAAGGACAAACAGGGGCATTGTTCTGTCTGGACTATCCAGCCAGGATTAGTGTAATAAAGGAACTGGCACCTAAAACTTTTGCTGATCTTATCCGTAAAGACGTTCTTTTGAGTTTGCGAATTTCTAGTATTGCTGATGCGGTGTTGATTTGGCAATCAGCATACCTAAAGGCGCATTATCCTAAAGAGTATATGACAGCGGCGCTTAACAGTGTTTTAGACAATAAATCTAAATTGGCAGCATATCTTGACGTTGCTAAACGTATGGGGCTTGAAAAGGGATGGGCAACAGCTGCTTTACATCGCTGACGGTCAAATCCTCAGCAGTTTTTAATGAAATCTTCAGTCAATTTTCAGTTAAGGAGAGTAGACTGAACATGATTTGGCAGGGGCGATATTCTTCGCACCCTGTGGACAACTTTATAACAGGAGGAATACAGTATGAGGATCAGCAAGTTGCGAAACATGTCAAAGTCGTTGTTCTGGGGCGACAGACCTTTACCTGAGGACTCTGAAATGAAGGGGGTAATCGAAACAGATAACGGCCACACGGGGATACTTCTCAAACTTAAGAACGGGTTGTATGTGCTGGGGAAAGCAGGTACACTTTGTAAACTTAATCAGGAGAAGATTCGCCACAAATTGAAGGAAGCGTAATGGTCGGCAGACCATGAATATATGATTAAAGCCAGTCAGGTGAGCCTGACTGGTTTTTTTTACAGGAAAATGGCTGTGAAATGTAGAATAAGTCTGTATGTGCTATATCTGTGAGCAATATGGGGACATTTCAGGCAACGCAACGTTGTTTTGGTACGGCAAAGTGTTTGGAATTTTGTGTTTTAACACTACAATTGTTACCATTGGGAAAAGGAAGGCTTAGCAGGGAGGTAAATTTTTATGGAACCGCAGAAGATAAAAGTTGAGGACTTGCCCAGCAATGAATTTGGTGTTCTTAAGCAGTTATATGGTCCGCAAATAGAAGAAACGCATGGCTATTCGCGTAATAAAATAACTTATGTCAGGGAACTTTCGGGTGAGGAAAAAGCATATTTTCATTACCGCAATGCGATGAATCCAGTGGGCAGTGTCATGCAGGGCCTCTACAAGGTTAAGGGGAATTTATTGCCGACCTATTTTAACAGGGCCTTATATACATTGATTCAGGAAACGGAGGCTTTGCGGCTTAATTATTGCTCCGTCGGCAAGCGTATACTGGCGGTGGTTCTTGATGAACAGCGCGATATACCCCAAGTGGTGTACCGTAATCTGGAGAGCATGGATGGTGATGAGCTCAATGTAGTTTTGCGCCGTATCATGGAGTCGGAACTGCGTCAGGGCTTTGACCTGCGCAGCGGCAGTCTGGTGCGGTTCAGTGTCCTGCATACCAACCAGTATGAGTTCGCTGTTGTTGTGACAGCTGTGGGGGCAATTATGCCGCAGATAAATCTGCGGAAACTCTTTGCCCTGGCTGTTAATGAATCGTATACCCCGGCAGCAGACGGCAATGACATTAAGGGCATGAGTGCTGCCGCTCTGGCTGAACCCATCAAGGAATACTGGCGGAATTTCTTAAAGGATTTTCCGCAGCAGCCGGAACTGCCTTACTATCATAAGAGCACAAGTGATTTATATAAACAGGAGGCGTATGTGTCTTACATTCCGGCTGATTTATTGGCGGAACTGCGCTTGCGCTCCAAAGATAAGAAAATGATGCTCATGTCCATTTTGTATACGGCCTGGGGGGTGCTGCTGCAGCGTTACAATCAGTGCGATGATGTGGGTTTTGCGCTTTTTGTGCCGCGGCGTGGTAAAGCTGCCGATGAGGGCATTACCCCCAGCCTTGTACCTGTACGCCTGCAGGTGAAGGGAAATCCCACCGTTCAGGAACTCGTGACCAAGGCTTTCCAGCAATTTGTTATTTCGCAGCCGTATGCCTCATTGGGGCGTGAAAACATCGAAGATGTGCTGCGGAGTCAGGCAAATGGCTTTGACCATGTGCTCAATTTCTGTGATTTCTTCCAGGAGAGCATGTCTTATGCTGATGTGCCGGGGCAGGCAACGGGGCAGCTGGTAATGCAGAATTCCTACGATGGCCGGGATTTGAAACTCAGTATTTCCTTCCGCCGGGAGGAAAATAAGGTGATTATCTCCTTAGTCTATGACAGCAGTGAGTTCAAGATGAACGATGTCAAGCGGCTGCTGAAGGAATATCAGCTGATAATTCAGCAGATGATGATGGACTGGAATGTGGCTGTGTATGATTTCCGCGCCAAGCTCGAAAAACGGCTGGAGGCCGAAAGAATCAGCGGCAGCCTGCAAGTGCAGGATTCCCGGGCCGTACTGCAGAATTATCTGTCGAAACTGGCTTTGTTCCAGGAGTGCGAGCTCGGTATACAGCAGCTCTTTATGGGCGGTGCCCAGCAGCAAATCCTGTTCGAGGGTGACCGGATAGATGCAGAAAGTATCGAAGATAATATGATTTTCCTGGTCAGCGGCAAAATTGTCCGCAGTATCGAAGTCGGTGACGGCTGGTATAATACGCTGGATATTCAAAAGGAAAACAGCTGGCTTAATGAGAGTGTATTGCTGCCCGGACATCGCCATAAATACTCTATGGAGGTACTGACGGAACAGGCTGTTATCATCAAGATACCCTTATCCGGATTTATGGCCATACTGAAACGTTATCCGCAGGTCGGGCAAAATATTTTCCGGCATGTCATCAGACAACTGGAAAAGTATCAGCGTTTATGGATACAGTCGTAAGGTCCTGCTTTAGCAAATTAGGTGGGGGAGGATTATGAGCGAACCAAGAGAATTGCTGATAGAGGCCAAAGTAGAAAATCTGCCAGCTGTGAATGAATTTGTAGCCAGTTTGCTGGAGCCGTTTAACTGTCCGGTGAAAGTGCAGCTGCAGCTGGACCTGGTGGTAGAGGAAATTTTTGTCAACATTGCCAGCTATGCTTATGGTGAGAGCGAAGGGAAGGCGCTGCTGCGTGGACGTACTTATGACAATCCGCAGAGTCTGGAATTGTCATTTATTGACGAAGGTATACCTTATAACCCCTTGCAAAGAGAAGCCCCGGACCCCGATACGCCGCTGATGGACAGGGAATTAGGCGGCTGGGGAATATTCCTCGTTAAGAAGAATGTGGACAATATCAGCTACGAATATAAAGATGGAAAAAATATATTAACCATACGAAAAAACATAATTATGCAGGAAAATGAAAATTAAACGCGAATTTCTACATTATGGTTACATATCACGGTGAAAGGAGATTTTCATTATGGAAATCAAAAAAGAACTCAATGGTACGGCTTTGACACTTTTTCTGTCGGGACGTCTGGATGCTGTTACGGCTCCGGATTTAGATAAAGTTGTACAGAATGATTTGACGGGCATTACGGATTTGACGCTGGATTTTTCCGAGCTGGTATATGTGGCATCAGCTGGCCTGCGCGTATTATTGCTGGCCCAAAAACGCATGAAGAAACAGGGATCTATGAAACTTACGCATGTAAGTGAAGATGTGAAAGATGTACTGGATATGACAGGATTTATTGATTTCCTGACAATAGAGGAATGATTGCGATGAAAACCAATAAGATAACCGTTAACAGTAATGGTTATGGTATGGAAAAGGCTTTGGACGAAGTCGAAGAATTCAGCAAAGCAATGGGCTTTGATGAACGCAGTGCCCGCAGAGCAAGATTGTTGGCAGAAGAAACCATGAGCATGGTGCGGGCCATTGTTGAAGATTTTGTGGCCGATTTTTGGATGGAGAGCACGCCTGAATGTAAATGTGAGCTGCATTTAGTGGCCGAATCCCCGATGAACTATAACAAAAAACAGGAGCTTATTGAGGTTTCTACGACCAAGAGCAACGAAGCGTCTGTGGGGATTATGGGGAAAATTAAGGATTTCATTGAGGACAGCCTTTATAACATGAAAGATGGTACCAGTGTGGTTATGGGCGACTGTCATTTTATGACTATGGGCGGCGTGGCTATGGCTACAGATACATATACCTGGTCACTGGAAAAGTACCGCCGCGACTTAAAGAAGGCCGCTCCGCAGTCCGAGACTGAAGATGATGAGTTTGGGGCTTTAGACGAACTGGAGAAATCCATTGTGGCCAATATTGCTGATGATGTGCGTGTTTCTGTGTCGGGCAACCGCATTGAGATGATTATCCGTAAAAATTTTTGACCTTTTTCATAATTACCCCTTGACGGTCTGTTAGTAGAGTGCTAATATATTATTTGTCCTTGAGAACAAGGCCAATGACTCACTAGCTCAACTGGCAGAGCAACTGACTCTTAATCAGTAGGTTCACGGTTCGATTCCGTGGTGGGTCACCATATTGACTATTTATAAGGCTTCTACCTATTTAGGTAGGGGTCTTTTTTGCGTGTACCACGTTTGACTTTTTTCGATATGGGCAAAAGGGGGAATCAAGCACACTAGGAATCATGCGAAAAGGAAGGGGGCTGACATTTGACTTGTAAAAGACGTTAAAAAAACATAAAAAATACATTCGTGTATATGAGTTCGTTGCTGGTGTACAGGGGCATAGATATCAGCGGACAAATACATTGTGGCAAATGGCGTTGCCGACTGTTTCATGCCAAATGTAGTTGTTGCTGAATTTTCTGGCCGTTTTCATTCCAGACGCCGTCTGCATCTTTTTTCTGGTACACAGCACCGAGTTTGGCAAATTCTTTCTTGCTGAAGTTGCTGGGCAGGTAGTCCCCTTTGATGTCAAGCTGCTTTAAGATATGGTTCTTCTGATATTTGTCAAAACGCTCGCCGGTGACTTTTTCGATAATCGTGCCTAGAATACCATAATTCAGATTGCTGTAGGAAAAGTATTTGCCCGGCGCTTTTCCCTGCGGAGCGAAGTGAGCGCCGTCTTCGTAGAACTTGCCGTCCTTGCGGAAAAATTCCTGCAGGCCCATCTCCGGCGGAATGCTGTATATCTTACCATCACGCAGGGAGGACTGGTGAGAGGCCAGCATTCTTGCGGTAATGGGAATGTCGAGGTAATTCGGATTGCGCAGCTGGAAGCCCAAGTATTTGCTTACATCGGTATCCAAATCCAGCTTGCCTTGCTCGGTGAGCTGCATGATGGTGAACACAGTGAACATCTTGGAGACCGAGGCCACGCGGAAGCGGCTGTTACGGGTAAAGGGGCGGCTGTTCTGCGGATTTTGACTGTCGATAATGGCCGAGCCATGGAAGCTGCTGTAAACTTCCTTGCCGTCCTTAAAGGCAATCACACCCAGTCACGGAACTTTCGTTCCTGTTTCGCCAATCATTTGTGCCAGCTCTTTGTCCAGGTCGGCCTTGGCTTCATTACTCATGGACAGACAGACATTCATCATCAGACAGAGCATTGCCAATAGTAAAGCTGAGATTCTTTTCTTCATTCACGTCAACTCCTTTGCTTTTGCGAGTTCAAACATATTTTTATTTTACGATAATTTTTTCAGAAAAGTCAATGTACTTAGAACAAATAAGGCTGGCAGGAACAGGCGGTGTCCTTGGAGAATTTTGTACATAGAATCCGTAAACAATACAGGGGAAGGACTGAACTAAGATGCTGAGAAAATGTGTATTGCTGACATTGTTGCTATTGTCATTGGCGGCAGAAGTTTTGGCAGGCGGGCTGCAAATTATTGATAAGCCTATCGTCTGGACAGAACACCGGGAACAGCTCATTCGTGAATACGCGCAGACCCATTACGGGCTGAATAAGGTGGATATCACGCCACAGGCGGTAGTGGTTCATTGGACGGCTTCCAGCACATGGGAGTCAGCGTATAAACATTTTTACAATGAAGACCTGGGCGATGGTACTTTAAATGTCGCGTCTCATTTTCTTGTTGACAGGGACGGCAAAGTTTTCCGGCTTACATCGGAAACTGCCCTTAATCGTCATGCTATCGGCTACAACTGGTGTGCCATTGGTATTGAAAACGTCGGCGGTACTGGCGGGGCTGAGGATTTAACCGAAGCCCAGCTGGAGGCCAATATCGCGCTGATTAAGTATTTGCAGGAAAAATATCCTGACATCCGCTATGTGTTTGGCCATTATCAGCAGGATGCCGCCCGGGTCAGCGGTCTGTACAGCGAAAAGGTAGCTGGCTATTACTCGAAAAAAATTGACCCGGGGCCTAAATTTATGATGGCTCTGCATCAGCGGCTGCAGGGGTGCGGTCTGATTTTCTATGCTGATTAGGGCGTGTTGATTAATTCAATCCACCCATCTTCACAGACATTTCCTCGACATAGCACCGCTATGCCTGCGGTTTGTCGCCTTGCAGAGGACAGCCACTATCTGCAAATCTGGGCGAATCTCATTTAATCAACACGCCCTAGGCAGCAAAAAGAAAATTTGACGAAATCGGGGGAAATGAGTTATTATAGGTAGGCAAAGGAGCATATTTTTCCTATCTATATATTAGATTTTGAATTGTATGAGCTCTTAGGCCTTGCCTAGGAGCTTTTTCTGTATGGGAGCAGGCTGTGAAAGAGGAAACCATCACCAAGATAAAAGAAGAGACAGACAGCTGGCAGTATATGCAGGAACTGCCGGAGACATGGCAGGGGTTTACCCTTGACAGGGAACCGGTCATCGGCAAGGACAAGTACGATTTGTACCGTTATGTTAATGAGGAGTGGCACAAAAGCGCCATTATTTACTTTCATGAAGAGACCCACGAATATAAGGTACGGCTGAAAATCGGTCTTATCGAATTTTGCTGTATTGAGTTTATCACCGGCAGTCTGACGGTTTTTGAGGAACTCTTAAAGGCTCAGTTTGAGCAGACGCTGCATGATATGGCAGAGTTTAATCCTGATGCCCTGAGCAGCATTGTAAGGGATAAAAAAATCCTGACATGGCAGGCAGGTCTGGAACTGCCTGCAGAAATAGAGGGATTTTCCCTGTTTATCCGTCCGCAGGAACCGGTCAAAATCAATAATGGCTCATATATTGTTATCGACTATGTAAATTTTGCGTTAGAAAGCAGCTTTACGGTTTATTATAATATTTACCGGGACGAGTTCTTTGCTGAGGCTCGTATATGGAATATTCCCGATGTAAGTTACGAATTTGACGCCAGCGATTTGGCGGAGCTGGAGGAAAAATTGCGGAGCCGTATGACAGCACGCTTGCAGCAGGTGCGCGGCTGGGCAGAGGAGCAGGCACGAAAGGAGCAGGAAAAAGCATGATAATCATAGATAAGGCAATACTTCATATACTGGACTTTAATTCGGGCATGACGGTGTATTCTGACGAAACTTTGACGGTACAGGACAGTATTGAAACGTTTTTGCTGAAACATATAGAAAAGGCCTGGGGAAGTCAAGATGCCAAACCAGGCTCTTTCTATGATGACAGTCATTGCCAGGAGCTGCTTAGTGAATACCTGGCGGGGGAAATGTCATTTGTGCCGTTTTCCAAGGAACTGGCCAAGAAACTCGAAGAGGCTTTTGTTCATGCTGAGGAAATGGCCTCGGCTGATGTTATTGTGGCTGATGTACGTATTGATGATGTGCGTCAGATTGTCATTTTTAAATCCAACAGCCATATCGGCTATACCCATCAGGTCAATCAGACGGATAAGGGCATAAAGAATGAAATCATCAATCACTATTCTATCATGCCTAACCTCAGCCAAAAGATGGAAGAATATGCGTTCATCAATGCGGAAACGAAAGAAATTTCGGTGACGGCGAAAAAATATACCATTGACGGCAGCAGTGTCTATGTATTTCCGGAAATCCTGCTGGAATGCAGCCTGGCTCCTTCCCCGAAGGAGGCCATAAAGAACCTCAGCAAGACGGCGGCAAAGGTGGCCGAGGCCTATGGTCAGGACAAGGTGGCCACCGAGGCGGCAGTGAAAAGCTATGTGACGGAAAATATGCAGAGCAGTGACGAGCTCGACCTCGTGGAGGCCGGCAAGGAGATATTCAAGGAAAATCCTTCCATGCAGGCGGACTTTGACAATGCTATCAAAGAGGCCGGCTTTACCGAACCGGTAAAAATGGACCAGGAGGCCACCATCAAGAAGATGTGCAAGCATAAGTTAAAGACGGATACGGGGATAGAACTCACAATTCCCTCGGATTACTTTGACAACACGGAGTATCTCGAGTTCCACAACAACGATGATGGTACCCTGTCCATTATGCTTAAACACATCGGCAATATCGTAAATCGTGGCTGACCGGGAGAAGAATCATGCAAGTAAATGGCGATTTGGCCAATATAAAAACTTATATACTGGAAAAACTGCAAGCCCTGTATGATTTGCGTGTGCCTATTGGTCAGCTGTCTACCAGGGAATTAAATGAAAGTATGCTGTCCATTACGGCGGATACGGACAGGGAAGTGGCTGTTTACCTGAATCGTCAGGGCAAGGTCGTGCAGGTGTCCCTTGGGGATACGGCAACGGTTGACCTGCCGGAATTCAAGCAAAAGACCCGTTCAGATATGCGCCTGTCGGGGATTCGCTGCATCCATACCCATCCCAGTGGCGATGTGCGCCTGAGTGACCCGGATTTATCTTCCCTGCGGCGCCTGCGTTTTGACTGCATGGCGGCCCTGGGACGCCGGGAGGGCAAGATTGTGGGCTGTCTGGCCTTTTTTACGGGAGAGGCCGGCGAAGATGGCACGCAGATACTTACGCAGTATGGCCCGGCAGAAGATAAGGTGCTGCACCAGATTAACCTCAATATGCTGATTACGGTGGTCAATAAGAAACTGGCCGCCCAAAGTACGAAAACCACAGCGGACGAGGAAGAACGGGCCATTCTGGCTGGTGTGGAACGGTCTGGCGGCATTTTTCCCATGGAGGAATCCATGGCGGAGCTGGCAAGACTTACGGAAACTGCCGGTGCGAAAATAGTAGGCTGTTTTACCCAGCGCAAGGAAAAACCGGACGCGGCTTTATTCCTGGGCAAGGGCAAGGTGAATGAACTGGCCATGGAGGTGCAGAACCGCGAGGCTGCACTGCTGATTGTCGATGATGAACTGACGCCCTCACAGCAGCATAATCTTGAAAGAATGCTCGGCATTAAGGTTATTGACCGCACAGCCTTAATACTGGATATCTTTGCTCAACGGGCCAGGTCCCGGGAGGGCAAGCTGCAGGTGGAACTGGCGCAGCTGCGTTACAATCTGCCGCGTCTCAGCGGTCAGGGACTGGCCCTGTCACGTCTGGGCGGCGGTATAGGTACCAGAGGCCCTGGGGAAACAAAGCTCGAAGTTGACCGGCGGCGGATATACAGCAAGATTCATGATATTGAGGAACAGATTAAGGGTGTGGCCAAGAGCCGCAGCCTGCACCGCAGCCGGCGCAAGGAATCGCGGATTCCGCTGGTGGCATTGGTAGGTTATACCAATGCCGGCAAGTCAACCCTGCTCAATAAACTCACGGGTTCGGAGGTCTTTGCCGAGGACAAGCTGTTTGCTACTTTGGACCCGACAACCAGGCATTTGGTGCTGCCGGAGAAACAGGAAATTTTGTTGACAGATACGGTAGGCTTTATTCAAAAATTGCCGCATACGCTGGTCACGGCTTTCCGGGCAACGCTCGAGGAAGTGCAGGAGGCTGACTTATTGCTGCATGTGGTCGACGCCAGCGGTGACCATATAGAAGAACAGATTGAGGCCGTGGTGGCGGTACTGCAGGAACTTAATGCCGCCGATAAACCGGTGTTGTTTGTCTTTAACAAGGCTGACAAGCTGACCAATCCGCATGTACGCGAGCAGCTCCTGCATGGCCGGGACGGTGTCTTTATCTCGGCGGTGACGGGGGAGAACCTTGACGGCCTGCTGCGCAGGGTGGAGGGCTTTTTCCAGGAGAGCCAGGTGCGCATGATGTTGCTCGTGCCTTATAGTGAGGGCAGTGTAGTTACCAGATTGCATGGCCTTAATGCTGTGTTGGAAACGGCCTATGAAGAGGCAGGGACAAAAATGACTGTGCGCCTGCCGCTGTCGGAGAAAGATAATTTCAGTAAGTATGAAATAAAGGAGTAAGTAAATTGGCTTTTTCGCAAAAACTTGTTGCTTTAAAACAGGAGGTACTAAAGGACTCCCAGGAGCTTTTTGCCCGGGTGGACGCTATTGCTGAGGAAAACACCTTAAAGGTTTTGGATGCTATGCGTGAGTGCAAGGTGTCTGACGCCCATTTCAATACGACTACGGGTTATGCTTATGATGATATCGGCCGGACGAAACTGGAGGAGCTTTACGCAAAAATTTTCGGTGCAGAACGCGCGCTGGTCCGCACGCAGTTCGTTTCGGGCACGCATGCGCTGGCTACGGTGCTGTTTGGTATCCTGCGCCCCGGTGATGAACTCGTATCCCTGACGGGCAAGCCCTATGATACTATGCAGACGGTAATCGGCTATGAAAATCCCAGCCCGGGCTCGTTAAAGGAATTTGGTGTCCTCTATAATGAACTGCCGATGATTGACGGCAAAGTGGACATGGACGGAATAAAAAATGTGATTACGGCTAAAACCAAGATGGTCGAGATTCAGCGCTCCCGTGGTTACAGTATGCGTAATCCCTTGTCCATCGATGATATCCGGGCTATTTGCGACGAAGTTCACCGCCTTAAGCCGGACTGTATCTGCTTTGTGGATAACTGCTACGGGGAGTTTGTAGACACCTTGGAACCAACGCAGGCAGGGGCCGATATTATGGCCGGTTCCCTGATTAAAAATCCAGGCGGCGGTATTGCTCCTACGGGCGGCTATGTCGCCGGCCGTAATGAACTGGTAGAGCTTACGTCCTACCGCCTGACGGCACCGGGCATGGGGGATGAGCTGGGGGCCAGTCTTTCCAATAACCGTCTGCTGTTCCAGGGCTTGTTCCTGGCACCGCATGTTGTGGCACAGTCCATCAAAGGCGCAATTTTTGCAGCCGGCATGTTTGCCCGTCTGGGCTATAAGACTTTGCCGCTGCCCACAGATGTACGTGGTGACATCATTCAGGCCATCGAACTGGGTACTGGGGAAAATCTGGTGGCGTTCTGCGGCGGCATTCAAAAGTATTCCCCGGTTGATTCCTTTGCTGCGCCGGAACCGTGGGATATGCCTGGTTATACGGACCAGATTATCATGGCGGCCGGAACCTTTGTGCAGGGGGCGTCGATTGAGTTCAGTGCCGATGGCCCCATGCGCGCTCCGTACAATGTTTACCTGCAGGGCGGCCTGACCTTTGAGCATGCTGTAATCGGCATTATGGGAGCTGCCCAGGCTATTGAGGATTTAAAACAGAAATAAGTTTAGACGATAAATGATAAAGAAGGTTTTAGCATGTTACTTAGACAACATCGGCGGCTGCCGTCCTTGGACGTGTTCCGGGGACTGGTCATCGCCTGCATGCTGTTGGTAAATGGCCTGCCCGATTTTTCCGAGGCCTATCCGATACTGCTCCATTCGCCCTGGGAAGGCATAACGCTGGCGGATTTTGTCATGCCGGGCTTTATCTTTGCCATGGGGACAGCCGGGGCTTTACATTTGGCCAAGTATGGGCGGAATAGGGAAAATGATATTTTCGGGCGGATTACACGGCGCTCGTTGATATTGATACTGCTGGGGCTGTTCCTCAGTCAGATGCCGCTTATCCTGCAGCACTTCTTTTCTCCAGGAGCAGCCTCATCGGGACTGCTGGCACAGATTATTGACCATGGCCGGGTGTTGGGCGTTCTCCAAAGGCTGGGGCTGGTGTATTTTTGCGGCATGATTCTGGCCTGGGGGCTGGAACGAAACTCCCTGTTAAATACCATGGCCTTTTTACTGCTGCTGCTTTCTTCTGTGTGTTTTCACCTGTATGATACGAGCAGTCCGTTTAGTCCCACGGATAATATCAGTATGGTTATCGACGGGATTTTCCCGGGGGCGGCCCATTGTTATATGGGTGGCAATTTTGACCCGGAGGGACTGTATGGCACGATTGCCGCTACGGCGTCAATGCTGTTTGGCATAATGGCCGGGCGTCATTTGACCGTAGATAATGCGCCGGTCTTTGAACGGGTGGGCAAAATGATACTGCATGGCGGCGTCCTGCTGCTGGCAGGCGGCCTTTGGAGCTACATGGATATAATCTGCAAAAATCTTTGGACGGCACCGTTTGCCCTGCTGACCAGCGGTTTTTGTATGTGGCTGCTGGCTTTGCTGGAAATCAGTTTTTCCTTTATGCCGGATTTTATGGGCTGGTTATGCGCTTCCTGGCGCTGGCTTGGCAAGAATGCCTTGCTGTTCTATATTTTGCCGGAAGTGGTGCTGATGACGCTGTGGCATGTGCAAACAGTGTCAGGAACGCCCTTGTATCCCTGGTTATGGTCTGTTACATTGAAGGGCATAGGCAATGTGCCGCTGAGTATTCTGCTCTTTACGTTGTTATGGATTGGCTTGTGGCTGCCCCTGGCGAAATACTTGCACAAGCATGATATATTGTTTAAGGTTTGAGAAGGCGGGTGTTAATATGGTTAAAAATTTTTTGCATAACAAATTGAAATGGCTGCTATGTCTGGCTATAATGACCTGTAGTTTTTGTGTTGGCAGTATAAATGCCTCAGGGGCTGAGCCCATTCCCTTGCGCGGCATTGTCGAAGGTTTCTATGGCACGCCCTGGACGCAGGAAAAACGTCTGGATATGCTGAAATTCTGTGCTGACCATAATCTTAATGCCTATATCTATGCACCAAAAGATGACCCGTATCATCGGGCCAAGTGGCGTGAACCATATCCGCAGGATAAGCTGGCTGATTTGCAGGAACTTGTCAAAACTGCCAAAGCCAATAATGTGCGCTTTATCTTTGCCATTTCCCCGGGGCTGGATATAGAGCTTTCCGGTTATCGGGGCGTACTGGACAGAGTGGCCATGGAAAAGAAACTCATGGCCATGTACGATTTGGGCGTCCGGGACTTTGCAATTTTCTTTGACGATATAAAGAATAAGGACGGCCGCGGCCAGGCGGAATTCTTAAATTGGGTGAATGAACATTTCATCGCCAAGCATGCGGACGTTGCGCCGCTCATTACCGTACCGACGGAATATTTTCGTCAGGATATGGAAGAAAATGGCAGTATCAAGGAATATACGCGGGATTTTTCTCAGACACTCGATAAAAATATCCTGGTGCTCTATACCGGGGAAAAAGTGGTGCCTGACGGGCTGAGTGACACAGATTATCAGGCGGCCCGCAGCCTGTATGGCCGCAAGCTTGGTGTCTGGTGGAACTATCCGGTTAGCGATTATTTGGAGGCCAAGCTGGCTTTGGGACCGGTGGAAAAATTACCGCAGGATTCCGTCATTCCGGCGATATTCTTCAATCCGATGAAACATGCGGAACTGTCGAAAATCAGTTTGTCTACGGCTGCTGATTACGCACAGAATCCCGGCAATTATGACGCCGTTAAATCCTGGCACAAAGCTATCAAGGACTTATATGGGAACTTGGCACCGGCTATGGAAAATTTTGCTGACCATAGCCAGCACATGGTGGTATCCTGGGCTGTTATCGGCCCGGAAGATGGTGCTGCCCTGCGCGTGCTGCTGAATGAGTACTGGCAGGCTGACAGTCAGGCGGACAAGCAGAGTAAACAGGAAAAAGTTGTTCAGGAATTGACTAAGCTGGACAATAGTCTGGATACATTAGAACGGCAGCTTTTGCCGCAGCAGCTGGCGGAATGCCAGCCACAGCTGGCCCAGTTGCGGCGTATCATCAAGGCGGATCTGACGGGACTGGCAGTCCTGGCAGGCGATAAAGCTAAGGCTGAATCGTTTAAACAGGAACTGGCGGAGGTAAAAGCTCACGATAAAACCGCGCTCATATCGGAAACCTGTGCCAGAGCGTTTTTAAATGAACTGGCACAGCATATAAAATAATAACTCTTAGTAAATAACAGAGGGCGTTGCGATGAAATATGAAAGCATTTTATCGCAGCGCCCTATTTACTTGCCACATTATATGTTTTTTATTGTTATAACGTTTCATTTTATGCAGGAGTTTATGATACTAGAAAAGAAATAGACAAATATCTTAATGAGAAAGCTGGGATAAGCGTGACTGATGATGAGAAATTTTGGCATATCCTCGTAACGCAATGTCAGCGTGAACAGCTGGAACCGGGAATAAATATGCCAGAGCAAAGTAACAGTGCTATTGTACGCCTAGCTGATTTTTTACTGAAACAGGCTGTAAAATTGGGTGCCAGTGACCTGCACATCGAACCGCTGGCACAGGAAGTGCGTTTCCGCTGCCGCTGTGATGGCCTGCTGCAAGAACTGCCTTATCGCCTGCCTCTGGAACTGGCACAGCGCCTAAGCTCCAGAATCAAGGTCATGGCTGGTATGGATATTTCGGTTCGCAACCGTCCTCAGGATGGCTCCTTTGTTTTTTCTGCCAGTGATAAAAAACTCGATATCAGAACAGCTGCCATGCCTGTATCCGGCGGGGAAATGCTGGTACTCAGACTGATGAACCTGCAGGAGGAACTTTTATCCCTTAGCCAGTTGGGCTTTAGTCCGGATACTGAAAACAAATTTCGCCAGCTTATCCGGCGCCCGTCCGGGCTTATAATTGTCACCGGGCCGATGAACTCGGGAAAGACCACCACCTTATATGCGGCCCTGCGTGAGCTGAACGAAGTGGAACGGAATTGGATTACGTTAGAGGATCCTATCGAACGTCATATCACAGGCATAAATCAGGTACAATTAAACCCTAAGGCAGGCCTTACTTATGCCAGCGGCCTGCGGGCAATTTTACGGCAGGACGCACAGGGAATTCTGCTGGGGGAAATCCGCGATGAAGAAACAGCAATGATGGCAGTACGAATGGCTTTGACCGGTCATTTGCTCCTCACCACTCTGCACACAGAAAATGCCACCGCCACGGTTTTCCGCCTGCTAGAAATGGGAGTGCCGCCATATTTGCTGGCGGCAACGCTGACCGGCGTACTGGCCCAAAGACTTGTCCGTAGAACGGCAGTTGGTGAAAGCGGCAAATTCTGCGGCCGGCTCGCCATTCATGAATTGATGGTAGTTGACCAGTCAATTCGGGAGGCAATTTTGACAGGTCAAAGTCAGGAAGTGCTGACCAAGCTGGCTTGTGACAATGGCATGGAAACCATGCAGACCGATGGCGATAATAAAGCTGAGGCTAGTCTGACAACCAAAGAAGAAGTCCGGCGTGTATTATATGGCAGTTGACAAATCAATTTGATGAAATACTAAGAGGAAAAATATCCGTGAATTAGGGCAGTTGACTTATCAACTGCCCGTTTTTGTGTCTTGCAAATATTCAGCTTTTGCTTACATAACTTCTTTCTTTGGCAGGTATGGCTGTCCAATCCACATTATTGGCAGCAATGCCTTTTTTCAGTCCCCAGGCGGCGGCAATGCCGGCAGCCTCGCCAATGCTCATGCAGGTGGGCTGAATGCGCATGGAGGCTTGCAGGATAAAGCTGGCGCTGATGGCCCGGCCGGCGACAATCAGGTTGCCGATTTCGTTGGTTACCAGGGAGCGGTAGGGGATTTCGTAATAAGCACCATTGGGCAGCTTTTCCGATACTTTTTCGCCATGAGCGTCAATGAACCAGGCAGTACGGCAGACCGCGTCAGCATAGCGGCTCTGGTTATGGTAATCGTCCTCGACCAGATAATGTTTGCCACGGATACGCCAGGATTCACGTGCCCCCAGCATGGCGGCCTCCCGGCTGATGAAGGCATGTTCGAACCCGGGCAGGTGTTTCACAAGATAGGACGCGATATGACGCATCATCTTGCGGCCTACAGTAACGGCTTTGCTGTAGGAAAGCGGGTCAGAGGCGCTGTATTCTACAGGAATTTCCGGGCAGTTCATGCTCATGACGCCGTTTTTGCCGATGATGGAATAGGCCTGCAGGTATTCTGCCTCTTTCTGTGTAAGTTCACCGGATTCCACGCCGCGTGCCATCAATTCCTCCAGCTTATAACGCTGTTTGCGGTGCATAGCCTCGGCAATTTCAAAATGGGGTGGCTTGGATTTGCACCAATCCTCTTTTAGTTCGACGGCCACATGCTGATAGAGGCGATTTAAATCAATGCCGCCCATTTCAAAGCGGAAGGACATGGGCTGATTTTTGCCGGTCTTTTCATAGCCTTTTTCAAATGGGACGCCAGCGGCGCGGGCAAGGTAGGCATCGCCTGTCGTATCGATAAATGTTTTGGCCCGAATGGCAGCCAGGCCGGCGATAGTCTGCACGATAACAGCGGTGATATTGCCTTTAGCCACGATACTGTCAACCAGTACACACTGATATAAGATGTTGACGCCGGCCTCTTCGCACATTTCATCATAGATAAGTGACAGGGTTTCCGGATTATGCCAAACCTGCCGGGTGACGCCGTCATAGTGTTCAATACCATGACGGTGCAGCCTGTCTTTTACTTCTGCGACATAGGGCGTATCGCTGTTGGGGGCCAGTGTGTCCATAAAGGGATAAACACAGCCAAGTACAGCCAGGCCGCCCAGGGCTATGCCGCGTTCTACGAGAACGGTTTTGGCACCTTTGCGGCCGGCATTTATGGCGGCTGCGGCACCTGACGGCCCGCCACCGCATACACATACATCGGTATCAAAGAGTACGGGAAGTTCGCGCCCAGCATAGGCAATGGTTCCGGCCTGTGGTGTGCTTGGCGTGGCGGCCATACCTGGTGTAGTGCCGGCGGCCAGACCGGCAGCAGCCAAAGAGGCCATCTTTACAAATTCCCGACGCGAAATAGGGAGCGAAAATGATTTTTGCATGGATAAGCTCCTTCCTGTTTGTTGCATTGCAGTTAATAACTATACAGTAATATTTCTGTCATGGCGTGCTGTTTTCCTTTAATTATCGTGATTAAAAGAATAAAGGTGCGATATTTTATCATTCCGGCAGGTTTGGGCCTTTAGCCTGGCAAATCAGCTGCGTAAGCGTACCCATAGGGCAGTAAACGCACCATGACCGCGGTCGGAATAAAAGCATGGTAACAAGAGCGATGACTTCGGAGGTCAGCATCAGACTATACAGGCCAAAAGCAAATTGTGCTGTCCAAGGGGAAACGCCGCCGCTATAGGCCCACTCCCAGGGAAAGTGGAACGTCCATAAGAGCGAAACCACCTGCTGCAGGGATTCGGCGCCGCTATAAACCAGCCAGGTTGTATAGAGTACACTGCCGAACATGCCGAAGAAAAATATCATAAAGCCATAACGGAAAGCTTTGCCTTTCATCCAGGCAGGCATATCTTTACGCCGGGAAAAGCCCAGCTGCCCTAAGGCACGTAGTGTCTGTCCGCGGTCGCAGTAGCGGTTGCAAAAGCGTTTGTTGCCAAAACCAATCGCCATAATCAAAGGCAGGGCAAAGCTGATGAGCCCGAGCCAGGCAAAGAGAATATTAAAAAATCCCATGCCGAAGTAAAACAGCGACCAAATCCACAGATAGTGATACCAATGCTTGTTCATGCGCGCACCTCCAGTTTTATGATGGAGGCTGGACACTCACGGACGCATTTGCCACAGCCTACACAGAGAGTTTCCTTGACTTTGGCAAAACGCCCTTGATATACAGCAATAGCACCTAGCGGACATACATCTTCACAGGCCCCGCAGGCTGCACATAATTCCCTGTCCGGAACCGCATAGCGCGGCGATAATTTTTTCGTTATTTTTTCACCCATAAATAATTCCTTTCTGACCATAGTACACAGGCATTATAACGCCGTTGTTACAGTTTTGCCATAGGCAAAACTTCCTCTGCTTCGCTTCGCAACGAGGCGGGAGATATGCTCGCCGCCTGTTTTGGTATTCGTGCCCCCACCTGCTGAGGTGGGGGACATTTTCTTGCCTCGTTATAGGGGAAGAAGAGTATTTTGTCTGTGTTTCGGTCACGATAAAAAATTTTTTTATACAATAAACACTTTGAGCTTTCAGGGATATAAAGATTAGATAGATAAACCAGAACACTTAAATAAGTGTGGGTATCTGAAAAAAATTTTATTTTTTTTGTAATACTTTTTCAGGTGATACGTATATATGTTTAAAGGGCATAAGCCTAAGTGGATACAGGAGGACAGAACGATGAGAAAAGTAGTTATGGCAATGATGATGGCGGCCTGGATTATCGGAGCCGGTAATATTACTGAGGCTGCTGAACTTGACCATCGTGCCTGGACGGTAGTACATGTATCCTACCAGGTACAGCAGGGGGATACCCTGGAAAGTATTGCCAAGAAGTACATGCAGAAAAATACTTACGGTGCCCGGGAAGTAAATGAATTCCGCGAGGGCATTCGGGAACTTAACGAATGGCTTTTGACCAGGGATATAAAACCAGGGGATATTCTCAGGATAAATTACTGGGAAACAAATAAATAAGTAAGGCATTGGGATGGGACTGATTGCTATAGCAGAGGCCCCCATAAGTCAGGAAATATAATCTGACTTATGGGGGCCTCCATATTGTTTAGGAATTATTTTGGGCCTGCATGGCGGCGATTTTGTGCCGGAGTTCCATTTCGTTAAGTGCCATTAAGAATTCGATACCGTAAATGATAAAACTGACAATGAATTTAAACCAGACAAACAGGGCAAAGAGACCAAAGAGGGAACCGTAGGCAATGCCCATACTGGGGATAAGCGTCATACACCAGCTGTAAATACCAGTGGCGGCCAGCCACAAGAAAGTGACCAGCAGCGCAGTGATAAAGGCC
Organism: Selenomonas sp. AE3005; assembly: GCF_905233635.1. GTDB lineage: Bacteria > Bacillota > Negativicutes > Selenomonadales > Selenomonadaceae > Selenomonas_A. Next base: position 45,732 of record NZ_CAJODG010000036.1, on the reverse strand, counting down.
TGTCTGAACGGTGGCGTATAAGAATGGGGCGCAAAGATATAGAAAAAAGTGAGCCAGACAACGAGTACCACAAAGGGCAGGAAAACGCGCAGGAAATTCCACAGTCCGAGGAAAAAGGCCGGCAGCTGTCCGTCCTCATTCAGATAGTAGACCAGGGAATTGCCAAAGACAGGCAGCCCCAGGGAGAGAAATATAACCACCATTAAACCAAAGGTAAAGATAATACCCTTGGCGTATACCAGGATATTATGGCGGTTATCCCGGGCCATGGCAGCTGTATTGGCATAATCAAGGCTGTCTGTGGCACGTGTCAGTATCACTAGACCTTGCACAAAACTGTACAGGGAGAAAAGACCGGTCACCCACATCCACAGGCTGCTGCGGCTGGCCATAATGCGTGTGATATCGCTCATAAGCGGCCCGGCCATACGTTCGGGCAGATAGTGGGACGCCATACCGTAAATAGCGTCGACCTGTGAGGCCATGACGAACAGCATAAGGTTTACTGTAAATACCAGAAAAGGCAGGAACCCCAAAAGAAAATAATAGGTAGTACCAGAGGCCATGTCAAACCAGCTGGAAATGCTATGGTAGGCAGTGAACCTTTGGTAGAAAAAATATATGGTTTCCCAAAGGGGCGTCAGCCGTTTTAAGATGCTGGCTACTAATTTATCCATAAATGCTCACCTTATCTATGATTTTACCCGATATATTCTACACGCTGCGTTTATTTCCTGCGTGCGCAGTATAAATGACATAAAACACCGTCGCAGGGGGATATTTTGCAGGGTTTAAGACAGCAGCGTAGAAGTTTATATTGTTGCAGCATAAATATTGCTGCCCCAATTAAGTACGGCCATCAGAAATATTGCCGGGAACAGGAGAACATTATGAAACAATATGCTTGTATAGATATAGGCGGTACAGCCATTAAGTACGCAATGCTGACAGAAGAGGGGCAGATTATCACCCAGGGACAGCGGCCGACGAATATCGACACTGACGGCAGCGGTGATATTCCACGCAAAATAGCTGCGATTGTGCAGAGCCTGCAAGCAGAGTGTGGCCAGGCGGCAGGTGTGGCCGTTTGTTCCCCGGGGCTCATTGACACGGAAAAAGGTGAGGTTATATTTGCCGGGCCCAATTTTCCCGGTTATAGCGGCATGAAATTGCGTGCAGAAATTGAAAAGTTGACGCATTTGCCATGTACGGTGGAAAATGATGTAAACGCTGCCGGCCTGGGAGAAAGCTGGCTGGGAGCCGGTCAGGGGACGAAAAGTGCTTTTTGTATCTTTGTGGGAACAGGCATAGGCGGCGCTTTGGTACTGGACGGTCATGTTGTTCATGGCGCGGCTGCGGCCGCAGGTGAGATAGGTTTCCTGCCAAGTGACGGCGGCCATCTGGAACGGGTGGCGAGTGTGCCTGTATTACTTAAACAGACAGGTGCGGCAACGGGAGAGGAAGTTTTTCAGCGGGCGGCTGCAGGCGATGAAAAAGCGCTGGCGGCATTGAATGATATGACGAAAAAGATTGCCCAAGGCCTGGCCGCCATTTGTTGTGTAGTAAATCCGGAGGTATTGATTATGGGCGGTGCGATAATGGCCCAGCAGGATTATTTTGCCCCGCGCCTTAATAAGTATTTACAGGAGCTGCTGCCAGCGGCCTTGCTGGCTAATACGCATATTGCCTTTGCCCGGCTCGGGACAGCCGCAGGCTTTACAGGTGCGCTGCGGTATTTCCTGCAGACAAAGAGAGAAATTTTGGCTTGAAACAGGAATATGCTGCAGTTTTGTGGAAATTATTTGCTATGTGCTTATATCGCAGACAGATGACGAAAAGGGAGGATTTCAGTAATGAAAAATAAAAAACTTTGTACGGCTGTTCTGCTAGCAGCTTTGAGTCTGGGCTTTATGGCAGATGTTCCAAGCTCTGAGGCTATGTCGCGGGCAGAAATCTCGCAGATTTCCGTGAATAAACAGGGCAGCAACTTCAAGTATTGGAACAAGGAGGCTGCCTCTTATCAGGCGCTTGTTTCCTATGTTAAAGATGTAACCAATACGAAGAGCAAGAATTTCATTCCCGTGGAAGACCGTATTGCTGTTTATGACATGGACGGGACTTTTATATGTGAGACAGCCCCTTATTATTTTGATGGCATGCTGTTCATTGAACGGGCTGTCAATGACAAGAACTATAAGGCGTCGCCGGCTGACCGGGAGTTTGCCAAAGGGCTGGAACGTTTTATTCGCAGCAAGGATGCCGGTGATAAGCTGGGCAGCAGTGCGCCGCATCAGGCCGCTGTGTTTGAGGGCATGAGCTATCCTGAGTACACGTCCTATGTCCGTAAATTTATGGAAACGCCGGTGGAGGGCCTGACTAACCTGAAGTGGGGCGAGGCCTTTTACCTGCCGATGGTAGAAACCATTCAGTACCTGCAAAATAATGGCTTTCAGGTGTATGTAGTTTCGGGAACTGAGCGCCAGCTGGTGCGCGTTCTCGTTTGTGATGCCCTTCATATTCCCGAAAATCGAATCATCGGCACCGATATCGAAGTCAAAGCCAACCATCAGGGCGATAAGAATGGACTGGATTATGCCTATAAAAAAGGAGATTCTCTGGTGCGGGGCAAATTTGTCATCAAGAATCTCCAAATGAACAAAGTGCAATCCATCGTCAGGGAAATAGGTAAGCAGCCGGTGCTGGCTTTTGGTAATTCCAGTGGTGATACCAGTATGCTTAACTATACGGTGAACGATAATAAGTACAAGAGTGCGGCCTTCTTCCTGCTATGTGATGACCTGCAGCGAGAATTGGGGGATAGCAAAAAAGCGGAAAAATGCAAGAAACTGGCCACGGAAAATGGCTGGGTTTCCGTTTCCATGCGGGACGATTTTAAGACCATTTACGGTGAGAATGTAAAGCGCAGCGCCAAGTGATGTGATGACTTCAGCTTACATGGTCAAAGCGTCCATAGTATTTAGCAGCGGCATAATCACCGACAGCACAAAGAAAAATACCAGACCGCCGACCAGAAAAATGGCAGCAGGTTCAGCTAAAGCTTGCAAGCGTGCAGATTCATTTTCCATCATAACTTTGCAATAGTCCGCACCTTTGGTCAGCATGGTTTCCAATTTACCGGATTGTTCACCGGCAGCCAGCATTTCCTGCAGGATTGCCGGAAAACTAGGGCATTCTTCCAAGGCAGCTCGCAGCGAGCTGCCTTGTTGTATTTTTTGCTGCACCTGCCCCAATTGCTGGGCCAGGCAGCTATTGTCCAAGGATTTGCCGGCCATTTCCAAAGCCAACGGCAGTGCTATCCCCTGTTCGAGCAGGGAGGCTAGTGTCGACAGTGCCAGCATCCAGTCTGTATGCAGGCGTAAACTTCCCCATAAGGGTAGAGACAGCTGACAGCGTTCATAATACAGTTTTACCTTTGTTGATTTTCGCAGGGCCAGTATGACGAGCAAGCCTAAAATGACAATGACCAAAGTCATATCTCCGTAATCCCTGAGAAAGGCCGCTGTAGTTAATAAAATTCTTGTCGGCAGGGGCAATTCCACCTGCAGGTTTTCCAGCATAGCGGCAAAGGCCGGAAGAATCACCAAAGTCATAAAGACCAGCGCGCCTACAGCTGAACAGGCCAGAATAAGCGGATAGAGCAGGACGGATTTTAGTTTTTCCCGGGCAATGGTGGTCTGTTCCAAATAATCAGCCAGACGAATTAGTACGGTATCCAGGGTACCGCCATTTTCACCGGCCTGTACCAAGTGAACAACCTGTGCGGAAAATATTTGCGGATATTTACCTAAGGCCGCTGATAAACTATTGCCTTGCATTACGGCCTGATGCAGTTTATTTAGGACCTTAGTACAGCTGTTTTCCCTGCGGGCCGCAGCTAAATTACGCAGTGCCTCATGCAGGGGAATTCCGGCCTCTGTCAGAACGGCCAGCTGCCGAAAGAATAGTGCCTGCTGTCCTGTCGTAAAGCCTCCGCCCACAAAACTGATTAAATCCTGTAGATTTTTGCGCGTGGACGCAGATTTTTCTTCTGCCGCTATCAGATTTGTTACCCATAAACCTTGCTGCCTGATTTGCCGGGCGGCCTCCTGCCGGCTGCCGGCCGCAATATTTCCTTGAAAATGCTGGCCGGCACGATTGCAGGCCGTGTATTTATAATTCATAACTTTCTCCCTGTTGACGTTCCCAAGTTTCCCGGCTTATCCTGCCATTTTGCCAAAGGTCCTGCAAAGCCTGGCTGCGTGTCTGCATGCCTTGCTGCAGGTGACTCATCATCACTGCTGACAACTGGCTGTATTTCCCTTGTCTGATTAAACTGGTAACCGCAGGAACAGACAGCAGCACTTCATAGAGTGCTGTCCTGCCGCCGTCTGCCGCTGGCAGCAGAGTTTGGGAAATAATCCCTGTCAAAACCTGAGCGATTAAGGCCCGGGCACTTTCGCGTTCATTGCTGGGGAACATTCCTTCCATGCGCAGGATAGTTTCTGCCGCACTGCGGCTATGCAGTGTTCCGAGCACGAGCATACCTGCTGCGGCGGCAGTCAAAGCCGTTTCCAATGTTTCCCGGTCACGAATCTCACCGACCAGAATCACGTCTGGCATTTCCCGTAAGGCACCGCGCAAGGCCTGAGGAAAGGAATAAAAATCACGTCCCCATTCCCGTTGACTGATAAAACATTTGTCAGGCTTAAAAACATATTCGATGGGGTCCTCTAACGTAACAATATGACAGGGTTTCTCGCGGTTTAGTTCAGCGATAAAAGCTGCCAGCGTTGTCGACTTGCCGGAGCCGGTACGGCCTGTCACCAATATAAGTCCCTGGTCAGTCTCCTTTATATTTTGCCAGGCTTTAGGGGCATTAAGTTCCGCAAGACTGGGGATCCTCTCCGGCAGCAAGCGGCACGCCAAAGCCGGCCAGCCTTGTTGGTAGTAAGCATGCACCCTAAACCGCCGCCCGTCATAATTCCATGACATGTCAATTTCCCGTTCATGAGTGAGCTTTTCCCGTTGATACTCACTCATGATAAAGGCACAAATTTCTGAAAGCACAGATTCGGTCAGCGGGCAGCAGGCGAGCGGCTGCAAGGCTCCCAGGCACCGCATGTATGGCCTTTGCCCGACGGTTAAGTGTATATCTGAGGCCGCGCTTATGATAGCCCTGTGAAAAAATTCCTGCCAATTTATTTCGTCACACATAGACATTCACCTCGATATTTTCTAATGTTAAAGTAATTCTTCTACAAACATTCTTAAATACCTGCCATGAAAGTAAGACATTTGTGGCAGGTTAATGCTTTGGGCAAAAAGGGCAAGGGGGAATTTTCGCCTGCAAAGTTGCAGGAATAAACAAATAAAAGGTAGAATTTTCTGTTATAGGGAAGATGCAGGGAAAGCGTTGTTTTTTATGATGTCGGCGCTGTTTCGTTGGGAGGTGCAGATAATGGAGCTTATTCAGTTAATTCTTGCCGCCATAATTCTCGGATTCATTTATAAGAAAATGTTCAGGTGGGGCGAGGCAGATAGTATTTCGAAAAAACAGGCGTACATTTCCTTAGGCTTGGGGGTATTGGCTACGATAATTACGTTTATCCTGGCTATTGTCATTGCTATGTCAATTGTAGATTTAGGATACAATCTGGCAGATATAGAAAATCAATTTGTAAAGGCGTCAGCGTTGGCTTTCTTTCGCGCCGGTTTTCCGGAGGAACTGTCCAAACTGCTCATGATAGTCCTGGCAGTTAAACTGTTTAAGCCAGATAACATCTATAAATACATTTTAATCGGTGCCGGTGTGGGCATGGGCTTTACCCTGAATGAGGAATTAGTGTACGGCGGTACGCTTATGGGCTTTTGCCGATTCTTTACCGTGGCTTTTCACATGCTGCTGGGCATATTTATGGCAGAATATATCGGCAGGGGGATTTTCCATAAAGCAAATGGCGAACCGTACAAATTGCTATACCTTACGGCTTTTCTCGTGCCTGTAGTTATTCATACATTCTATGACGCTTTGACCGCCTATAATCCGGCTGTGGAGATAGGCGATATTGATGATGAGGTTGTGGGAATGTGGTTATTGGCAGCCATTGTTTTTGAAATCTGTATCATTATCTGGCAGGTTGTGTATATCAAACGTCTGAAAAAAATTGCCGCCAAGTATGTTAATTTTAAATTCAATAGCATTTCGGCATAGAAAAAGAGCCCCGCAGGGCTCTTTTTTAGTTTGCTTGCAGCAATTGCTGTTTGAGCTGGCGATATTTTAAAGTGTAATAGGGGCCGTTTTGGGCCTCACGATGGTCAAAGCCATAGGCGCGGCGGCTGATGGCCAGGATAGGCGGTGCCTGAATGCGCTTGGCCACAGCCATGCCGGTGAACAGATTCCACCAGCGTTCGAGGTCAGCGATAAATTCCTGTGCTGTGGGGAAATATTTGGCTGCGAGGCCCGGGGCACAGCCAAGATTTTCTTCCAATGTGCCGGCTGCATACCATTCCAGAATATCTTCGGGAGCGGCTTTTTGCCAGCGCTCGATAAAGGAGCGGAAGAGGTAGTCATGATAAGGATATTTTAAGGGGTCGCCTTTGCCCTCGTCTACGTTTTGCGCAGAGGAAAGCTCGGCGCTCGGGACAATGTCAATAATCCCCTGCGGCACAACTTCGCGTCCGTAAATGACATCGTTCATGTAATGGGCCAGGTCATACACCTGATATTTCCACAGGTCAGCCAATGCGGCCAGGAAACCTGACTGGTCACCGTACAAGGTGGAGTAGCCGACCGTGGTTTCTGCTTTGTTGGCATTGCAGGTAAAGCCACCGCCGAAGGCAGCTGCTGCGCCTGCCAGTACCCGGGCACTGCGGTCACGAGCCTGAATATTTTCCGTGACAAAGGAAGAAACAGTGAGGTTTTGGTTTGACATGTCAGTAAGATAGGTGATGGGTGTTTCGGAAAGTTGTTTGACAGTATGGTCAACGGATTCCTGAATGGGTATTACTGCATACTGGCAGCCCAGATTATCGGCCAGTTTCTTGCTGAGCCCTTTGGTCGTTGCGGAATTAAAGACGCTGGGCATATTGACAAGCAGCAGGTTTTCCGGGCCGACAACCTTGGCGTATAATGCCGCGGCAACAGCAGAGTCAATGCCGCCGGAAATGCCAATAACCACCTTTTGCATGTGAATGTTTTCCAGAAAACGGCGGATACCATAGTGCAGGGCGCGGTAAATATGCGCAATGTCAGATTCCGCAGCCGGCGTTATTTCCGGGATAGATGGCAGTTTATCCAAATCCACAATGGTCAGTTCTTCCTGATAAGTGGTGCAGGTCAAGCAGACACCGCCTTTGTCGTTGTAGGCGGTGCTGGCACCATCGAAGGTATAGACGGTTTTGCCGTTGTTTTGCAGGCCGATGGCGTTGACATAAAACAGGGGAACGCCGGCGTCTTTAGCCTGCTGGCCGAATACCCGATGGCGCTTATCATTTTTTCCTAGTGTATAAGGCGAGGCCGAGATATTGACGAACATGTCAATACTGGCTTTTTCCTTTAATATCTGCAGTGGTTCTAAGGCGTAGTTGTCACTCCAGCCGTCTTCGCAAAGCAGACAGCCGATATGATAATTTTTGCCGCGTACGGTAAGGCTGACCGGGGCGATGAGTTCTGCCGGTGTTATGCCTTCTTCAATAGCCAGCTGCTGCAGGCTGAAGAAATGCCGGGTATCGTCAAACTCACGATAATTGGGCATCAAGGTTTTGATGACATAGGGATAGGACTGGCCTACAGGTGTAAGCAGCTGGCCGTCCTGGGCGGTGAAAAAAGCATTGTACTTGCGCACACGCCCGTCATTGTTGGTTTTCTCCCAGTCCATGGCGATATTGCCGAACATAACAGTGAGTCCCTGCGAGGCGGCGATGATTTCCTGACCGTAATGTTCGCAGTCCGTGAGGAAACTTGTCTGTTCCCAGGTATCACCTAACAGATATCCGGGAATGGCCATTTCCGGGAAAATGATGATATCGGTATCCTGTTCCCGGGCCTCGGCAATCATGCGCAGCATGGTGGCGGCATTTTTGTCGGGATGACCGGGGATGACTTCCATTTGCGCCATAGCTATTTTTAACAAAGCATTCACTCCAATGCAGTATATTTTTGCGTTTATGGTTAAATGATACGCTAGTTGTCAGGGGAAGTCAAACAAAGTGACTTAAGAAAACGGCACTTACAGCCGATATAAAAGCAAAGGGGGGAGAGGTATGCGAGTTGCAGGCCTTGATGACAGCGTGGCTGGCGTCACCAATATGGAAAAAGCCAGGACACAGGGTACAGATGCTTTTAAGGATATGTTTGCGGGCATGGTGCAGGAACGTATTGCTAATCTGACCGAAACGCTCGAGGAAATGAATGCCCGGCGGGCGGAATTGTCCGAGCTGAAAGCTCAGCAGAAATGTACGGAGATAATCCGGCATGTGCTGCCTGACGGCAGTGTTTTGGTAAAAGAATTTGTGGATGGCAAGCTGGACAGCTGCTATCGCAAACCGCCGCATTTAAAAGATGTGCCGGATGACAGTAAGCCGGTTCCCCAGGCAGCTGATGGGACGGAGCTTAAATCCCTGCGCAAAATGAAAAAGGTGCCGGCTGTGCGGATATTTGATGATATATAAGTTATCAATAAAGAGGCAGAGGTCATCATACAGTTGATGGTCTCTGCCTCTGTCTGTTTATTGTTTGCGATAATCACGGGGAGAGCATTTAAACATTTCTTTAAATGCCCGGGAGAATGTGGAGTAGTCGGCAAATCCGACTTCCTCACTGATAGCGGTGATGGGCATATCTGTTTTCAGCAGGTCACGGGCCAGCAGCAGGCGTTTGCTGCGAATGTACTGGTGAATGCCATAACCAGTGTCGGCCTTAAACTTGCGCATTAAGTAGAACTTACTGATATAGGCCTGGGCCGCCAGTTCGTCGATGGGCAGGTCATGCGCCAGATTGGCATTGATATAGGTGATTATCTGTTGAATCTTGGGGTCATAGGTGGCATTGTTTAGTCCGGATAACTCATGTTCATGCAGGGAACGGTTTAAAAGTATCATAAATTCAATGAACATAATTTCGGTGAAAAGCTCATTGGCAAAGCCCTTGCCCCTGGCTGTTTTTTCCAGCTTGTCCATGTGAAAGAGCAGGTCATGGCTGGTGCCGGGGGGCTGGTGCATGACACTGCTGTTATCGCGGGCATAGGTAAAGCACTGGGCCAGGTCCACATGCTCAGCATTTTGCTGTTGCCAACGCCGTAAAAAGTCCGGCGCTACATAAATGACGATGCGTTCGTATTCTTTATTATCATCAGTGAATACGGGGCGATGAATTTCACCGGCGGCAACAAAGACAATGTCCCGGGGAGCCAGATGATATGTTTTGCCTTCAATAACATAATCTACAGCACCATCAAGAAACATGATTATCTTATGGAAGTCATGATAGTGAAAGGGGATGGGTTTCAAGGCAGCGTCTTTTAAACGGAAAACCCGGAAGTCGCTGACAAGATATCCTTTCTTTTCATAGTCGCTCATAATTTTCCCTCTCATTAAGAATTTGTTTTTAGTATAGTACAATTTTTGCAATATTGAAAGCAGATTTTAAACTTTTATTGCAAATCTTACCTTGCTATAATAAAACCATCGAAATTATTACAGCTTATGCAGATTATAAAGAAAGGCCGGTGAGCAGGATGTTGTTAGTTCGTTTATATCGTGTGGAGGATAAGGAAGTTATGATTATGGACGGGAATCAGGGATATATGCCCGGGGAAAATGCCATCCGCCTGCTGGCCAGCCGTAAGTTTGGTGTTGGTGCTGACAGGGTGATTATCCACAGCGAGATGAACGGACAGCGCAGCTTTACAGTGTATGATGCTGAGGGTTATGCGTGCGCTTTGACGGCTGCAGACCGCGCGTTGCTGGGACGCCAGGCCGATTGTGAGGTGCGTCTGACGGATTACTTCGCCGGGAAAATGCGTCAGGCTGATGAGTGTGAACTGGCGGCTGCCTGTTAATTTGATATTGATATAATGATAAAGATGGGGTGAGTACTCCATCTTTTTTTATATTGCCAAGGAAAAATACTTGACAGCCTATAAAACCTTCGCTATAATAGCCTATGTCAAGGGGGAAACCTTGGCACCTATTTTTGAAGCAGGTGATGGCGATGATGGAGCAGCTCTTGTATTTATCCACGTTGTTTGATTTATATGGGGCATTGCTTACGGAGAAACAGCAGGAATGCCTGCGTATGCACTTGTTTGAGGATTTTTCCTTATCGGAAATCGGTGAAGAGCTGGGAATATCCCGGCAGGCGGTTTACGATAATATCCACCGCAGTGAAAAAGCGATGGAGTCCTACGAGAAAAAATTAGGCCTGGCGGCCCGTTACCAAGGTGAACGTCAGGAGTTAGCCAAAATTTATGAAGCAATCAAGGGGCTGAAACAGCCGGGCAACGCTGAGGCTGTTGATGAAGTCCTGGACCGCTTGGAACCCTACACTGTGCAGGGTCACGGTCAGGAGGTATCCGTTTGATATTTGAAAGCTTATCCGACCGCTTGCAGGAAACATTCAAAAAACTTCGCGGTCATGGCAAGTTGACGGAGGACGATGTCAACGAGGCCATGCGGGAAGTGCGAATGGCACTTCTGGAAGCTGATGTAAACTTTAAGGTCGTCAAGAACTTTATAAAGACTGTCAAGGAACGGGCTATCGGTCAGGATATACTCGAAACCTTGACGCCGGCTCAGGTGGTTATCAAGATTGTTGATGAAGAGCTCACCAACCTCATGGGCGGTACGCAGAGCCGTATCAACATCAGTCCGAATCCGCCGACCATCATCATGATGGCAGGTCTGCAGGGGGCTGGTAAAACCACGTCCGCTGGTAAACTGGGCTTGTCCCTTAAAAAGCAGGGCAAACGTCCGTTGCTGGTTGCCTGTGATATTTACCGTCCGGCTGCTATCAAGCAGTTGCAGGTAGTGGGCAAACAGCTCGACATTCCCGTGTTTTCCATGGAGCAGGGTACCGATGCGGTGACCATTGCTAAATCTTCTATTGCTTATTCGCAAAGTCATGCCAACGATGTTATCATCATCGATACGGCAGGCCGCTTGCAGATAGATGAAGCTTTGATGCAGGAACTGCGTGATATCAAAGCTGAGGTCAAGCCGCATGAAATTCTGCTGGTTGTGGATGCCATGACCGGTCAGGAATCCGTAAATGTGGCGCAGACCTTTAATGACAGCCTTGGCCTTGATGGTGTCATCATGACCAAGCTGGACGGTGATGCCCGTGGTGGTGCAGCACTGTCTGTAAAGGCTGTTACCGGTGTGCCCATTAAGTTTGTGGGTATGGGTGAGAAACTGGAGGCACTCCAGCCCTTCCATCCTGACCGCATGGCCTCCCGTATTCTCGGGATGGGCGATGTGCTTTCTCTCGTAGAAAAGGCTCAGCAGACCTTTGATATGGAAGAGGCGCGCAAGATGGAGAAAAAGCTGCGCAAGGATGAATTTACCTTGGACGACTTTCTCTCCCAGATGCAGCAGGTCAAGAAACTTGGTTCCCTCGAGAATATCTTGGGCATGATTCCTGGCATGGGCGGCATCAAAAAACAGCTGGAAGGTCAGGATATTGACCTTGATGGCAAGGAAATGCGCCAGATTGAGGCCATTATCAAATCCATGACGCCTAAAGAACGGGCGGACATCGGTATCATCAACGGCAGCCGCCGTAAACGTATCGCCATGGGCTCCGGCACCAAAGTGCAGGACGTCAACAAGCTCTTAAAGCAGTTTGGCGAAATGAAAAAGATGATGAAGAAAATGAAAAAAATGCAAAAGGGAAAAGGGTTCCCGGGCTTAGGCAGCTTAGGCAATCTGGGCCTCGGAAACTTCCCGAAAATGCCCTTTATGCGTTAATTTTTATACACTCCAATTTGCGAAAGGTGGTGAAATTTCATGGCAGTAAAGATTCGTTTGAACCGTATGGGTGCAAAGAAGAACCCTTTCTATCGTATTGTGGTTGCTGACTCCCGTGCTCCGCGTGATGGCCGTTTTATCGAAGTTCTCGGTAACTATGACCCTTCCAAGCAGCCGGCAGTTGTCAACGTTGATGAAGCAAAGGTTCTTGACTGGATGAACAAAGGTGCTCAGCCGACCGATACCGTTAAAAATCTGTTCAGCAAGCAGGGCATCATGTCCAAGTTCGCTGAATCCAAGAAGAAGTAAGCTAAGTGCTTATTGGAAAGAGGCTCGACATGAAGAAACTTGTTGAAGTTATCGCCAAATCCTTAGTGGAGCATCCCGAAGCTGTCGTTGTTGATGAACGGCATGAGGATGGGCAGACCGTGCTCAGCCTTCACGTGGCAGAGGATGACATGGGTAAGGTCATCGGGCGTCAGGGGCGTATTGCCAAGGCATTACGTACCGTGGTCAAAGCCGCGGCCACTCGGGAAAATACGAAAGTCACGGTTGAGATTATTTAAAATAAAAGCGGCAGGTTTCTTTTTAGGGACTTGCCGTTTTTACTATGTATGAAGAAAAGGGGAACTGTCATGGATTCTATTTCACTGAAAGTGCCTGTTACTATTAAGGCAAAACTTACGGAAAAACTTAAGACGAAGATTCTTACGGAACTGGAAGAAGGCATCAAGCGTGCTGAACTTGAACTGCAGCAGCTGGATATTCAGGAAAAGCGTGTAATGCAGGAAAATCAGCCGGCTAATCCGGAACAGCCTACGCTGGAAGAAGTACAGCGTTTCCAGTCCATTCAGGCTCATTTCGGCCAGGAACGTCAGAAACGTCTGGAATTCCGTGAGGAGTCCAATGCCCGTAAGGAAGAAATGGAAAAAATGGTTATTGGTGCGGAAATCGTTCAGGGCACGCTCGAACATCAGGTGGAAGTCCATGTAGGTGATGACATGCGTGAAATCATGAACGTGGAAGTGCTGGTGGAAGATGACAAGATTATCGCCATTCGCGGCTAAGAAAAACAAACGGGATAAAAATCGCGTTACCATCGGCAAGGTCGGGGCCGCCCATGGCATTCATGGGGAAATGCGGATTATTCCCTTGACAGATTTCGTGGAACGCTTTGCTGACATGACGGAAGTTATGGTGGGCAGTGAACTGCTCCATATTGAAAGCTGTAAGTATCATAAGCAGTATGTGCTGATGAAATTTAAGGAATATCCCGTCCGGGAGGCGGCAATGAGCCTTACCGGCAAGCTGCTGACCGTTGACCGCAGTGAGGCGGCGCCGTTAAATGAAGGCGAGTATTACACCTTTGACATCATTGGCCTGACCGTTTTTGATATGTCAGGCAATGAGCTGGGCACGGTGGAAAATGTCCTGCGTACCGGCAGTAATGACGTGTACCAGGCACGCCGCACAGATGGCGGTGAACTCCTGATACCGGCACTGAAAGCCGTAGTCAAGGAAATTGACGTAGCAGGCGGCCGCATGGTCGTAGATATGCCTGAGGAGATTTCCGATGCGCATTGATATGGTGACAATATTTCCGGAAATGTTTGCCGGCCCGTTTGGTGACAGCATTACCAAACGGGCTGTGGATAAAGGTATTTTGGATATTCATTTTACCAATTTCCGCGATTTTGCTGAGGATAAACATCATCATGTCGATGACAGCCCTTTTGGCGGCGGTGCCGGCATGGTGTTAAAACCGGAACCAATGTATAAGGCTGTGCGTGATGTACTAGCCAGAACAGCTGAATACGCAGCCAATCGCCGGGTACTGATTATGGACCCGTCCGGCCCGACCTTTAATCAGGAAAAGGCCAAGGAATTGGCGGCTTATGACCAGCTGGTTTTTATCTGTGGTCATTATGAGGGCTTTGATGCGCGTATTTATAAACTGGCTGACGAGGCCATCTCGATTGGTGATTTTGTCCTCACCGGTGGTGAACTGCCGGCTATGGTGATAACTGATGCGGTATCCCGTATGCTGCCGGGGGTTCTGGGACATGAAGAATCAGCACCTACGGATTCCTTTTATGAGGGTCTGCTGGAATTTCCCCAGTATACGCGTCCCCGGGAATTTGAAGGTATGGAAGTGCCGGAGGTGCTGCTGAACGGTGACCATGCCAAAATACGGCAGTGGCGCCGGGAGCAATCCCTGCTGGTGACGAAAAAATATCGTCCTGACCTGTTGGCTAAGGCTGACCTTACTGACAAGGACCGCCAGTTTTTGGCAGACACAAATAAATAAATCTAACAGACGAGCGAAAGTTTTCCTGACTATCATTAGCGGGCAGGAAAATTTCGCTCGTTTGTCGTATTGAATAAAGTATAAATGTAATTGTGAGAGATACCAGGAGGATAAGCTATGAAAAAATCCCACATCATCGCTGTTGCAGCAGTTTTGTACCTGCTGATTATGGTCATCGGTGTGGCGGCTTATTTTGCCTATGAAACAGAACATGCCAAAGTAGAAAAAGCACGGCAGGCAGCGCAGACGATGACAGAAACAGCACCTGCGGCGAAGAAACAGGAAAAAGAGCCGGAAGAGAAGGTTGACCCGGCACTTATCCAGGCGGCGGCAGCAAAAAAAGCCGCAGAAAAGAAAGAGCAGGACCTGAAAGGCGGCATGCATTCAGAAACTATCAATGGCGTTACTTATTATAAACATACATGGCCGAAAAAGCTGGCACCTGGTGTGTATTTGCGTCCATTTGTGGCCGAAGGGCAGGGGGGATGCCTGCTGAAAAACGACGTCTATTATTTTTACACTATTCATGATGCAGAGCAGACGGCCTGGGTGATGGGAGACCATCTGGACATTGCCGCCGGCGGTCAGACCACGACGCTGTCTTTTGACCCGTCAACCATGCATAAACACATGGCCTCCGACGCGGAATGGCTATCGGAAAATTATGTGGTCAATGCTGACAAGAAAACGGTAGCGGCGTTTAAACGTATTGCCCAGTCCAAACAGGGCAGTATTGTTTATTATAATAGCAGTACAGGCAAGGCAAGACGGCATGAACTGAGCATAGAAGAAGTGACAAGGATTAGTGAAATGGTCGAGTTGTATGAGCTTTTGCAGCAGGACCAGCAGTGACCAATGGGGCAGTGGTAATATTGTTTTGTATGGATTGACTCTATAAACTATTTATTCAAATTGTCAGTTTTTTACATGTGTTTTTTGTGATATAATACTCCTAATGCTGTATTATCAAAGGAGGTGTTGCACCAAATGAAAACAACGATTATCGGTATAGCTGGAGGTTCCGGCTCGGGGAAATCCACCTTTACTAATCGCTTGAAAAGTTTTTTTGGTGAAAACATAACCGTCATTTATCATGACAACTATTATCGCGCTAATGATGCCTTGTCTATGGAGGAACGCCGCAGGATAAACTACGACCATCCGCAGGCACTCGAAACAGATTTGCTCGTTAAGCACCTGGAAGAACTTAAACAGGGTAAAAGCGTAAAATGTCCGGTATATGATTTTACGCAGCATAACCGTTCGGATAAAACGATTACCATTTATCCCAGCCGCGTCATTGTCGTGGAAGGTATTCTTATCTTACAGGATGAACGTTTGCGCGATGCTTTTGACATAAAGATTTTCGTAGAAGCTGACGCTGATGAACGCATTCTGCGCCGCGTGGTTCGTGACATGGATGAACGCGGCCGCGAACTGCAGGATATCATTGAGCATTACCTGGCAACGGTTAAGCCGATGCATTATCTTTATGTGGAACCGACGCGTAATGTGGCTGATATCGTACTCAACAGTGGCTTGAACGATGTGGCTTTTGATGTGATGAAAACCAAAATAGAACATATTTTGGAAAATCCTGATGCGGATTAACAATATACAAATGTCCATTTGACATAACAGAGCGGATTAACTCAAGCAGCCGTAAATCTTGGTATATGGCCAGGATTACGGCTGTTTTTTTGTTAAGGCTAAAATATATGTTTAATAGAGAAGAACAAAGGTCTATATAAATAATAAAATACTTTACAAATAACTGTAATAGTGTATAATAGTCTTATTAAGAATTAGAGGTGATGTACATGAACGAGAAAAAAAGCAAGGACAGCAGCTTTTCCGGCCAGCTGGGATTCGTCCTGGCGGCAGCCGCCTCCGCAGTAGGTGTGGGTAATTTATGGCGGTTTCCTTATTTTGCGGCAAAGGATGGCGGCGGAATTTTCCTGCTGACGTATCTGATTTTGTTGCTGACGTTTGGTTATGCGTTGTTGTCATCGGACCTGGCAATTGGACGCCGTACCCAGCTTAGTTCCATTAAGGCCTATGGCGCCATGAAACCCGGCTGGAAGTTTTTGGGAATCCTGACATTTATGGTACCGGCAATTATAATGACTTATTATGCAGTTATCGGTGGATGGATTACCAAATATGCGGTGGTCTTTTTGACCGGCAGCGGCGCGGCGGCAGCCAGTGATGAATATTTTGTAGGCTTTATTACCAATCCTGTGGAATCTGGCATTTATGCTGCAATTTTCATGCTGGCAACGGCGTATGTCGTTTACCGCGGGGTAGAACGGGGCATTGAGGCTTCTTCCCGTATTATAATGCCTGTGCTGCTGGTTACGGTTATTCTGATTTCCCTCTATGTGCTGACACTGGAGGTTCATGACCCCAGCGGCGCAGTACGTACCGGCTTGCAGGGCATGGCTATTTATTTGCTGCCCAACTTTGAGGGGCTGACTCTTGGCAAGTACATTCAGATTGTACTGGATGCCATGAGCCAGATGTTTTATTCTTTGAGTGTGGCTATGGGTATCATGATTACCTATGGTTCCTATGTTAAGAAGGACGTAAACCTTAATCAGTCCGTATCCCAGATTGCGATTGTGGATACTGCTGTAGCAGTTCTGGCAGGTATGATGATTATCCCGGCAATCTTTGCTTTCTCCGGTATGGAAGGCATGGCTGCTGGCCCGAAACTCATGTTTGTATCCCTGCCGAAGGTATTCAATTCTCTGGGAATTGTGGGTATTATCATCGGTGCAGCTTTCTTCCTGATGGCAATTTTTGCTGCCCTGACCAGCTGTATCTCGGTGCTGGAGGCTATCGTAGCTAACTGTATGGAAATCTTCCAGGCTGAACGTAAAAAAGTTACGCTGGTTGTCAGCACTTTCTATACTGTTGTTACAGTCGTAATTGCTTTGGGCTACAGCCTCTTTTATGTGGAGGTGGGCCTGCCTAATGGTTCTACGGGACAGCTGCTCGATATCATGGACTATATCAGTACGGCCTGCATGATGCCGATTATTGCTTTCCTGTCGGCAATTCTTATCGGCTGGCTGGTAAAACCGGAATGGATTATTTCCGAAATGGAGGCCGATGGCAGCCACATGCCGCGCAAAGGTCTTTACCGCGTGATTATCCGCTATGTAGCTCCTGTGGTAATGGTAATCCTTTGCCTGCAGGCCTTTGGCTTGATAAACTGATTTTAATAATGCTTTTAAACGCACTTGCCTGGCAGGTGCGTTTTTCTTTTTAAAAAATTCAGCAGGGAAAAATAAATTGATTGTCGAATCTATCATACTGAGAGAATAAAAGAGAAAGCATTATGAGGGAAATAAATATGGGTAATTGGCTTAGTGCTTACAACTATGACTTTGCTTTGGCAACCATTCCCGTACAAATTATATTGATGGTCGTATATTACTTGCGCCGTCAGTTGCCAACCAAGAAAAGCCAATATTTCTGGCTGGTCATGGTGATGAACCTTTTCATGACAGTTACAGATATTTGGTCATGTGAATTAAATGAAGTTTGGCAGGAATATCCCCTGTCTTTTTCGTATGGGCTTAACATGGCTTATTTTATCAGCTTTATCCTGCGTGGCTGGGCCTTGTTTGCTTATGCGGCTGAGGTGGCAGATGCTCCCAAACGGTGGGGCAATCTGTTTTCCCGCATTTTGACACTGCCGGCTATACTACTCGTGATTATGGTGCTCTCTACCCCATGGACAGCGGCGATTTTTACCATGGATCCGGTATCGGGGTATCATAATACCAGCATGTATTACTCCATTTATTACTGCACCTGGTTTTATATTCTGGCCTCGCTCGGCGTGGTATTTTACTGGCGCAGGGAAATGTCTTTGAAGTTGCAGATGGGCCTTTATACAGGTAATATAATCCTGGCTGTCGGCCTGGTCATGCGCCATTCCTTCATGAATACGCTGGTGACGAGTTTCTTCAGTCTGCTGGTAATCCTGATTATTTTCCTCACGGCTCAGAATCCTGACTCTTTTAGGGATAGAAAGGTAGATGTCTTTAACCGGGCGGCTTTTTCGGAAATGGTGACCGAATTTATCCTGTCCGGTGTGCCTTTTTCCTGCCTGGGGATTTGCGTCAAAGACTATATGCTCTATAAAGCTGTTTACAGTACGGAACCGATGTACGCCAGCCTGGCCAATATCGGTACCTGGCTGAATGCGCAGTTTAAGGGATTCTATATCTTTTACTTTGGTAATGGACAGTTGATACTGCTTAATCAAAGCCTTGACTATGTAGATGTGCAGGGAATGACCAAAAGCATTAAGGAACGTTTCCTGAAATCATGGCATGCCAATGGTGGGGTGGAAGTGCCCCTGGATGTGGATACGATTTTCCTATCCCGTTCCATTCCTAAAGTCGATGTCAATTCCGTAGAGATTTGTTTGGAACGCGCTTTCAGCGAGGTGTCCAGAATTGATAATCCCGAGGTGTATGTAGTTGACGAGATGCTTTTGGAAAAAATCAATCGTCAGGAAAAAATAAAAATTGCCCTGGGCAAGGCTTTACGCAATGGCAGCTTAGAGATAAATCTGCAGCCGTTATATGCTGTTAAACAAAATAAGATGAATGTGGCAGAAGTTCTGGCCAGGTTATATGATGATGAGCTGGGGTATATACCACCACAGGAATTCATTCCTATTGCGGAGAAGTCTGGCAATATTATGGAACTGGGACGTCAGATTTTTGCCAAGACATGTCAATTTATCAGTGATTATGATCTGGCAGCGTTGGGGATAGATTTTGTGACGGTCAACCTGTCACCGGCGCAATGCATGAATAAAGACCTGGGTGAAGAACTCGACCGCATTGCCAGACGCCATAAGATTCCTTTGCATAAGATTCGGCTGGAGATTACAGAATCTGCCACCGGGGATATGGATACGTTGGCCTCCCAAATGCAAAAAATGGAAAACATTGGCGTACGGTTCCTGCTTGATGATTTTGGTGCCGGGACGTCTAATCTGGTACGTCTGCTGAATTTGCCATTCAGCATGGTAAAAATAGACATGCAGCTGGTATGGTCACATTTCCGCAGCTCGAGCAACATGCTCGTCCATATTATGAAAATGTTCTGCGATGAAAAAATATCTATTATCGTGGAAGGCGTAGAAGATAAGCATATGGCTCAGACACTGGCTGATATGGGCTGTGAATATGAACAGGGCTATTATTTCTCGCCGCCGCTGTCAATAGATGAATTTGTCGCTTTTATTGAAAAACATCGTAATACAAAGTGGCTTGAATAAAAGTATGGTGGGTTTTTACTGGAATTGATTGTTTATTAAAAAAAGTGTTTGACAATAACTTCTATGTATGCTAATATATTTTTTGTCAGCAACGCATTATGGTTGCTAACGCCGGCGTGGCGGAATTGGCAGACGCAGCAGACTCAAAATCTGCCGTTGGCAACAACGTATCGGTTCAAGTCCGATCGCCGGCACCACTTGTAAATCAAGGCTCCGTGAGATTTTCACGGGGCTTTTTTGTTGTATTTTTTTTAGGGGATTGACAGCCAGTTGACAGCCACCAGAATTTAATCGGTAGAGTCAAATTTATTTACTTACCCCCATATTTTTATAACGCCGTTGTCTTGGCGTTTCAACGAGGTGGGAGATATGCTCGCCGCCTGTTTTGGTATTCGTGCCCCCACCTGCTGAGGTGGGGGACATTTTCTTGCCTCGTTATAGGGGTAAGTAAATTTAGGTATTGTTTTATTTTCCTATGCATTTATGTTCAAAAGACTGCTTATCGTTTAACAAGTCACTTACGCCGCTTTCCAGCCAGCCGCTGACTTTTTGGTTCTGTTCCTCGTCAATATGGGTATATATATCCATGGTGATTTGGATGCTGGAATGCCCCAGCTGGGTTTGAATATCTTTGAGGTCAAAAATATGGGTGCCTTTCATCCGGCTGGCCATATCATGCCGCAGCATGTGGAATGTGGTCTTAATGCCCAGCTTTTTCCGTACAAAGGAATAGCGGGAGCTGAAAGAGCCGGGATTTTAATATGTACAAGAATCGGTAAGAGTTAAATATTCTTGCAGGATTATCATTCGCACCGGTTGCATTTTCGATGGATTACAAATGGTTGTACAGGGCAGAAATACACTGATTGCTAAAAAACGACCGCACAGAATTGCCTGTAAGCCACGATAACGCAAAAGTTTACCACAGGAATTTGCTGAAAATTATCCTGTTTCATGGTATAATCCAATTAGAAACCCAAAGGAGTGCGTTTACCATGACATACCCAAAAGACCTAATCAAGCAGGCTATTGAAAACGATATTGCCAACAAAAAATACAATCCCATGAATGATGTCCTGTTCAAGTTCATCTTCGGCAAGGATGAGCGGAAGCAGGTCACCATCGATTTTCTCAACGCAGTCCTTGACCGTCACGAGGCTAAGGCCATAAAGGACATTCAGTTCCAAAACAGTGAGATTGTCCCGCTCTATGATGACGACAAGCTCACCCGTTTGGATATTTTCTGCGTCACTGAGGATGGCACGCAGATTGATGTGGAAGTCCAGATTGTGGACAAGAAAAACATGGAACGCCGCACCCTTTACTATTGGTCGCAGATGTACCTGATGAACCTCGCCAAGGGGGGGAAGTATCAGAATTTGAAAACGTCCATCACCATCAACATCCTGCGCTACACGATTTTCCCCGGCGAGCCGGCGCACTCCATGTACAGCATTTACAACAAGGAAACAGGTCGCCGCTTGAACGAAGACATGGAACTGCATTTCCTCGAAGTCCCCAAGTTCCAGAAAAAGCCCGTCAGCGAAATGACCAGTGTGGAGCGCTGGCTGGCTTACTTCTCCAACAAACTGGATGCCAAAGAAATGGAGGAACTGGCTATGAATGAAGTTGCAATTCAGACTGCGCTGGACGCAGCCGCTATATTTATGCAGAACCGGCAGGAACGCCTCGACTACCTGAACCGCGAAATGGCCATCATGGACTATGAATCCGATAAAGATGCCTGGATTGAAGAAGGCAAAAATGAAGGCGAAAGCAATATGATTACAGCAATTAAAATGATAAAAGAGAACAAACCATTAGCTGAGATTAGCGAAAAAACTGGGCTTACCGAACAGCGCCTTACCGAATTAAAGTCTATGTTATAAAGAACACCAAGGAACTGGCTATGAATGAAGCTGCTATATTTATGCAGAACCGGCAAGAACGCCTTGACTATCTGAACCGCGAAATGGCCATCATGGACTATGAGTCCGATAAAGATGCCTGGATTGAAGAAGGCCGTGCAGAAGGCATGGAAGAAGGCCTCGCTAAAGGTATGGTGGAAGGAGAAAAAACTGCTGACCGCCGTACAGCGATGCGTATGCTGCAAAAGAATAAACCGATTGATGAAATTCTGGAATGGGTTGATTTAACCCGGGCTGAAATTGAAGAACTCGCCCACGAAATGAAAAAAACATAATCCTGTCCCCAAGGCCTCAAATCTGCATTTTTTAGGATTTGAGGCCTTTTTGTATTCGTGCCCCACGTGTCGGTGCTGACGTGGACGGCGCAGCTGTCCACCAAAAGCAACGGACACGCGAACCAGTGACGGGTTGCACTAGCAGCGGCCTGTCTGGCGGAATGACTAAGCGCTGAAAGGAGGAAGGTTCACACCCCGTTCCTCTTAGCGTTTCAACGAGGCGGGAGATATGCTTCGCCGCCTGTTTTGTTATTCGTGCCCCACCTGCTGAGGTGGGGGACATTTTCTTGCCTCGTTATAACGCTGCGAAAAAAATAGTATCAATTAAAACATAAATTAAATGCGAACCATTGCCTAGAAGCGGGGAATGGTGCTACAATGTGCTTGCAAACAAGTGTATTTCCTGCCGTAAAATGCTTGAATGCGGCTGCGATTTTTAGTAACATAGGAACAGAGAAGATTATAGTGACAATAGATAGGGGACTTTGGGGTGGATTGGTTAAAAAAAGCAATCAAGCCGATCGATGTACTGATTGCCTTAGCAGGTATATATTTACTGGCTTTTAGAGTTGACTACCAGAATATGGATACTCTCGATAAGGTATATTTAGGGTGTTTTGGCTTTTGGTTTCTGCTGTTGGGGATTAGATGCCGTATCTATTGGAAAGGATAACAATGAAGAAGGCTATTTTTTTTGATATCGATGGTACGCTAATCAACATTCGTAAGCACCACACCAAAATAACACTGCCGGTAAAAAGAGCAATTCAGGAATTGCGGGCAGCCGGGCATCATACTTTCATTGCCAGCGGCCGTCCCTGGGCTTACTTGGACACTGAACTTACGGAATCAGGACTTTTTGACGGTTTTGTCATCATGAACGGCGCCGTGGTCATTCTGGATGGGGAAGTGATTTTCCGTCAGGACATGCCGGCAGAAACAGTCCGGGATATGGTGAGCCTGGCCGAGTCCAAGGGCGTTGAGTACATTTTGGAAAGTCATCCTTATGTCTACTTGCGTGAAGAGTTTAAGGGGCTGGAAAATGTTTATCGCAATATAGATATTGATGTGGAGAAATTCGTGCGGCAGTTTGATCTGTCAGATGTCAAAGCCGGCAAGCTGGAGTTTCTCTGTGATACACCGGGCGCTGACGGCTTATTTGACAAGCTGTTGTCCTGGCCGGGCGTAACAGGACTCATTGACCCGACGCTGCTGAAATATATGGAATTATATGCGGCCGACATTTCCAAAGCTACCGGCATACAACGGGCTTTAGAGTATATGAATATCCCCATAGAAAACAGTTATGCCTTTGGGGACGGTCTTAACGATTTGGAAATGATGGGGACGGTAGGACACGCTCTGGTGATGGGCAATGCCGGGCCGGAGTTAAAGGCTTTGGCTGAACATGTTCTGCCGACGGTGGACGAGGACGGCGTGGCCGAAGGAATTTACCGTTACATTCTGAAAAGGCTATGAGGTGAATTATGCGAAATAAATTAGGTATGATTCTGGGGCTGGTATTACTAATTACCAGTCTGCTGACGGGCTGTGGCGCGCCAAACGCGGCAAACCAGCCGGCAGCGCAGAACGAAGAAAAAGCCGCCAGCGTTGACAAAAACAATGAGCTTACCGTAACCATGCTGAACGTGGGGCAGGGAGACGCAATTCTCATCAAAACCGCGGAACAGACGGTGCTTATCGACACCAGTGATTTGGACGAACAGGAAAAACTGCGGGCAGAGCTGGAAAAAGCGAAGGTTAAACGCATTGATAAACTTATTCTGACGCATCCGCATGCTGACCATATTGGCGGTGTGGAAGGTGTAGTCCTCAAAGATTACGAAGTCGGCGAAGTTTATGACAATGGCATGCCGTCCAAGTCCAAGATATATCTTCGTTATATGAAGATTATCAAGCAGAGGAACATTCCCCGTCATGCCCTGACAGCCGGAGAGGTTCTTAACTTTGGCGGCGGCGTGAGCTTTAAGGTGCTGTCACCGCCTAAAGAGGTTGTGGAAAAAGGCAGTAAGAGCACGGATAATCATGACCCGAACAATGAGTCGGTGGTTGGCAAGCTGATTTTTGGTAATTTCTCCATGATGTTTACTGGTGATGCTGAACAGCAGGCGGAAAAAGTCATGGTCGATAATTTTGCCGGTGATTTGCGCAGTACGCTGTTAAAAGCCGGGCACCATGGCAGCAAGACATCTTCCTCGGCAGCGTTCTTACGGGCCGTACAGCCGGAAGGTGTTCTGATTTCCTGCGGTGCCGGCAATGACTATGGTCATCCGCATAAGCAGACCATGAAAAAATATCAGTCATTGAAACTGAAAATTTACGAAACAGACCTAAATGGTACCATCGTGGTAACCTCCGATGGTAAAAGCTATAAAATCAAGCCGGAAAGAGGGGACGCACAATGATTTCCGCTTATATTGACCGCTATGAGGGCAGCTTGGCGGTACTGTTGCTGGGGGACGAGATGAAAAAAGTCAATTTCCCCCGTGAATATCTCCCTGCTGAGGCAGGTGAGGGGGACTATATCAAAATAGATATAGCCCTGGATGAAGAGGCCAACGAAAAAGCGGCCCAAGAGGCATTGGAACTCCTCGGGGAGTAAGGAGGCAGACTTAATGAATAACGTATTCCGCTGGGCAAGTTTGGTGGGCGTTTTAGCAGTTGTATTGATGATGCTGCCCTTCAAAGCAGAGGCAGCCGGTCAAAATGAATTAAATTATTTTCAAACAAGTAATGTAGAAGTTGAAGGACGTAAAGCTCTGCGTATCGAAATAGGTATGACAGAGGAAAATCCTGACTATAAAGTCACGGAAATGACTTTTTTGCGCCGGCAGCTGATTATTGACATGAAAAATACCCGTCAGGGCAAGCTGAAAGACAATATTGCTTTAAAAGGCAATTTAGCGAAAAAGGTTAATCTGGAAAAACAGGGCGATAATCTGCGTGTCAGCATAGATTTTGTCAATGAGGTAAACAGCGATAATTATCGTCTTAGCACGCTGCCAGCCGAACGGCGCAGCAATAAACCGTTCCGTATAGTCATTGACGTGCTGGAACCAGGTGAAGGCGGCGATATCAATGCGCCAGGAATTAATGGCAAAACCATTGTCGTTGACCCGGGACATGGCGGCAGCGACAGCGGTGCTGTAGGGCCTACAGGTGTAAAAGAAAAGAGTGTTTCCCTGGCGGTGTCCAGGAAAGTCCAGAATCTCTTGACGAAGGCCGGAGCCAAAGTAATCATGACGCGCACGACGGATGTGGATGTTTATGGCGTCAATGCTACGGACAGGCAGGAGCTGCAGGCGCGTTGTGATGTTGCTAACCGCGTTCCGCAGACGGCCTTGTTCTTATCGATTCATTGTAATGCTTTTTCCAATCCGTCGGCTCATGGCATGGAAACATATTATGCCGCAGGTTCTGGCCGGGGTCAAAAGCTGGCAGCATATTTAAATGACGAGCTGGCCAAAGCGGGCGGCCTGTTCAACCGTGGCGTGAAAACCGCTAACTACTATGTACTGCGTCATACCAGCATGCCGGCCTCCCTGGTGGAACTGGCGTTTATAACTAACCCGCGTGAGGAAAAATTGCTGAACAGCGATGCTTATCAGAATAAGCTGGCCAAAGCCATTGTGCAGGGCATTGCCCGTTATTTCCGCGGCTGATTTATAGGGAGATGATTAGATGAAAAAAATGCGTTACATGCTGCTGGCAATGTTGGCACTTATCCTGCTATGCGTCCCCGGCTGTGACAATAAACAGAATAATGCTGGCGATGTAAGCAGCAAATCCGCCATTACAGCGGAAAAGGGCAGTTCGCCGCAGACGGTTACGCCGGAGGCGGAAAAGACACAGACTAACGGCAAACTGACCATCAATGTGTACTATCCTGATGAACAGGGCATGAAACTGGTGGCCGTAAAGAAAACCGTTAAACTGGGCAATGATGATAAGTATACCGCCGCCCTCAAGGCCTTGATGTCCGGCACCAAGGAAAAAGGTCTGGCAACTATTGTACCCAAGCAGGCTAAAATTAAGAGCGTCAAGGTTAAAGACGATACAGCTTATGTAGATTTTGACGAAAATCTGGTCAAGAAGTTCATTGGCGGTTCCACCGGTGAAGAAATGCTGGTAGGTTCCCTCGTCAACACCCTGACGGAGTTTAGTGAAATCAAAAAAATCCAGATTCTCGTGGAAGGGAAAAAGATTGATTCCCTGGCTGGTCATTTTGACCTGACCAAACCGGTTGAGCGAATGACGAATCTTATCAAAAAATAATACTAAACGGGTTTAAGGACGCGCAAAAAACTTGTTTTTTTGCGCGTCTTGTGTTATGATATGAAAAGTATGGCATATTGTCGGCAGCAGGCTGGCGAACGTATGCCTGCGCATGATTTAGATAATACAGGAGGTCATCCCAGACAATGAAAGTTACTGTAGAAAATGGTGAAAACCAGCAGGTTACTCTGACTATTGAGGTTGAAGCAGCAGAGGTTTCCAAGGCAACTGAGAAGGCTGTAAAGCGTCTCGGCAACCGTGTAAATATTCCCGGATTCCGCAAGGGCAAAGCTCCGCGCAAAATCATTGAGCGCAATGTAGGCATGGAAGCTATCATGCAGGAAGCATTCGACATCGTTGCTCCCAAGGCATTCGCTGATGCTCTGGAAGAACAGAAGATTGACCCGGTAACCCGTCCGGACATCGACATCGTTACCCTCGAAGAAGGCAAGGATCTCGTGTTCAAGGCTACGGTTACTCCGCGTCCGGAAGTTACCCTGGGCGAATACAAAGGCCTGAAAGTTGAAAAGAAGGTCGCTGAAGTAACTGACGAAGATGTGGAAAAGCAGATTAAGACTTTCCAGGACCGTCAGGGCAAGATGGTAGACGCTCCGGAAGGTTCCGCTGTTAAAGACGGCGACTTCACGACGCTGGACTTTGAAGGTTTTGTAAATGGCGAGGCATTCGAAGGCGGCAAGGGCCAGGATTACCCGCTGCAGATTGGTTCCGGCAGCTTTATCCCGGGCTTTGAAGATCAGCTCATCGGCGCTAAGATTGGCGAAGAAAAAGAAGTTAACGTGAAGTTCCCGGAAGAATATCATTCTAAGGAACTGGCTGGCAAAGATGCTATGTTCAAGTGCACTATCCGCAGCATCAAGCAGAAGGAACTGCCGGCTATCGATGATGAACTGGCTAAGAAAGTCAGCAAGTTTGAAACGATTGCTGAACTCCGTGCTGATGTTCGCAAGAACCTGGAAGAAAATGCTCAGCGCCAGGCTGAAAATACGCAGCGCACTGAGGCTATCGAACAGGCTACGAACAACATCACGGTTGACATCCCGGCTGTGATGATTGACAACCGTGTAAACGCTATGATTCAGGAAATGGCTATGCGCCTTGAGCAGCAGGGCATGAATCTTGAGACGTACCTGCAGTATGCCGGCACTGACCTCAACAAGATTCGCGAAGATTACCGTGAAACGGCTGAAAAGAACGTTAAGACCGACCTGATGCTGGAAGAAGTAGCTAAGGCCGAAAATATCAAAGTTGAGGCAAAAGACCTTGACGCTGAAGTTGCTGGCATGGCTGCCGCTTATGGTGCTACGCCGGTACAGATTCAGAAAATCATTAAAGAGCAGGGTCGCGTTGGCGATTTGGCTGCTACCGTACTCCGCAAGAAGACGGCACAGTTCATCATTGACAACATTGCCTAATAATTCCCTGCGTATGGGGGTATTCCAATGAGTTATGTACCAATGGTCGTTGAACAATCTAACCGTGGCGAACGGGCTTATGATATATATTCCCGTCTGCTGAAGGACAGAATTATCTTCCTCGGCGGTCCGATTGATGATAGCGTGGCTAATGTTGTTGTAGCCCAGCTCCTTTTCCTGGAGTCTGAGGACCCGGATAAAGACATTTATCTTTACATCAACAGCCCAGGCGGTGTTGTTACTGCCGGTCTGGCTATCTATGACACCATGCAGTATATCAAGCCGGACGTTTCGACGATTTGTATCGGTCAGGCTGCCAGCATGGGAGCAGTGCTCCTCACCGCTGGTGCCAAAGGCAAGCGTTTTGCCCTGCCTAACGCCCGTGTTATGATTCACCAGCCATTAGGCGGCGCACAGGGCCAGTCCACGGATATTCAAATCCAGGCCCGTGAAATTCAGCGTATCCGCGAAACCATCAATGATATCTTTGTGGCCACGACCGGCAAAGACAAAGATGCCATCAATACTGATACGGAACGTGATAATTTCATGACTGCCCAGGAGGCCAAGGCCTATGGTATTGTGGATGAAGTAATTACCCGTCCCAAACGGACGAAAAAATCTGACGCAAACGATTGAGGGGTGATGTCATGTTGAAGTTTGGGGATGAGAAAGGCCAGCTCAAATGCTCCTTCTGTGGTAAAACCCAGGAACAGGTACGCAAGCTGGTAGCAGGCCCTGGCGTCTATATCTGTGATGAATGTATTGAACTGTGCAATGAAATCATTGAAGAAGAGTTCAGTGACGAAGCAGAGGTAGAGCTGAAGGACGTCCCGAAACCGAAGGACATCCGGGCTATACTTGACCAGTATGTTATCGGTCAGGATGACGCGAAAAAAAGCCTCTCCGTTGCCGTCTACAATCATTACAAGCGCATAAATATGGGACTGGCCAAGAATGAAGATGTGGAACTGCAAAAGTCAAATATCCTCATGCTGGGACCAACCGGCAGTGGTAAAACCCTGCTGGCTCAGACTTTGGCCAGAATTCTCAATGTGCCCTTTGCCATTGCCGACGCCACGGCACTTACAGAGGCCGGCTATGTGGGTGAGGACGTAGAAAATATCCTCTTAAAACTCATTCAGGCTGCTGATTATGACGTGGAAAAGGCGGAACGCGGTATCGTCTACATCGACGAAATCGATAAGATTGCCCGCAAATCGGAAAATCCGTCGATTACCCGTGATGTTTCCGGCGAAGGCGTGCAGCAGGCACTCCTGAAGATACTCGAAGGCACGGTGGCCTCCGTACCGCCGCAGGGCGGACGCAAGCACCCGCATCAGGAGCTTATCCAGATTGATACCACCAATATTCTCTTCATTTGTGGTGGTGCCTTTGACGGTATCGAAAAGGTCATTGAGGCCCGTTTAGGTAAAAAACAGATGGGCTTTGGTGCCGATATCAAGTCCAAGCGGCAGAAACGCAATGTGGGCGAGTCCCTGAAAAAGATTCTGCCGGAGGATTTGCTCAAACACGGGCTTATCCCCGAGTTTATCGGCCGTGTGCCTGTAGTTGTAACCTTGGAATCCTTGGACGAAGATGCTCTTATCAGCATTCTCACCAAGCCGAAGAACGCACTGGTAAAACAGTATGCCAAACTGCTCGAGATTGATGGCGTTAAGCTCTCCTTTGAAGATGAGGCCTTAAAACTCATCGCCCGGGAGGCGCTGAAACGCAAGACCGGTGCACGCGGCCTGCGTTCCATTATCGAAGGTATCATGCGTAATGTTATGTATGATATTCCCTCGATTGAAGGTGTTACAGCTTGTCATGTAACCAAAGAAACGATAAATAATAAAAAAGACCCTGTGCTCACCATCGAAAAGAAAAAGAGGGCTGACAGTGGGGAGGCATCTGCCTGAGGGTAGACGCAAAGCAAGGCGTTGCAGAGGGCAGCGCCTTGTTTAATATTTTAGGATAGAAGAGGAGGGAACCAAATGGCGGAAACACGAACATTGCCATTATTGCCGCTGCGCGGCATGGTAGTATTCCCTTATATGATGATACATTTAGACGTCGCCCGTGACCGCTCCATGGCTGCTATTGAAGAGGCTATGGTGGAAAACCGCGAGGTGATGCTTACCACGCAGATGGATGCGGAAAAGGAAGAGTTTACCCCGCAGGACCTGTATAAAGTCGGCACGGTGGCCGAAGTACGGCAGGTGATAAAGCTGCCCGGCGACCTGGTCAGAGTTTTGGTGGAAGGCAAACACCGTGCCTTTATCCACGAGTATCATGAACAGGAAAATTTTGATACGGTAGATGTGGAAGAATTTCATGACCACATCGATACCTCCCTGAACATGGAGGCCCTGAACCGTGCTGTCGTACATCAGTTCGAAGAATGGGTGCGCATGTCCAAGAAGATTCCGCCGGAGACTTTAGTATCGGTAGCTATTATCGATGATGCCGGCCGGCTGGCTGACCTTATTGCCAGCCATTTGAATCTTAAGGTGGAAACACGCCAGGAACTACTGGCCGCCATTGACGTGAAGGAGCGGCTCGAAAAACTTTATGCCGTACTTTCCCGGGAAATGGAAATCCTGCAGATGGAAACAAAAATCGGCAAGCAGGTGCGCAAGCAGATGGACAAAATCCAAAAGGATTACTACCTGCGTGAGCAGATAAAGGCCATTCGTCAGGAACTCGGCTATAAAGACGGCAAAGGTGAAGTCGAAGAACTGCTGCAGAAACTGCATGAGGGCAACTACCCTGAAGAAGTCCGCAAGACCGTGGAAAAAGAGCTCAGCCGCTTGGAAACCATGAACAATATGCATGCGGAAACCGGTGTTATCCGCAACTATGTGGACTGCCTGCTCGAACTTCCCTGGAATGATGAATCCGTGGACAATGTTGATATTGCCGCTGCCAAAAAGATTCTGGACGATGACCACTATGGACTCGTGAAAGTCAAAGACAGAATTCTTGACTATCTGGCTGTCCATAAACTCGCCAAAGACCGCAGTGCGCCGATTCTGTGCCTTGTCGGTCCTCCCGGCGTGGGCAAGACCTCGCTGGCGGCGTCTGTAGCCAGAGCTACGGGACGGGAATTTGTCCGGGCCTCCTTAGGCGGTATTCGTGATGAGGCGGAAATCCGCGGCCATCGCCGTACTTACGTCGGCGCTATGCCCGGCCGCATTATCGATGGTATTCGCAAGGTGGGTAAGAAAAATCCTGTGTTCCTGCTCGACGAAGTGGATAAACTGGCTGGCGACTATCGCGGCGACCCGGCAGCAGCTCTGCTGGAAGTCTTGGACCCGGCGCAAAACTCCACCTTCAGCGACCATTTTGTTGACATACCATTTGACTTGTCAAAAGTCTTTTGGATTGTCACGGCCAATAATTTAGGCAATATTCCGCGCCCCCTGCGTGACCGCATGGAGATAATCCAGCTTTCCAGTTATACCGAAGTGGAAAAACTGGAAATCGCCAAGCGTTATCTGCTGGCCCGCCAGCGGACACAGAACGGCTTAAAAGCCAAGGATATAACGATTGGTGCCGGTGTATTTAATAAAATCATCGCTGATTACACCAGAGAGTCCGGTGTCCGTGAATTGGAACGCGTTATCGGCAAGGTCTGCCGCAAGGCTGCGCGTAAAATTGTAGAAGGGGAGGAAACTCCCATAAAGGTCACCAGGAAAAATCTTATCGATTTTCTCGGTAAGACCAAATACCATGACACCAAGGCTGCAAAAAAGCCGCAGGTTGGTGTAGTCACGGGCATGGCCTGGACGGAAGTTGGCGGCACAATTCTGCCGACAGAAGTCACGGTGCTGAAAGGCAAGGGCAAACTAATCCTCACCGGACAGGTGGGCGATGTTATGCAGGAATCGGCCAAGGCCGGACTTACCTATATTCGCAGCCGTTCTGATAAGCTGAAACTGGCTGCAGATTTCTACGAAAATGATGATATTCATATTCACCTGCCGGAAGGGGCTATTCCCAAGGACGGCCCGTCAGCCGGCATTACCATGGCCACGGCTATGATTTCCGCCTTGACCGGGCGCAAGGTCAGAAACGATGTAGCCATGACCGGGGAAATCACCCTGCGCGGCCACGTGCTGGCTATCGGCGGCCTGAAAGAAAAGGTCCTCGCAGCTTACCGCGAAGGCATGAAAACCATCATTCTGCCCAAGGACAACGAGAAGGATATTGAAGATATTCCCGAAGTTGTCCGGGAAAAACTCGAATTTGTGCCTGTAGAATCGATGGACGAAGTTTTAAAGACAGCTTTATTATGATGATAAAAAGCCTTCCCGTTTGGGAAGGCTTTTACAAGGAGATGAGAAAATGAGCAATGACAAAGAACGGGTTATTATCACCCAGGGCAAATACATCGCCTCAGCTGTCAGAAAGGACCAGTATCCCGAAGAAGACCTGCCGGAAATCGTTTTTATCGGCCGTTCCAACGTAGGCAAGTCCTCCTTGATAAACTCTTTGACACGTGTCAATAATCTGGCCAGGGTTTCCTCCCAGCCCGGCAAGACGCAGACGATTAACTTCTTTGAAGTCGGCATTAAAATCGCTGAGGTAGAGGAGCGCAAAGCCTTTTATCTCGTGGACCTGCCCGGCTACGGCTATGCCAAAACCGGCAAGGAAAACCGCAAAATCTGGTCAAAATTTATTGAAGAATACTTCTTGACCTCACCGCGCCTGCGTTTTGTCTGTCAGCTGATTGATATTCGTCATGAGCCCATGGCCTCTGATGTGGACATGTTCAACTGGCTGGTGGACAATGACATTCCCGTGCTGATTATCGCCACCAAGGCAGACAAAATCGGCAAAAACGCCCGGGCCAAGAACATTGCGGCCATCAAACGCAAGCTAGGCATTAAGGAAATCTCGGTTTTGCCGTATTCTTCCCTAAAAAATGAAGGGCGTTCAGATTTACTTGACGTTATCGGTGATTCTTTGTTAGAATAATATCAGAGAAATGTGAATCTGATTCATTTATTATATTATACGGAACACCATCGGGAAGAGGGATTATCATGATGGAACTTACGGCTTTTGACAAGTCATTATTAAACTTGCTGCAGGGAAATCTGCCTGTATGCAGCCACCCCTTTGCCAAGCTGGCCGAGGAACTCGACACAGACGAGGAAACAGTCTTAAACCGCCTGCAGGAACTAAAGCAGGAAGGCTATTTGCGGCGGATTGGCACGTTCTTTGATTCCAATAATCTGGGATACAAGGGGACATTGGTGGCTTTAAAAGTTGACCCGTCAAAAATGCAGACCGTAGCCGAGTCCATCAACTCGTACCCTGGCGCAACGCACAATTATGAACGCGAAGGCCGTTATAACCTGTGGTTTACGCTTTTGACACCTAATTTGGAAACAGAGCAGCAAATCCTGTCTGAGGTGCGGTCCTTAAATGGTGTAGAGGATATGCTTAATCTCAAAGCCAACAAGAAATACAAAATCAATGTGCAGTTTAAATTACATTAAGGGTGAGCAGTATGACCGCAGAAGATATTACAGAGCTTGATAAAAATATCATTCGCGTCCTGCAGGGCGACTTCCCTCTGGTGGCTGAACCATATAAGACACTGGCGGAGCAGGCCGGTGTCAGTGAAGAAGTTTTTCTCGAACGCATTCGGGATATGCAGGCGACGAAAAAAATCCGCAAGATGGGCGCTGTCCTGCGCCATCGTGAAGTTGGTTTCAGTGCCAACGTACTGGTAGCCTGGGAAGTTCCGGCCGCGCGGCTCGATGAAATCGCCCAAAACATGGCGAAAAGCCCCTCCGTAACACATTGCTACGACCGCAATACCGCGCCTGACTGGCCCTATAACCTTTATACCATGGTTCATGGCCACAGCCGGGAAGAATGCGAGCAGGTGGTAAAACAGCTGGGGGAGGCCAACGGCGTCAGCAAACATGTTATGCTCTACTCCAAACACGAGTGGAAAAAGACCGCCATGAAATATTTTTGTGAATAAATGATATATAATGACCAAAGGCCCGCGAGCCTTTGGTCATTTTGCTTTATTTTACTATAAAAATGTGTTAATATGTAAACAGTGTTTTATTAAAAATGAAATCTGTTTGTTAGTGAGGGATATTTATGGTAAATGACAAAATGTATGAACTCGGTACCAAGAAATCAACTATCCGCACCATCTTTGAATTTGGCCGCAAACGTGCAGCCGAGGTGGGCGAGGAAAATATATACGATTTCAGCCTGGGCAATCCCAACGTGCCCACGCCGGAATTTATCAAGGAAACCGCCATTGATATCCTGACCAACATGGAGCCCAGCGCTGTACATGGCTATACCGTCGCCCCGGGCAACCCCCAGACGCGCGCAGCCCTGGCCGCAAGTGTCAACAAACGTTTCGGCACTGATTACACCGCGCAAAACTTTTTCCTGACGGCCGGCGCTGCGGCCTCTATCACCATTTGTTTTAAAGCCTTGTTCCAGCCGGAAGATGAATACATCACCTTTGCACCTTTCTTCCCGGAATACCGGGCTTTTGTCGAATCAGTGGGGGGCAAGCTGGTCGTAGTCCCTGCCCAGCCACAGGACTGGCAGATTGACTTTGCCGCCTTTGAACAGCTGGTTACGCCGCATACCAAAGCCGTAATCGTCAATTCGCCCAACAATCCGAGCGGCGCCGTTTACTCGGAGGCCACGATTAAAAAGCTGGCAGAAATTCTGCAGGCTAAGGAAAAGGAATACAACCATCCCATCTTTATCATCGCCGATGAACCATACCGCGAAATCGCTTTTAAAGGCTACACGGTGCCGTACATCCCGAATTACTACGACAATACACTGGTCTGCTATTCCTACAGTAAATCCTTCTCCCTGCCCGGCGAGCGTATTGGCTATATCGTAGTGCCGAATAAAGTGGCTGATTTCGGCAAGGTATATGGCGCTATTGCCGGTGCCGCCCGCGTGCTGACGCATGTCAACGCGCCCTCCCTCTGGCAGTTGGTTATCGGCCGCTGTGCCGACAAGCCATCAGATATCAGCACCTACGTCAAAAACGGCCAGCTCCTGTACCAGGGCCTTATCGATGCCGGTTTTGAATGCGTCAAGCCGCAGGGGGCATTCTATCTCTTCCCCAAGTGCCTGGAAGAAGACGACTACGCTTTCTGCGAACGCGCCAAGAAATACGACCTGCTGCTCGTTCCTGGTGCCGACTTCGGCTGCCCCGGCTACTTCCGCGCTGCGTACTGCATAAAAACCGAAACCATCGAAAAATCCCTGCCCCTGTTCAAAAAACTGGCAGCAGAATACAAATAATCTGTATAATATGCACGACAAAAGACGTCATCTATGTGATGGCGTTCTTTTTTTTGCAAAAAATATGGTTGATTTTCCGCCTTATGACTTATGTATATAAATAGGGATGAAAATATAAATATTCATAGGGAGGATAATTTATGAAAACTTATGCCTATATCCGAGTATCGTCCTTGGACCAAAACGAATCACGCCAGCTGCAGGCAATTCAGGAGCTGCATATTCCCAAGGCCCATATTTATTTGGATAAGCAATCCGGGAAAGACTTCAAACGGGAAAACTACAAGCGTCTGTTGCGTGTCCTGCGTAAAGGGGATTTACTCTATATCCTGAGTATTGACCGCCTCGGACGCAACTACAAGGAAATCCAAAATCAATGGCGCTACCTGACCAGCGACCTCGGGATTGATATATGTGTAATCGATATGCCGCTGCTCGATACCAGACGTTACAAAGACCTCTTGGGAACCTTCATCGCCGATATCGTCCTGCAAATCCTGTCCTTCGTAGCCGAATCCGAACGTGATAACATCAGAAAACGCCAGGCACAGGGCATAAGCGCCGCCAAAGCCAACGGCATCCGCTTTGGCCGTCCTGAATCCAAAATCCCGGATAACTTCACGCTCCTGGTAAAACGCTGGCGCAACCGGCGGCTGTCACTGGAAGAACTGCTAAAAACCTGTCAAATCAGTAAATCAACTTTTTACAGACGGCTTAGAGAAATGAATATCTAACAACCGAGCGCCCTTGCTAATGTATTTCGCAAGGGCGCTCGGTTTTATCTATATGGTTTCAAAAAGTATACGTTTTGGGAAGCTGTAAATTACATTTTATCCAATTAAAAATATTGACATTTTTGTCTCAAAAAGTTATGTTCCTATATATTTTTTGTAAAAAAATAGACATTGCAGAAGTCATTTGCTATAATGTTCCTTGTTAGTTAGTTGTTTCAAAACGTATACTTTTTGACAAAAGTTGCAGTGCAATATAAAGGAGAAATAGCATGTTCAAAGTGCGTCAGACAGAAGAAATGATAAATAAAACATTCAGAATGCCGCTGAGTCTGCTGGAAGAACTCAACAAAGTGGCAGAAAAAGAAAAGGTATCCGTGAATAATCTTGTACGGCAATGCTGTGAATATGCTCTGAGCAATATGAAGACTGAAAAATAAGTGAAAAGGAAGTAAGCACTGTGAGTCTTTTCCAAGCATTGCGTGATAAGTTCAAATTGATATTGATAGACGCAATTATCCTGGCAATAGCACCGATATTTGCGCTTTTACTGCGTTTTGAGGGTAAATTACCGGCAAGAGAACTGGCAAGTGTCCAGGAGTGTATTCCGTGGATAGTCATTGCCGGTATTGCCATCTTCTATTTCTATGGCATGTACCATCGTATCTGGCACTATGCCCGTATGCGCGACCTGGTGGCACTTATCGGGGCCGTTACCTTATCGCAGGCCCTGGTTTTTATTGTCATTGTAATGACAGGCATCTATATGCCGCGCAGTATTCCCATTTTGACCTGGATTTTAACCCTGGGAGGGATTGGTGCCAGCCGCCTGATGTTTAAGGTAAATCTGGATTTAGTCACAGAATCCAATGGTGACCGTCAAAATCTCCTGATTGTTGGTGCTGGCGATGCCGGGGCGATGCTGGTACGTGAACTGGAGCAGAACAGCGTCGCCACTACAAACATCGTTGGTTTTGTAGACGATGATCCCAAGAAAAAGAATGGCCGCCTGGCTGGATTCCCTATTCTGGGTACGGTAGAAGAACTGGCACCAATTGTTAGGGCCAAGTCGGTCGACAAAATAGTAATCGCTATTCCGTCAGCAGATGGCGATACCATCCGCCATATCGATAACGCCTGCCACTCCACAGGGGCACAGGTCTGCATTATGCCCGGTATCTACAGCATGGTAAACGGCGAGCTCGATATGGGCGAAATGCGCGAGATACGCCTGGAAGACCTGCTACGCCGTGATCCCATTCAGCTGGATTTTGAAAAAATCACCAGTTATATAGCCGGTAAAACAGTACTTATAACTGGTGCCGGCGGTTCCATTGGTTCCGAAATTAGCCGTCAAATCAGCAGGGTTGGTGCCAAGGAGATCATCCTCCTTGGCCGTGGCGAAAACAGCATTTACGAAATACACCAGGAGCTTAAGCGTAAATTCCCGGAACAAAACTACCATACGGTTATTGCCAACATCACCGATAAAGACCGTATGGCCAAAGTATTTAAACTGTTCCACCCACAAGTAGTATTCCATGCCGCAGCTCATAAGCACGTACCCTTAATGGAAATTCAGCCGGATGAGGCTGTAAAAAACAACGTATTCGGCACGCAGAATGTAGCCGAACTGGCAGACGCAAACCATGCTGAAATCTTTGTGCTGATATCCACCGACAAAGCCGTAAATCCCACCAGTGTCATGGGCGCAACCAAGCGTACGGCAGAACTTGTCCTGCAGGAAATCAACCAACGCAGCAATACCAAGTTCGTCACGGTAAGATTCGGCAACGTTCTCGGCAGCCGCGGCAGTGTAGTACCACTCTTTGAAAAACAGATTGCCGCCGGCGGCCCGGTAACCGTCACTGACAAAGAAATGACACGTTTCTTTATGACCATCCCTGAGGCGGTGCAGCTAGTCCTCCAATCCGGCAGCCAGGCCGAAGGCGGCGAAGTATTCCTCTTTGATATGGGCAAGCCGGTAAAAATCAAGGACATGGCCGAAGACCTTATAAGACTGCACGGCCTTACGCCGGATAAAGACATAAAAATCATCTACACCGGCCTGCGTCCCGGTGAAAAGCTCTACGAAGAACTACTCACCAGCGAGGAAGGCACGACGAGCACCAAGCACAAGAAGATCTTCAAGGCACAAATCCAGCCCTTGGACGAAAACGACCTGCAGCAAAGCCTGCAGACACTCAAAGATACAAACGACAAACAGGTAATCCTAAAGACGTTGAAACATATGATTCCAACCTATAAAAGCAAACAGTTGGAAAGCTGAGACGAAAGAAGGCACTTAGTCAATGAGTAACGATAAAATCTGGCTATCCTCTCCCACCATGCACGGCGATGAGCAGAAATGGGTAGACGAGGCTATCCTCACAAACTGGGTATCTACCGTAGGTGCCAATATAAATGCCATCGAAGAACAGATAGCCACCTACGTCGGCTGTAAATATGCCGTAGCTTTGTCAGCAGGCACAGCAGCCCTGCATTTAGCTACAAAACTTGCCGGTGAAAAACTCTACGGACAAGCAAGACCAAATGCCGGCACCTTGCAGGGGCATAAAGTATTTTGTTCTGATTGTACCTTCGATGCCAGTATCAACCCTGTAGCCTACGAAGACGGCGAGGCTGTATTTATTGACACCGAATATGACACCTGGAATATGTGCCCGGAGGCCTTGGAAAAAGCATTTGCCATGTACCCGGACGTAAAATTGGTAATAGTGGCGCATCTCTACGGCACTCCCGGTAAAATGCAGCAGATAAAAGAAATCTGCGACAAACATGATGCACTTATGGTCGAAGATGCTGCCGAATCCTTAGGCGCTAAATACAAGCTCAACGGTAAATGGGTAGAAACCGGCAACCTGGGCGATTTTAACGCCATAAGTTTCAATGGCAACAAAATTATCACCGGTTCCTCCGGGGGCATGTTCTTGACCAACAGTAAGGAAGACGCCGACAAGGTGAGAAAATGGTCAACCCAGAGCCGTGAGGCTGCACCATGGTACCAGCATGAAGAAATCGGCTACAACTACCGCATGAGCAATATTGTTGCCGGCATTGTCCGTGGCCAGATTCCCTATCTCGCTGAACATATTGCGCAAAAGAAAGCAATTTATGAACGCTATGAACAGGGGCTGGCAGATTTACCCGTCAAAATGAATCCCTTTGATAAAGAAAACAGCCAGCCAAACTTCTGGCTTTCCTGCCTGATAATCGACAAAGACGCCATGGCTCCGCAGGTCAGAGGAGAGCAGGATTATCTCTACAAATACGAAAACGGTAAAAGTTCGCCCCAGGAAATACTGGACGCACTGGCTGCCATCAACGCCGAAGGCCGTCCTATCTGGAAACCTATGCATATGCAGCCAATCTATCGCACAAATGCCTTTATCACACAATGCCTATATAGCAGGTACAGGCATTGACGTAGGTGCAGATATATTCCAGCGAGGCCTCTGCCTGCCCAGTGATAACAAAATGACTGCTGAGCAGCAAGAAATAGTTATAAGAGTAATAAAGGAATGTTTTCGGGTAACATCTGTAAGTTAGAAAGGATTTTAAAAATAAATTGAAGGTAGATAATTCATCTTCGCAAAAAGTATTTGTCTGTGGAGCTGGTCATCAAGGGCTTTCCATGGCGGCACATCTTGCACTTAATGGGATAAAAGTAAATTTGTGGAATCGCAGTCAAAATAATATTCAAGAAATTATTGATACAGGGGTTATACACTGCTCTGGAGTTGTTCATGGTGTTGCAAAAATTAGCAAAGTTTCAGCCAATATTGCAGACGTATTTTCTGATTTCGTTATGGTCACTACGCCGAGTAATGCACATAAGGATATTGCAAAATTACTAGCACCATATGTTAGTGCTAATACGGTTGTTGTGTTGAATCCGGGCAGAACTTTCGGAGCAATAGAATTTGCTGAAGAATTAAAAAAAGAAGGTCTAGAACAACTTCCACAAATTGCTGAAACACAAACCATAGTATATACATGTCGCAAAGTTGGTCCTAATAGTACCAGTATTTTAGCTTTAAAAAACGATGTAAATATTGCTGCAATCAAGGGGGCGAATATGGAGTATATTCTCAAAAAAATGCCACGGTGTTTAAGAAATTATTTCACCCCGGTGAATTCAGTGGCATTGACTTCGCTCTCAAATATTGGAATGGTTCTGCATTGTGCGCCCGTAATGATGAATGTTGGATGGATTGAAAGTGAAAAGGTAGATTTTAAATATTATTATGATGGTATTTCTCATTCCGTAGCATATTTGCTAGAAAAAATTGATGCTGAACGACAATCTGTAGCACAGGCTGGGGGGTTCCCGGTAGAATCTCTCAAGCAATGG
Organism: Selenomonas sp. AE3005; assembly: GCF_905233635.1. Classification (GTDB taxonomy): domain Bacteria; phylum Bacillota; class Negativicutes; order Selenomonadales; family Selenomonadaceae; genus Selenomonas_A. The sequence continues at coordinate 5,803 of NZ_CAJODG010000036.1, read as the reverse complement.
CTAGAAAGAACATACCTCGTAAAAGGAAAAGACTTGCTTGAATGTATAAGAGCGAACAAGGCATATACAGAGATAGATGCGCCCCCAACACTCAATACTAGATATATTTTTGAAGATGTTCCTAATGGTTTAGTGCCTGTGGAAGCGATGGGTAAAGAGCTAGGAATACCTACGCCTAATATAACAACAATAATCAATTTAGCTTGTTCCGTAATTGGTGAAAATTACAGGAGCCTCGGCAGGAGGTTTTCTGCAGATAAATTACGTGAGTATTTTTAGATGATGCTTTTGAAAGTGTGGTTCACAAATGTTAGTGAGTAAAAAAGATACTTTTGGTTTTATAAAAACATTGGTAGATGTCCATACTATGGGGATTCATGCTGCAGCTTCATTACTTAGTGATTGCGGTTATAGAGTGTTAATTTCCCCTTCTAATGTGGAATACGCAATAGAAAGAATAATGATGGAAAGTGCCCAGAATACCATACTAGACTGGATTGATGATAATAATATAACTTGCATAGGATTTTCATATCGTCTTGATCCTGATAATGCAGTTGAGCTCATGGGGCGATTAGTATATTTGTTAAAAAGTAGAGGGTATTATGGAAGTCATGAATCGAAAGTAAAACATGTTTTTTTTGCAGGATTACCTCCAGCATGTGAAATAATCGATAAGGAGTACCACGGAAGGATATCAACTTTTCGTGGTGGGGAATCAATCGAAGAAACACTTCTTGTTCTAGGGGTTCCTTTTTATGCAATCCCACAATCAATTAAAAATGGATGTCAATATGATAATGAATTAGAAAAGTTTGGAAAAAACATTATTAAATCGGGGGATTATAAATATATAAAAGCTTATGAGCATAATCTTTATCCTGAATTTGGAACAATAAATGATACTCTTGAACTTAGATTAGATAACAACTTCAAAGGAGGTTTTCAGCCTATAATTCGAGCTCATTCTGGTCCATATTCAGACACTATGAGCAGAAAAGAAATGTTAGATGAGTTCTATAGATGGTGTCGCATTTTAGGAAAATCAGGATATTTAGATGTTCTGTCGATTGGTTCTTCACAACTTTCCCAATCGAATTTCGGAGAGAATTGGGAAAGCAAACCTAATGGAGGCGGTGTTCCAATTAATTCGGAAATTGAATATTCTAACATATGGCATGCTTCGAGACCGATGCTTGTTAGAACTTATTCTGGAACTAAGAACATTCAAAAACTTGCAGAAGTTTATGAACGCTATCTAAATATTTCTTGGCATGCTTTGTCGCTTTGGTGGTTCAACGAGCTGGATGGCAGAGGGCCCAATACTCTATATGATAACTTGAAAGAACATCTAGAAACGATCAAATGGATATCGACTACAGGGAAACCGGTGGAAACAAATGTTCCCCATCATTTTGCTTTTCGAGGTGCCGATGACGTAACCTATATAGTTTCTGGTTTTCTTGCAGCAAAAGTGGCTAAAAAATATGGAACGAAAACTTTTGTACTGCAAAATATGCTAAACACACCACGTAACACATGGGGGATTCAAGATTTAGCAAAAAGCAGAACATTGTTAAAACTTGTTAAGGAGTTGGAAGATGATAACTTTAGAGTTATCCTTCAGACAAGAGCTGGCCTTGATTACTTTAAACCAAATCTTGAAATGTCTAAGGTGCAGTTAGCTGCTGTGACAGCATTAATGGATGATATAGACCCTAAGAATGAGATGAGCCCAGAAATTATTCATGTTGTAAGTTATTCAGAAGCGATTTTTCTTGCTACACCAGATATTTTGAATGATAGTATTAAGATTACGAGGCAATCTCTAAATGAGTATAGACGATTAAAAAAACAAGGAATTACATCCAAAGTTATGACGGATGATATTATGAAAAGACAGTATGACCTCGAGGTTGCTTGCCGTAAAATTATCAGAGCTATGGAGGAAACAATTCCCAATCTGTATAGTCCGGATGGATTATATATAGCATTTGTTGCTGGTTGGTTACCAGTACCCGATTTATGGTCTAATTCTGAAGAATTTATCCATGCTAAGTCATGGGAAACAAAGATGACTAATGGCAGTGTTGTTCTGTGTGATCATGGTGTACTTGTAGCTAATGATTCCCGTATAAATCGATGCGTGAGCAATCTGCCGAGCGCAAAGTATATTTTGAAAAATAAATATTTTAAAACTATATAAGTTTTAAAATATATTTGTATGTATAGTTATATTGTCATTTTGTGTATTGAAGATAGGAGAAAATATCATGTCCGCAGGCAACAAGAGCTTTTATTCTAGTAGCATCAAAAGATTGCTTGATATTATTATGTCTATTTTGATATTCTTTCTCTTTTGGTGGGTTTATATTATGCTTGCATTCTTAGTTAGATTAAACCTAGGATCTCCGGTAATATTTTCGCAGGATCGTCCTGGTAAGGATGGAAAGATTTTTAAAATGTATAAGTTTAGATCCATGAGTGATGCAACTGACAGTAATGGTAATTTGCTTCCAGATAAAGATAGATTAAATGTATTTGGTAGAATTCTTAGATCAACTAGTCTTGATGAATTGCCAGAACTTTTTAATATTATTAAGGGGGATATGAGCTTGATTGGACCAAGACCCCTATTGGTGAATTATCTTGATAAATATAACGACTTTGAAAAGCGTAGACATGAAGTGAGACCTGGACTTACTGGTTTAGCACAGATTAGTGGAAGAAATGCTGCTTCTTGGAAAGAAAGATTCAAAAAGGATGTTGAATATGTGGATAATATTTCTTTTCTTTTGGATATTATGATTTTTTTCTTTACAATAAAAAAAATATTTGTTCGTGAAGGAATAGAGTTTCAAGATTCGGGAACAATCAATGACTATTTTTCTAGTAATGATCGTTTGAAGTAGAGGTATCTTATGAAAGCATTAGTATTGTGTGGTGGTATTCCACAGGCAGCGTTGATTAAGGAATTGAAAAGTCGTGGAATTTACACGCTGTTGGCCGACATGAATCCAAATGTAATAGCAAGACAATACGCAGATGAATTTTTCCCCATATCAGTTTTGGATTACGAAGCAGTAAAAAAGCTTGCGGTTGATGAAAAAGTAGATATGGTTCTTACCGCATGTGCGGATCAAGTTCTTCTAGTTCAAGCTCATGTCTCAGAAGAGCTTAGTTTACCTTGCTATATTAGCTATGAAACAGCTAAGAATGTTTCAAACAAAGAATTAATGAAACAGCATTTTATTAATAATGGAATTCCCACCTCCAAGTATTTTGTTATGGAACAGCTTGATGAGGAAAAAATAAAAGAACTACGGTATCCCCTTGTAGTTAAACCGGTAGATGCATATAGTTCACGTGGTGTTAGAAAAGTATTTAATATATGTGAGTTAAGAGATGCATTTATAGATGCATTGGAGATTAGTCGTACTAGAACTGCTATCATTGAGGAATTTGTTGCAGGTGAAGAGATAACAATAGATGTATATGTTGAAGATGGAATGGCCCATGTTCTTTGTATTTCATCCATAGATAAATTACCTGATAACGATAAGTTTATTATATGTCGTACGAGGTATCCAGCACAAATATCTGATGCAGTAAAAGAGAAGATAGCAACAATTTCCAATCAGATTGCTGAAGCGTTCGGTTTAAAAAACTCTCCTATGTTAGTACAGATGATTACAGATGGTGATAATGTTTCTGTGGTTGAATTCTGTGCACGTACTGGTGGAGGGGATAAATTTAGATTAATTAAACAAGCTTCTAATTTTGATGTGATAAAAGCAGTGGTAGATTTGACTATGGGACAAAAACCTCATGTTGTTCCGTATCAATTATCTAAGCATATTATAAATGAATTTTTGTATGTTAAGCCAGGTATTTTTGATCATATTGAAAATTTTGAAGAGATGAAGAAACAAGGCATTATTGACGAGTATTTCCAATTAAAACCTAAGGGGTTTAATTGTTTAAACGTGAATAGCAGCAGTGCTCGTATAGCATATTATACTATTATTACATCAACTATTGATGATGCGAGAAAAATAGATCGTATAGTAAGTGACAAGATAAAAATCATTGATAACCGAGGTGAAGATATTCTAAGACATGATTATATATGTTCTTTTTAAATATATAATACAATATTTATATCTATATTATACCCATACTGAATATCGATAGGGTATCTATAATTTATAGACATAAGGAGATAATAATATTGAAAAAAGCAGTATTGATTAGCTGTTTTGATTGGTATGAAAAGAGATTAAAACCTGTTAGAAATTCATTACTGGATAAAGGATATGAAGTAAAAGTTCTATTGTCTGATTTTAATCATACAAAGAAACAAAGATACAATAAATTTCACGAACCATGTACTTATTTTCATGTACCAATATATAAAAAGAATATATCACTTAAAAGAATTATTTCACATTTTTCGTTTGCAAGACAAAGTAAGACGTATATTGAAAAATACAAGCCAGATATTATTTATTGTTTAGTTCCGCCTAATAAAGTGGTGGATTATTGTTCCTCTTATAAAAAAAGAAATCCTAAAGTGATATTTATTATTGATATAATAGATATGTGGCCTGAGTCAATGCCTACAAAAAGAATAAATGGATTTCCTTTTGTGAAGCAATTTATGAATCATTGGATGAAATGGCGGGACAATGCCATAAAAAATGCTGATTATGTCTTTACAGAATGTAACCTCTATAGGGAAAAGCTAAGTCACGTATTGAATCCCGCAAAGACCGCCACATTATATCTTTTTAAAGAGCAGAGTGATCATGAAAGAAAGTTAGTCCTTGATATTATAAATAGGAAAAAGAATGATGATGTTATTCGATTTGCATACATAGGTTCTATGAATCATATCATTGATATAACATCTATCTGTAGAGTAATAGCTACAATTGTAAATAAAGGAAAACGTTGCGAATTACATGCTATTGGTGGTGGAGAAAGTAGGAAAAAGTTTGAAAGAGAAGTAAAAGCTATAGGCTGTCATACATATTTTTATGGCTTTGTATATGATGAAATAAAAAAGATTAGTATAATTGCTCCTTGTGATTATGCTTTTAATATGATGAAAAGTGATATAAGTGTCGGCCTAACAATAAAAAGTATCGATTATTTATCTTATGGATTACCGCTAATTAATAATATTAAAGGAGATACATGGCAACTAATTGAATCTGAAAAAATAGGAGTAAATATTGATGACAACACGATTATAAATATTCCGGATGAATTTCAACATCATGAAATTATAAAATGTTATGAACAAATATTTACAAAGAAAGCTTTTACAGATATTATATATAGGATTTTAAATTATTAGGTAGTGATATAGTATGAGAACGAAAATTAATCGATAAGGTTCCAGCTATGGTCCTGCCAATAAATATGCAAAAATAGGGATAAACTATGCATTATTACCAATATGCCTTAGATGCTTTATCTAAAGTTACTTGTTTATTGTAATATATAATCATTTGATAGGATATACTTATTTATGGGGAAATTTAAACTTTTCATGGAAAATTTTCTGGTGTATGGTTTTGGAAGTATTATTAGTAAAATTGCTCCATTTTTTATGCTGCCGGTAATCACTAGATTAATGCCAGATCCATTGTATTATGGTCTTTTTGACTTATCAAATACTATTATTTCATTTGGAGTAGCTCTTGCTGTATTAGGCATGTATGATTCGATGTTTCGCTTTTACTTTGAAAAGGATAGCGAAGATTATAAAAAGGATATTTGTTCGACAGCACTTTTT
>NZ_CAJODG010000035.1 GCF_905233635.1 Selenomonas sp. AE3005 | reverse complement strand
TCACCGGCAGGTAGCCGAAATGCAGGATATCTACGGCGATATGCGGGGCCTGCGGCACGACCTGCGGGGACATATTGAAAGCCTGACCGCTTATGTGCATAATCATCTGCAGTACGAACAAAGCGAACTGGAACATTACTTAACCCAGATGAAAAAGACCACAGGGCGGCTGGATTTTGCCGATAAAACCGGCCATCCCATCACGGACATAATCCTGCACCAAATCCGTCAGCAGGCCAAACGGCAGGGAACGGAGTTTACGGCGGCTTTCCATTATCCTGCTGACCGGGATTTTGATATTTACGATATAAGCGTAATTCTCAATAATGGGTTAAAGAATGCTTTGGAAGCCTGTGCGAAAATACCGCCGCCTGCCGGTATAGAGGTGCGTTCCTATAGCAAAGGCAGTTTGTTTTTTATCGAGATAGAAAATGATTTTACCGGTGAGCTGGTTTTCAGCGAAAATGACGGACTTCCCTGTACGACGAAAGAAGATAAAGAGCGTCATGGCATAGGCCTTGCCAATATCACCCGTTGCGCGGAAAAGTATCAGGGCAGTGTGGAGACCGCTGTGGTGCAAAAAGAAAACCGCCAGTGCTTTTGCCTGACGGTTATGCTCTATCACTGAGCCAGTTTTTTCATAATGAGTGACTTGTCAATATTTGCTGGGGAGTCTGCGGTCATCAGACGGCGGACTTCCTTTTTTATGAGGTCGATTTCGTAGCCGGAGACTGGCTGACCGACAAGCTGGCCGTATGGATTTACAAAACAGATAGTCGGGGCGGTTTTAATGCCGCTGAGGAACGCCGTCATATCGTCATTGACCAGGAGCTGTGGCGCTTGGCAGTCCGCCATGATTTGCCGGGCAAGGGAAATTTTTTCCGCTGTATCCGTTGATTTTACGTCACCGACAAGGCCGATAACTTGCAGCTTGTCCTGATTTTCTCTCTGCCAGTCAGACAATGTTTGAAGCAGCTGGCGGCTCTGTGTGTCTTTGGTGACCCAGAGGACGAGAATGGTGAATTTACCGGCAAAGATTTCATTAGTCGCTGATCTGCCGTTTACGTCAATGGTGCTGAAGTTAGGGAAGGCGGCATGGTTTTCTTTTACCGCTGTTTTGGCCGTAAATACGTTAAGGGCAAGGATGGCGAAGATAAGCGTTACCGGAATAAGGAAGTAACGCAGGTTTTTCTGCATAAAATCACCTCATTTCACGCTGTTAAGACAGCCGTTCGCACCGTGGCTATTAAGGTATAAGATATTAAAACGATATATAAGGTAACAGAGGGAGTTACTTGGGAGTGTCTGATTTACAGGGAGGTAGATTATCATGCCAGTGAAGGTTGGCGGCAGTTACGTGTCGGAGGCGGCTTACAGCTTTGCCAAAGCGCAGGTCAAGGACAAAGCGGAAGATTCTGGTGTTATGAAAAGTTTAGCAGAAAAATTTCCGAATCTCAAGTTCAGCGTGGGGACAGCGCCGTTTTCCGGCACCGGACTGAATAATGTGTCGATTTCGCCCAAAATCCTTAAACAGATGGAACAAGACCCCGAGAAGCGGATGGAGTATGAGGCGCTTATCTACGACATTGCCCATACGGATGTACAAAGCGGCCGGGCGCCGGAGCATAAGTTAAAGTCGCATGGTTTTATCATTGAAGATGATGGCGGCCTGCGTGGCTGGGGGATTTCGGAATACAATGACGGCAACCGCAGACAGCAGTCGCATGTGAAGCGTTCCGCCCAAAAGAATTGGTGGCAGGCGCTTTTGGATAAACAACCGCAAAGGAAAAAGAAAACTGCGGCGAAAGTCCTGCAGGAAAAACTAGCAGAGAAAAAGAAGGAAACGGCACCGAAAAATAAAGAAATAGCTGATGGCTCTGCTGATTTGCTGAACAATATGCGCGTACATGATCCTAAAGTCACGGAGATTCTCAAAGAAAATGCTGAAAAGATTATGCAGCTGCCATATAATGGTAATCCTGTCTTGGCTAAGGCTTATTTACAAAATGTTACGGTTCAAGGGAAAAGTCCTGACTTTAAGGATACGAATGAACTGACTAATTATCTGAGGGATAATTTTCAGGTATTCAGTGGCGGCATGACGCAGATTTCCGGTAAGTATTTACGCAAGTGTCTTACGGATAGCGACAGCCGCGACAAGCTGTTTGCTGCGCTGCAGGCGGCAGATGAATCCTATGCCAGCCGTAAAGACGAAGTGGGGTTTCAGGGTATGCGTGTTATCATTGATGATGAGGGTGAGGTGACGATGGAATCGAGCAAGTGCACCGTAAGTATAAATGAGGATAAACGCCGGCGGCAGATAGCGGCGGCTGCAACCCGGGGAGATATGCAGGCGGTACTGGCTATTTTAGAGCAGGATTTGCAGGAACTGGAGGACGGTTATAAACAAAATGCCTGTGACGCCGCCGAAGTGGAAAAGGCCAAGAAACTTATAGAACAGGCCAAGGAACAAATGGGCAGGCTGCCTGACCGGCCACCCACCATGGCAGAGGCAAGCGCCCAGACTATCAATATGCTGATATAAATTCACCCAAGGCCACGCGTTCGTGCGTGGTTTTTGTTTGTTGTGATATAGGCAGCAGGTAAATCCCGATTCTTCGAGAATAATACAAGGAAGAATATTGTTTACGGTAAATGATTAAATATATGATTACCAGAGGTGGGGAGGTGCTAAATGGTGGCAGCTGAGGATATAGATTCTTTTTATGCCAAACAGGAACTGCGTCCGGAATTGCTCAAGGCGGCTGCTGCTTTTCGTGCGCAATATGCATGGCAGGGACAGCGGTCGGTCAATAAGCCACGCTTTCCGTATTTTGGCCGGGATATTTTAGCCAAGGCCGTAGCTGCGCTGCTGGCAGGAGCGAACTTGCTGTTGGTCGGGCCTAAGGCTGTGGGTAAAAATATTTTGGCGGATAATCTGGCCTGGCTGCTCGGCAGGCCAGCCTGGAATGTGTCCTTTCATATCGATGTGGACGCGGCGTATCTGATTGGTATGGATACCTTTCGGGAGGGCGCAGTATGTTTTCGGCCAGGGCCGGTATATGAGTGTGTAACAGCCGGCGGAATCTGTATTTTGGACGAAATCAACATGGCCAGAAATGAGGCGCTGGCGGTACTGCATTCCCTGCTTGACCACAGACGGCAGCTCGAAGTGCCGGGATATGACCGGCTGTGCTTACACCCTGCGGCCCGGTTTATCGGGACGATGAATTATGGCTACGAGGGAACACGCGAACTTAATGAGGCCCTGTTGTCCCGGTTTGTGGTGCTTAACCTGCCTGTGCCAGGGGCGCAGGAGCTGCGGGAACTTTTGACCTATGAATTTGCAGATTTGCGTATTGAGGCCGCCGACACCTTAGCCGCCTTGTTCCTTGATTTGCGTACCAAATATGAGGCCAGGGAAATTTCCGGCCGGGCTGTAGACCTGCGCGGCCTGCTGGACGCCGTGCGGCTTGTACGTCAGGGACTCACAGCAGAAGAGGCTTTGGCTATGGGTTTGACGGGGAAGTGCTTTGATGTTCAGGAACTGGCATTGGTGAAGGATTTGCTGGCCCTGCGTGTTCCCCCTGACTGGGGGAGAAAAGAGCTGTTTGTGGAGTGAGCCGTCATGACATACGAAAGCCTGCACAGTCAAAGGCAGAAAAGGGCGTTGAATATTGTATGGGCGGCTGCTGGCCAGTATGACTTTTGGCCGGATTTTTTGGCCTTTCAGTCAAACGGTGAGCCGGACCTATATTTAAATTCCATTGTCGGTCTGGTATGCCGTCACTATGACAGGGAAAAGCTGACAGCCTATCTGCATGGAAAACTGGATAAATCTCTCTTTGGTGAACTATTTACAGAGCTCTTTTGGCTGGGGCTGGAAAATGCGGCCTATGAACGGGAATTGCCTTGCCGGCCAGTGCTGAGAGAATTACGCTGCCGCCATGCCCGGCAATTTTTGACAGAATCAGCGTCGGTTGATATTTCCCTGCAGCAGCTAATGCTCAGGCAGGAACTGGTGCATACCTTGAAATGTGCCAGATGCCGGGAGATTTTAACGCAGCCGGCAGGCTTACTGAATCCTTGGGAAAAGGGGCTTTACCAGGCACTGGTTTTTACAGGCAGCCTGTCTACAGAAGAACTGATTGCGGCTATGGAAGAAATTATCCGGAAGTTTTTCCGCGGTCATTGGTATAATAAGCCACGGACTGTAATTCATTTTTATGGCAATTCCTGGCTGCTGAAACTGCTGAAAAAGTTTTGGCCACAGGGAAATGAGGCACCGGAACATTGGCAGCGGCTGTTGGTGAATGAGGCGGCCGTCGACGGGACTGACATGTCAAAAGCCTTTTGGGGCGGCAGAAAGGTCATCAAGGGCGACAAGGAACTGACGGAGCGTTATGGTAAGCCGCTTTTTTCCCGGGAACGCCGGGCAGAAATTGCGTTTCGTTATTGCCAGGGATTTCATCGGCAGGTGGGGCTGTGGTTTACTGGTGAGCCAGGCGAGGTTTGTCAGGAAAACAGGGATTATTATTGCCGGCATAAGGCGTGCTTTGCTACTGAACTGCGAGCTTTAGCTAGGCGTCTGCAGAATGCTTTGCTCTTGTGTCGTCGGCCAGTGAAATTGCCGGCACGCAGCGGCAGGCTGGCTGTAGACAGGTTATGGCGCGGTGTAATCCTGCATGATACTCGGGTATTCGCGGCCGTGGAACCTGTCCTGCAGGGAGATTTTTCCGTTATGCTGCTGTTGGACGGTTCGGCCTCCCGGGAAGGACGGCAAGGCATTATAGCCAGTCAGGCATATCTTATGGCGGAGGCTTTAGGACAGGTGGGGATATCCTTGGCTGTGGTATCTTTTTTTAGTCAGGATGGCTGTACGGTGCTGCACCGATTAAAGGACTTTGGGGAAAAGTCGGCGCAAGGGATTTTTGCTTACAAGACACAGGGCTGGAACAGGGACGGCCTGGCCTTGCGTGCACTGCCGGAATTATGGCAGACTGCAGGTGGCAAAAGACTGCTGTTTATTTTGAGTGACGCTGACCCCAGCGATGAAAGTGCCATTCCGGGACAAGGTCTTAGGCCCCAGAAAAATTATGGGGGAGAATTAGCCTGGAACGATACCAGGGACGCGGTGAAAGAACTTCGCCAGCAGGGCATACAAGTGGCAGCGCTTATAAACAGCGTCCTGGATACGCCGTTAGTCACAGCACCGGCGCAAAGAATTTATGGTGCGGATTATGTTATCCTGCAGTCGCTGTCTGACATGGCACAAAAAGTTGGGGATATGTTGGAGAAAAAAATATACCACCTTAGTGGTAGTTCGTAAAGAATAGTATACTTTCGGATTATTTTATTTTACATCAGCTAATCGTATAATAATCCATGTCACTTGGGGAAGTGATTATATACACACAATACCTTCAACAGTGGGGAAGCTTTGCAGGTAAAGGAAATTATGATAAAAACGCAGGTTTTACAACCTGCGTTTTTGCGTATAACGAATCTTTTACTGTCTGGCTTACTGGAGCAGCATGCTGTTCAAGGCGTCACTGATGGCGATGAGAACGACCAGCACAGCCACACCGCCCAGCAGGTATTCGGCACAGCCTAACAAATTTTTGGCCTGCCAGTGGTTTTTTACATTGGCCCAAACGATTTCCAGCGTAATGAATAAGGCGATAAAGCAAATAATATTTACTACGTAGCGTAAGATTTCCATATAGATGAACAACTCCCCTCTAACAGTAATAGTGAAGGATGACTGCATATTTGTCAAGATATGGTTTTTGAAGGAATAAACATGATCTTTGGAGAATAATCTAAATTATTGTAGGCGTTTAAATTTTAGATTGGAGTGGGAATGTATGCGAAAAAAGTTTTGGCAAAAGGCTGTGGCCATAGTTCTGTTGACAGGGGCCTTGAGTATGGGTACAGCTTCAGCTGCTGAGACAAATACGGTAAGGGTAATTCCATATCCGGCAGGTTTGGATATCAAAACCGAGGGGGCTTCTTCGGCACCGGCGGAAATCAATCATAAGAAGTCGCCGTACTTTAAACATCTGGACTTGTTTGAAATGAAGAGTATTCCCGGACGCCGGGTCATGCTGACCCATTATCCGACTTACCAGCAGAGCAGGGAATATACCTGTGGCCCGGCTGCTGCCCTGACGGTGCTCTACTGGTATGGCAATAAAAATTATGATGAAATGTCTTTGACCAAAGGAATGAAGACGCAGGGCTATCCCATTGGCACAAGTTTGGGGAATATGGTGGAATTTTTTAAAGGGATAGGCTGGAATGTCAAAAGCGGTTTGCAGTCTGACAAGTTTAATAGTTTCGCTGACTTTAGGGCGTTTTTGTTGGAACCATTGTCGCATGGACAGCCGGTGCTGGTAGAAAATGTGGAGTGGGGCGGACACTGGCGCGTGATTATCGGCTATGATAACATGGGAACGAAATCGACATTGGATGATGTGCTCATGTTTGTTGACCCCTATGACACCTGCGACCATCAGCAGGACGGTTATACAGTCGGGAATGCCGAAAAATTCTTCTCCATGTGGTTTGACCATTCCATGTTGCCGGAAAAGGAACGTTATCAGCCATGGATTATCGCAACGTCAAAAGAATAAGCCTATAGAGCGTGACGGGAGGAAAATGTGAACAAGAAAAAAGTCATGATAGAAGGCGCCATGGATTTGGAAACGGAGCTATTGATAACCTCGCTGGCGCAGCCTCGGGAATCAATGTTTGGCAGCTGGCGCTTCGTCGAAGGCATGTATAAAGATATACCGCTGGTGGTGGCGGTAACCTCTATCGGCGCGGCAAATGCCGCTGCTGCCACGGTTTTGGGCATTGAGCATTTTCAGCCGGACGCCGTAATCAGTCAGGGAACGGCAGGCGGTCATGACCCGGCTTTGCAGGCCTTTGATATTGTATTGGGCAAAAAATCCTTTGATGCCAGCTCTTACCGCACGGTTAAGGAAGAGAAAGCTGATTGGCGGCACATGGAACTTATGGGGGCTTTTGCCTATGACCAGCATACCGGGACTTTTGCGTCGCAGGCCGTATATGCTTCCGGGGATGAGGCGCTGTTGGCGGCAGCCCATAAGGCTGCAACAGGTTATACCCGTGGGCGCGTGGTTGATGGTTGTATTGCCAGCTGCAACACATGGAACCGTCAGCAGGAACGGCTGCTGTATTTTCATGAAAGTTTCGGCTCGTCCTGTGAAGAAATGGAAGTTCATTCTGCCGCTCTGATTTGCCGGCAATATGATGTTCCCTTCTTAGGAATCCGCATCATATCAAATACGGAATTCAGCGATGAGGAATTCCAGCCGGAAACAGCCACAGCCTGTCAGAAGTTTGTGTTGAATGTGGTGGAGAATATAGTCTAAAGAAAAAGCCTTGGGGGCAGCCCAGGGCTTTTAATATATGTGATATTCTATTACTTTTCTCGTCAGCCCTTTATTTATAAGGAACTCTGATTTTTATTTTCCTTCTGTGACCACGTTTTGACCACAAAATAAATGCTTTTTCGAGCATGACCGCAACATCACCGGCAGATTCCTCGTACATATGGGAATATACCGATAGGGTAACACTGGCGTTGGCGTGCCCCAGACGCCGGCTTATGGTGGTAACGGGAACATTGTTATGGATGAGGTAGCTGGCATGAGAATGTCGCAGGTCATGAACATGGATGGGCGGCACACCTGCTTTTATGGCATATCGTTTCAGATAGTCACGATATACTTTTTGTGAGTATGTGAAAATCCGCTCAGGCGGCTCCATAAAGTGGTTTATATAGTCCTGCACCTCTTTCATCAGGGCGGGCGGCATAGACACCACACGGACACTGTACGGCGTTTTGGGCGTGGTTACCTTACCCGTGGACATCATAACGCTTTTGCTGATATTGATGGTGCCGGCCGAAAAATCGAAATCAGCAGGGGAGAGTGCCAGCAATTCACCAATACGCATTCCGCTGTAAAACAGCAGTAAGTAGGCAAGTTTCAGATCCGGCTTGTCTACCTGGGGGATAACCTGGGAAAATTATTCCAGTGACAAAAAAGCCTGCCGCTTTTGCCTTTTACCGATGGTATCCACCGCCTTGGTAGGATTCTTGGCGAGGTCATAATATTTTACGGCATAGTTAAAGACCGCGTTCAGCTGAATGTTTATCTGCCGCAGCGTGCTGGGGGCATAAGGGCGGTTATTATACGCCTGCTTCTGTAACAGGTCATTTTGCCATTGCCGAATGTCCAGCTTGCTTATCTCATTGACCGGGCGCCGGCCGAAAGCCGTGCGGATATGAGAATTGATGATTTTTTCCGTTCCCCTGTATGTGCTGGCTTTTAGATTAACCTTCCTATCCTTCAGATAGGCGTCACACAGGGCATTCATGGTCAGCTTGGCAGTATCACCGGATTGTGCCTTGAATTCAGTTTCGTACTGGAGGGCGGCCTTCTTGGTCTTAAAGCCACGCTTTGTGGTCTCATGCTTTTCTCCGGTATAGTCGGTATAGCGGAAACGGCAGTACCAGGTGCCGCGCTCCATATCTTTATATGCGCTCATGCTATATCACGCTCCTTTGTGATTGAGTATAGCAGAGTGCAAGTATTTTATTCCTGTGCCGATACACCGGAATTATTTTTAGAGGTGATAATATGTATTTACATTGTAAGTGCTTATGTAGTATAATTAGCTTAAAAGGAGGGGGCTACTATGAAAGCAACTACACTTACAATGCGGGTTGACCCCATGCTTAAAGAGCAGGCAGAAGCATTATGCGCCGAAATGGGGCTGACTCTTTCAACCGCTTACACTATGTTCCTGAAGGCAATGGTACGGACACGCTCGATTCCTTTCCCGATAACCGCTGACCCGTTCTATAGCAAAAAGAACCAGGCATATCTTGCCGAATCCATAGCAGAACTGGAGGCAGGCGGCGGAGAGGAGCACGAGCTCATTGATGTGTAAAAAATGGTCTGGTCGTGCGTGGCAGGAATATCTTGACTGGCAGCTGGAAGACAAGAAGACTGTAAAACGGATAAACGCTCTGATAAAGAGCGTAGAGCGCGATGGTGTACTGGAAGGTATCGGTAAGCCAGAACCACTCAAGCATAATTTGCAGGGCTGGCTCAGCCGGCGAATTGATGATGAAAACAGGCTGGTATACCGCGTAAAAGAAAACACCATAGAGATTGCCCAGTGCAAAGGGCATTATTGATAGATAGCCGTCCCAAGGGACGGCTTTTTACATGTGAATAAAGCTTTTGAAGGGATGATATAGCCTGTGTTGATAACGTTATATTAAAATATGATAACAATATATACATGCATGATAACAAAATATTGACTAATGATAACTGACGTGCTATATTTAGGGTAGAAGGTAGGAGGAGTGTTTATGTATACAGAAATATTAAAGATAATAGAGGGAGGATTAGTTGGTGATCGTGAAAAAGTATATAATTACGCAAAAACATTAGCTGGGAATTTGATTCAAAGCGGGGATGCACAACTTGGGAATAGAATATCGAAAATCCTTACTAATAAGAGAATAGGTATGACTTCCTTAGATTCACTATCATCAAAACCTGTGGATAACGAAAGCAGGCTGGAAATAGTGGATGTTTGCACGCCAGTTATTGATGTAACTACGCTGCAACTGAATGATAGGATCGAAAAAGAGTTGAAAGATTTTGTTACAATATATTCTAGACGCGATGAAATAATGGCTGCGGGAATAGATAGTCCTAAAAGTCTTCTTTTATATGGCCCGCCGGGTTGCGGGAAGACTACTATTGCCAGTTATGTTGCTATGCAAACAGGATTACCACTAGTTACTGCTAGGCTGGATGGTTTGATTTCTTCTTTATTAGGCAGTACAGCTAAAAATATAAGGAAGATATTTGATTTTGCATCTAGGCATGAATGTGTTTTGTTTTTAGATGAATTCGATGTTATAGCAAAAGTGAGAGACGATAAGAATGAGATGGGTGAACTAAAGCGAGTAGTGAATAGTTTGCTTCAAAACATTGATATGTTTAGCCCTAATAGTATTATTGTTGCAGCAACAAATCATCATGAATTGCTTGATCCTGCTGTATGGAGGAGGTTTAGTAGAGTTTTACTTATTGATAAACCTACAGAATCTGATATTTATCAATACTTAAAAGTTTTGCTTAAAAAGCAAAATAATGATGTAATAGATAATGAAAAAAAAATGCGAAATCTAGCTCGTACAATGCTTGGAATGAGTTATTCTGATATCAAAACTGTAATCACAAATTGTATAATGGAGGCAATAGTTCACGAAAAAGAGAAATTACAGTTATTGGATATCTATAGAGAAACGTATTTCTTTTTGCATCATAACAATACTAATGACGATGAATTTATTGCTTTTTTACTTCGAAACGACATGACCCACAGGGAATTACAAGGCTATGGATTTCCATTAAGAAGAGTTCAGTTTATTTCGAAGCAGATAAGGGGCGAGAATAATGGAGAAATTACCAATTAAGTTTTTCTCAAAAAGAGAAGAAGATAATATGCGGGTTGAAGGAGGCGGTGGGAATAAACTTCCTTCTTTTGTATTGTCTGATGAAGGACTAATAGAACGAACTGAAAAACTGTCTGCTGAATTTGATAATATCATAAAAAATATTCATTGGAAAGATGATAATGTGCCAACTGTTATGGTTGCGAAGCTAAATCCAGACGCATTAGCCAAGAGCCACAGAGGCAAGATAAACACATTGTTTTCTAGTGAAGGAAAAAATAATGTAATTGGTTTGAACGATGAGCGAACACTAAGAATTATGATAAATAATTCTAGGACGGCTATGGAAATACGCGAGCGTTTGTCACAACCCCAAAAGTATGCATATGAGATATCTTGTATTGAAGGTATTGGAGCATTTAAACCTAAAATCATTCGTTCGTCAAAATTTGATAGTTATAAAGTTAAGTTATTAAATTTTCAAGATTATTCGTTAAATAAAGCTTTCTTGAGGAGATTTGAATTATTCCTAAAGAAAAATAAAATTGAATACAAAAAAACAAAATATACACCAGAATTAGAAATATTTAAGCTGATACAAGTTGACTCTTTGACTATTGATACTTTGTTGAAATCGGAAATATTTGATTTAACAGAGGAAATCGTACCGATGCCAAAGGTTTTTTTAGAGCTTGATAGCTTGAACGTTAATCAGAACATTCCAGTGATATTTCCTCAAAATAATGATTCGTACGCAATTGTTGGTGTTTTAGACAACGGCATTGAAACGAATGAATATTTGGAACCTTGGATTGTTGGACAGTATTCTCCTTATCCTGATAATGTTATCACGCCAAGCCATGGAACTAAGGTTGCGAGTATAATTACATATGGTGATTTACTTGAGAAAAAGACATTGGTTGGAAATAAACATGTGAAAGTTTTTGATGCGACGATATTTCCGGATACAAAAAAGGAATCTTTTTATGAAGATGATTTGATAGCTAATATACAAGAGGTTGTTAGAAATAATTGTGATACAATCAAAATATGGAATTTGTCTGTTAGTATTATAAGAGAAATAAATCCTGATAAATTTTCGGATTTTGCAATTGCTCTAGATAGTTTGCAAGATGAATGTAATGTTTTGATTTGTAAATCTGCAGGGAATTGTACTAATTTTGCAAAAGGGAACCCTATAGGAAAGCTTCATGAGGGCGCTGATTCAGTTAGATCTTTGGTGGTAGGATCCTTGGCACAATCATCCGGGGAAAAAGATGTCGGTTTAATAAATAATCCGTCTCCGTTTTCAAGAATTGGACCAGGCCCTGCGTATATTGTGAAACCAGACTTGGTTCATTTTGGTGGAAATGTTTCTATAGATGAACATGGAAACGTAAAAGAAACTGGCAATCTTACAATAGGAATGGGGGGAACGGCAGTATATTCATCTGGTACAAGCTTTTCAACACCTAGGATTGCCGCGCTTGCAGCGGAGTTAAGTTATGACATAAAAGAAGATTTTGACCCATTGCTGATAAAGGGGTTATTGATTCATTCATGCAATTATCCTTCGGAAATCAACATGCCGGTTAATGAGAGAACTAAGTATACGGGATTTGGAAAGCCATCTTCTTCTACAGAAATACTTTATAATTCCCCAAATGAAGTAACACTTATTTTAAGAGATACATTGGTAAAGGGACAATATATTGATATTAAGGATTTTCCTATGCCAGATTGCTTAATTAAAGGTGGATATTATCAAGGGCAAGTAATTGCTACATTGGTTTATGATTCTGTTTTGGAGTCATCGCAAGGTTTTGAATATTGCCAGTCTAATATGAATATCAAGTTTGGCTCATATGATAAAAAGAATGACCGAGACACGACAAGACGGACTATCTTAAATCCGGTAGGAAAGGCTGGGGCTCAAAATGTTTTGTTAGAATCATTTTATAGCAAACGAAAACAAGCTAGCAATAATCAGAATGAATTTGCTAAAATGGAGCGTTTGTTGATACAGTATGGAGATAAATACTATCCTGTAAAAAAATATGCGGTTGATTTATCGGAAGTTACTGATGGGAATAGAGAAAAATATCTAACTGCTGATAAAAACTGGTTTTTATACTTAGATGGAACATATAGAAATTACTCAGAATTAAAATCGCAAGCACAGAATTATGAGCTAAGTCAGGAATTCTGTTTGATTATTACACTGCGTGACCCAGAGGGAAATGCAAATGTATATGATGGAGTAACAAAAAAATTAAATGAATTTAATTTTTGGCATACCAATATAAAAGTTGATACAAATGTTGTAGTTAATCTATAATAATTTTTATTATAGATAGCCGCCCATAGAGGCGGCTTATTTTTATGCCCGTTTCAGCTTTATATGGAACTGCTCCATCAAGCGGTAGTCGATGTCGTGGAGTCAGTCAGAAGTACCATCTTGGTAGTTTTGCTTATCTTCAGCTCATGGAACCCAAACGCCTTGTTTAGTCAAAAGCCTAAAAGGGCATTTCCTCAGAAAAATGTTGGAATATTTATCGTTGGCGACTTTAGTCCACGGTTCTAGAATACCCTGTTGCAGGTAAGTAGTAGGTGATCCACAATGTACGCAGTATCGAGCGTTGTTATCGGCATCGTAAAGTGTTTCATTTTGTGCTATGGATTGCACCGCTTGCACGGCACGTATCCTGCGGCAATGGCATCGTCACGGGTGCTGAACTCAACGAACCTTTCCGGATGCTTTATCGTGGAGCAGTTGGAGTAGTGGAACTTCATCGACTTCGGGTTGCCAAGGTAGTCAGATGCCAGGGCAGGGGTAGCTATTGATACACAGACAGCGGCCAGCGTGGCCAAAGCTATTTTCTTGAACATGGGAATCCTTCCTTTCGTACAGCCGTCCTTTGGGGCGTCTTTTTTTTATGTTGATTTAACACGTGTTAACACTTGCAATACGTGTTAATATGTGTTATGATATAATCAAGGAAAGGGGGATAACATGAAGCCAAAAGACCTACTAAAGATTCTTGAAGCAGACGGATGGCAGGTCGAAAGGGTACGAGGTTCACATCATATCCTAAAGCATCCCACAAAGCCGGGGCGTCCAGTTATCCCGATGCATAACAAAGACATGAAGCCGGGAACATTCAACAGTATTTTGAAGCAGGCAGGGATTAAATAAAATCCCTGCCCCCATAGGGGGTTATGATATGGAAAAATTATTTTATCCAGCAGTGTTCCATCCTGAAGAAGATGGAGGATTCTCCGTAGATTTTCCTGATTTGCTGGGGTGTGTAACAGAAGGTGATACATTGGCTGAAGCCATTGAAATGGCGGAGGATGCGCTGGGAATTTACCTGTACACGCTCAAAGAGGATAAAGAGAAGGCGCCTGATCCGTCCAGTCCGGCAGATATAAAAGTTGAGGGCCGTGATTTTGTGTCTCTTATTGAGTATGACGAGGTTGCTTACCTGAAGCGCACAGACAGCCATGCTGTTAAAAAGACATTAACAATCCCCGCATGGATGGATGTGCTGGCAAAGGAGCACAATCTGAACTTCTCCAATGTCCTGCAGAACGCTATTCGCCGAGAACTGAATCTTGTTTGACT
Organism: Selenomonas sp. AE3005; assembly: GCF_905233635.1. Taxonomy (GTDB): domain Bacteria; phylum Bacillota; class Negativicutes; order Selenomonadales; family Selenomonadaceae; genus Selenomonas_A. Next base: position 6,845 of record NZ_CAJODG010000035.1, on the reverse strand, counting down.
CTGGCCGCCCTTCGGGGGCGGCCCTTTTTATTGCTTTTGCTATTCCACGCATACTTCATAGAATTTCTTGCCAAAAGATGTGGGGGCGAATACTTTAGGTATCTGCACTAATTCATACCCATCCCTGATTTCTATTTTATTCCGCAATTCCTGCATGAATTCATCGTCATAGTACATGCGGTACCAATTGATATCAGTAAAATGTTTATCACTAGGGCATTCAATAAGATTTAGTCTTATGATATTATCTATATATAAACCTATTTCATCTGGAGATATGTTGTATTGCGGTAGATAGTAGGGATATACATCTATACCCTCTTTGTATTCTCTAAGGATTGCAGCGTCTCCATACTCTGATGGAGGTATAGATTTTTTCTGTAAGCGAATAGCACAGACGGCTGAGTTGCCTTTTAGTATGGGGGTGGTTTTCAGCAGCAATGCCTCTTCTGGTCGCAGTTGTTGTATAATATTGACGAAGGCCGGATGGCTTGCGCCAAGGTATCTCTTGTCCATTGATTTGGCGATAACATTGGCAAACATGCTACGCAATGTTTCATCATCGGTATAGGCGTTGGCTTCTAAGGCAGGGATAGTTATGCGTTTGTCAGGTTCCTGCTGACAGCCTTCAGGAATATCAGCCGCTTTTTGGATGACTTCTTCCTTTAGCGCCATGGTATTTTTCTCGCTATCCAGCTTATACTTGGCCAAATAGTTAAGCGGCTTGGCAAGTAATTCTGCAGCCGTAGCCACCCCTATCTTCACCTGATTGGCAATAGCCGCCTTAGCAGGTTCTGGTAGCACGCTGGTCGTTAGACTTGCTAACCCCAATAAAGTAGAATTATCCATTGTTCATCAATCCTTTCTGTATACCGGAGGCGATTTAATGACATTCTTTATTCGTTATTTTGCTCGATTATTGGCTATCCTTCTGATGATTTTAGGACTAGGCATTGCAGCCATAGGCTCACTGGCCCTTACGGCCGCAATAAAGTTAGGACAAAGGTATTGGCCGACAGCAGACTTATTCAAGGCTACTAAATTTGACAGTCCGCATGGATAAAATTTCCTTTGAGCCGTCCCATTACGGGGCGGTTTTTGTGATATTTTTGCAATAAAATGGTATAATATAGGTGAATACATTGCAGAAAGTGAGGGCTGACTGATGGAAAAACCATATGATCCTGCCAGTACTGCACGTGATGTTTTAGCGGTATTGCGCAAACACAATACACCTCTGGTGTTGGTGGATAGTGTCTTTGAGTGGACACATAAGCTGATAAAGCAGGAAACATACCTTACGGAAGGCCAAGAAGATTCTGTACGGCGTTAGTTGCTACTTCTTTTACAACCTCTAAAGGCACAGACTTTACCACCTGCATTTTATCTTTTACTTTTGCCCATTGCGCATATAACAACGTCCTTCCCTTACCGCCCTTCGGGGCGGCTTTTGTGGTATAATGGAGCAAAGGAGGTATGCCGCATGACTGTAAGGCTTTTTATACAAATTTGCCTCGTAATTGCAATGATAGTTGCTTTATGCCAAAAGACCACCGATGTGGAGTGGACTGTTTTCTATTCATTGTGCATGATTATCTTTTCTTGCGAACTTCTTGAAGAAATAAAGAAATCCAATAAGAGAAATGATTAAATCAATAAGTTCGGCACTCTCTTTGCAGAAGGGTTTAATAATGCCTAGTGCAAATGCTAATTCCTGCAATTCCTCCATGCTTAGTGCGTTTATTTGCTCCCACACGGTCAGCGGTTCTTCATCCGGCTCGACCTGCGCCAGCACGTCATCCACCTGCTCATATAGCGCAGGTTCGTATTGGCTTAAGTATTCAAGGGCAGGGCGTATCTTTTCAAGGCTCGCTGAAAAGTCTCTCATGACTTCCAGCAATCCGCTTTCTTCAAGGCTTGTGGCAAGTTGCGTGTTGAAGTCGTTGACTGCTTTCAAAGTCTGCACGATGGCTTCGGCTTGTGGCGAGTCTTGAAATTCCTGCATAGCTCGTTTGTATTCTCTTAAAAAGTTGCTGATGTTTTCTCTTGTTTCGTTATCCATATTGTACATTCTCCAGCCGTCCCATCCTCGGGGCGGCTTTTTTATTTTGCGAGGTTACCTAGGCAGATTGCGAGGTTCATATTTATGCAAGTATCGCGGAGATTCTAAACTGTCATTTATTGAGTTCTCGGTAAATGATAATTGGGCTGATGGTAAATTCGGATGAATCGGCCTTGTAAAGCATTGTAGCAGCAGATGTCATGCCATCAAGTGCTGAACGAATCCCTGCGCTTGATGGTGCTGTGCAGATTCTGCTGGTGCTATCCATTATGCCAATAATATTCCAAATCCCCGGTAATGCACCATTGTAAAGGGATAGGATATCGCGATAATCCGTAACCATATATTCGCTTTTCAGCATGCCTCTTATGATGGTTGTATCGCTCAGCTGGCATTCAGCCTCGATATTTAAGGGAATTACATTTTTCAATACATCCCAAATGGCTTTTACATTTTTCATATCCTTCTTTTCATGCCCAAGGTTTAGGGCTTTCGAGTTGTTAGTGAAGGAGGGGATGAGATTTTCAAACAGCCGAAAGTCTCTAATGGACAAGGTTGCTTGCAGGTGAACCAATCTACCTATACAGCTGGAGGTAGGGGCTGCGGCAATAGGTGTCAAGTCTAATGCCGCCAGTAGGCTTATTACATTATGATCATGCGGGTCGATGCTGTATTCATTCAAGGCCGTAGTGAGGTTTTTGTTGTTCTTTTGGTACTTTAGCATTTTGAAATTAACATCAAAAGAATGAGAAGAGCCCTGCGAGGTGTTTTCTTGTTGTTTTACACTTCGCAGGGCTCCGTCGAGCAATTGCGCCATATATGAGTCAATTCGATACTCATCTTTGTATAGAATATCTATGAGGGTTTGTTTTTGTTCGGGTTCCATTTTACAGTTCCGAGATTTTTCCATTTTTCAAAATCCTTTCTGGAGGATTCTATGCTATCCCGAGCTGCACGTTGTTCTTTTTCAAAATCATCTTCTAGCTTAGTAATGATTTTGAAGGCGTTTCTGCCGATATTTTCAATAAATGACATAGAATCACCCCTTTAGCTAAATTATAGTTTACGCACAAGCGAATGTAAATATGTAATTTTCAGAGAACAAGCTTTAGTCACTGTTGGAACTCCGAGGATACCCAGCAGTGACAATAGCAGGCGATACAACGTAAATAGCCATTTAGAATGGTGGATCATCAAAGATACATGTTCTTATTGCCGCCCCCAGGTGGGGGCTTTTTTTATTGCTCATTTCAGCCCGAGCGTGAGGTTTACAATCGTCTTTTTGTCGGCTGGGGCGTTGCGGTAGGCATCAAGCGTTATTATTTTCATCAAACATATACAGCATAACTAATTCTTTAGTTCTTTCTTCTATTTTTGCTTTTGTGTCTTCGTCAACAATTCGATAATGTGCTAACATATTTCGTTCTCTACGTGTTAGACCGCCATCCATCGGTGTATGCTTTGCTAATGCTTCAAAAAACTCATTATCATTTAAGTGCTTTTTATAAAAGGCTTTCATCTGCTTGCACGCAACATGCCCATCATGATTTGACAATATATCACGGTATTCTTGAAGTGCTTTTTCAATACGCGGTGATTCCTTATTATCTTCCCTTGCCTTCTGCGCAAGTGGTGAGTCACCGTTGATATCGCCCAGCAGACCCTTCTGGAAGCCTGTGCCCTGCGGCTCGTCGGTGCGGCCGAGGAGGTAGTCTACCGAGACGTTGAAGAAGCTGGCGAGTTTTGCGACCAATTCATGAGAAGGCATATTTTTGCCACGTTCCCAAAGGCCAACAGCTTGTTGAGACACATTCATTACTTCGGCAAGCTTTGCTTGCGTAAGCCCGTTTTTTTTATTTCGTAATTCTTTAAGTCTATATGAGAACATAACAATCACTCCTATCTATAATATAGATTCTACAATTATTACTTGTATAAATAAACAAAGCTAAACTTGTAAAATAATGCTTGACATTAACAAGGCTAGCTTGTATTATATATTTACAAGCGGTACTTGTTAGGAGGTGAGAATATGAAACGAGAAAAGTTAATAGCTTTTAGAGGTAAACGTTCGCAAGCTGATATGGCTACAACGTATGGCGTATCCCAACAGGCATGGAGTATGTGGGAAAAAGGAACCTCTAAGCCGAATGTAGTTATCATGAAAAAACTAGAACTGGATAGTGGTATACCTATGGAAGAACTTTTTTTTGATGTCCTTAACAAGGAAAACTTGTTGAGAGTAAAGGAGGCATAAAATTGAACAATGATATTCAAATTTTTAATAACCCTGAATTCGGCGCGGTAAGAACGATGACCATTGATAAGGAGCCGTGGTTTGTTGGCAAAGATGTTGCTGAGATTCTGGGATATGCCAAACCGCTGAATGCCTTAGCTTCTTACGTCGATACAGATGACTCCCTAAAACAGGGACTCATTGATTCGTTGGGGAGAAAACAAGACACAATTATTATCAACGAATCTGGCTTATACAGCCTCATCTTTTCTAGTAAGTTGCCATCGGCAAAGGCTTTTAAGCACTGGGTGACCAGTGAGGTGCTGCCGCAAATCCGCAAGACAGGTCGCTATCAGACACCGAAGCTTTCGCCGAACCCGCATTACCGCACGCGGATGATTAAGACAGCCGTCAAGGATTTGTCCGAGACTGCGGATGTAATCGCAGAGCTTTTCGGCGTAAAGAAGGGGATGGCCACGGCGGCCGCTATGAAGATGGTGGGGAGTGCCTAAAAATCAACATGATGCATTTCTATCACCTCCTTTCAAGGCGATTATAGCACGGAGGTGAGGATATATTCCTGTGCCGATACGCAGGAATAAAAAAGGAGGTTTTTCAATCGTGCCAAGAGGTGTCGGAGATACAGACAACATTTTTTACCAAGCCCGGATGCGGGCGGCTGCGCGGGATACGGATTTTGAATCACGGGCCAGCGCAGAGAATATTGTTGGGATAAGCTCCACAAGGCTTTATCAAATTGAGCGAGGTCTTCGCCAGCCGCACCGTGATGAATTGCTCATCATGGCCAAGGAATACGATGCACCGGAGCTTTTGCAGGCTTACTGCCGGGAGATTTGTCCGGTGGGGGCGATGTGCCAAAAGGAAAAAGAGATAGGGAAGGAGGAAACATGATGTACGAGCAAAAGAAAAAGCCCCGCTGGTGGGCAGAGCTTCTCTGGGATGTTGACCATTGGGCGTTTCAACATCCGGGGGGATTAATGATTTTTGATGTGATTGTGATAACGATTGCAATAGTTTGTACAATCATCAACGTATCAAAGCTAATATACCAGTGATAGCGGCAATGCCAGAAAGTAGTAGCCCGATACGGGTGAGTCTGGTTTGATGGTCTTCTTTTTTTAGCTGATAAAGAAGATTGGAACCAGGAACGGATAAATGAAATGTGTCTGTTGGTTTGAACTGATAGCCTTCTACATAATCGTCTGGGCAGGTATCCCAAAACAGCATTACGTTTGACCAGCCATTCTCGCGTAGTGCTCGAGGGTCAAAATCCCATTTGGATTTACGATGGAATGAATCACCTATCCAATCATAAATTGATGAATTGGAAAACTTAGGAAATTCCTTTTGAATTTGTGCGTAAGTAATTCGTCCATCTTTGTCTGCAAGGCGAACAAGTCGTTCACAATCAGCACGGGTGTATCCCATAATAAAACCTCCTTTTATAGGAGATTATAGCACGAAAGGAGTGAACCACCATGACTAAATATGAAATAAGGGAGGTGGCTAAAGATGTTTAAGAGCACGGTACTGCTTAGCATAGCAGATGTAATGACGGTAACCGGCTATAAGCGGGCACGGGCTGGCAGTATTGTGGCCAAGGTAAATGCCTACACCGAAAAGCAGGGATTTATAACTCCCCGGCGTGGGTGCTGCTACCTGAAAGCCTTTGCCAAGCTGACCGGGCTTAGCAAGCCGGAGATTTTGGAGGCATTAAACAGGGAGGAGGCAGTTGAATGACAGAGCAGGACGCCCAGCGCGTTGTTGAACGGGCAGAGGGGCTTTACCAACGAGCTGTTAAATATACCAGGGATAAGAGTCATGCTGCGGAATTGCGATTAAAAGCACAGTCAGATGCTAAACTAATCGGTGTGATTCTTGGGAAGAGCACTTTTGATATCGAGAAGGAGTTACACGAGAATGGTTGATTTTGAGGAACAGATAGCCGAGGCCAGAGCGCGTAAGCGTGGCATTGAGTTGGCTATCAAAAGGTTTTTAGCCGGCACAGCACTTGTAGGGGCTGCGGTGGTCTTTGCGGGATTCTACGATGGTGACCAAGTAAGAGTGGAGACAGTTTACACGGTACAGCCGGGGGATTCTATCTGGAGTATTGGGGAAATGTACTTGCCTTTAAATACGGGCGGCCGGCGTTATCTGCCTGAATTTGTAGAAGGCATAAAAGAACTCAACCCCTGGGTAGTGGAACAAGGGTACACCATCCATCCAGGCGATAAAATTCGCGTGAATTATTGGATAAAAAAAGAAACCGGTGCGGATGAATGAAATACGCAACCAGTTTCGGATTTGTTTATGAAAAAATAAAAGGCCGCTGGGGAAACAGCGGCCAGTGGTGCAGGACACGACTCACAAACACCTTATTTGTATTATAACAAGGCGGTCAAAAAAATGCAAGGTGGGTTCATTTTTCGTATGTGTCAAAAAGTTCTCGGTAAATTTTACCCGTATACAAAGATATGCTCATTATGGACTTTTTATGCTATTATTTTTGCTAATTTTCCTATTGGG
>NZ_CAJODG010000034.1 GCF_905233635.1 Selenomonas sp. AE3005 | reverse complement strand
CATTTGAGCAGCGCTCAGGCCAGCCACGGTGATGAAGTCAGCACCGCTACGGCGAAAAAGGCGCAGGCTGCGGAAAAAATTGGCCGCAATGACCCCTGTCCCTGCGGCAGCGGCAAGAAATACAAGAATTGTTGTGGGCGGCATTGATATTATTAGAGGTGTAAAAGGAAAAATGCTTGAAGATTTAAAACCACAGCTCGGTGAACTGCGGGAAAAACTCCAGCACATGGGTGAATCCCTGGAAATTCCTGTCAAGGAAGAAAAAATCGCAGAGCTGGAATATAAGATGGGCGAACCCACCTTTTGGGATGACGCTGAGGCCGCCCAAAAGATTAACCAGGAACTGGCTGATTTAAAATCCGGCGTTGATAAATACAAGGCGCTGGTGGCCAAACATGAGGACGCAGAAACCTTGCTGGAAATGGGGCTCGAAGAAGATGACCCCAGTCTGGAAGATGATGTGAAAGCTGAACTGGCCGAAGTAGCCGAAGGACTGGAGGCCCTGCAGCTGGAAGTGCTGCTCTCCGGCCCCTACGATGGCAACAATGCCATTCTGACGCTGCATGCCGGTGCCGGCGGTACGGAGGCGCAGGACTGGACGCAGATGTTGCTGCGCATGTACGGCCGCTGGGCTGAACGCCACGGCTTTACTGTGGAGACGGCCGATTTGCTCCCCGGTGATGAGGCTGGCGTTAAATCCGCTACGCTCTTTATCAAGGGACACAATGCGTATGGTTTCCTGAAATCGGAGAAGGGCGTACACCGTTTGGTGCGTATTTCCCCGTTTGATGCCAATGCCCGCCGTCATACGTCGTTCTCGGCCTGTGATATCATGCCGGAAATCGATGACGCTGTAGAAGTTGACATAAACATGGCTGATGTGCGTGTAGATACCTACCGTGCCTCCGGTGCCGGCGGTCAGCACATCAATAAGACTTCTTCGGCTGTGCGTATGACACATGAACCTACCGGGATTGTGGTACAGTGTCAGAACGAGCGTTCCCAGCTCCAGAATCGTGAGCAGTGCTTAAAAATGCTCCGGGCCAAGCTCTTTGAGCTGGAAATGGAAAAGAAAGAGGCTGAACTGGCCAAGTTGGAAGGCGACCAGCAGAATATTGAGTGGGGCAGCCAGATTCGTTCCTATGTATTCCAGCCATATACCATGGTCAAAGACCATCGTACGAGCCAGGAAACGGGTAACGTACAGGCTGTGATGGATGGGGACATCGACCCCTTTATCAGAGCTTTCCTCAGTGCGAAAGCCAATCACGAAATTTGATGAAACGTATGGAGTCAGGATGCAGTAACAGCTCCTGACTCTTTCCGTGTCTTAGGGAAGGGGATGAGGATTTTGCGAAAGGGCTTGACTATTCTAGGCGCTTTATTCATAATAATAATCGTGTTTAGTGAGACAGTACTGCCCTGGCTGGCCCGGGAAACACTGCAGACACGTATGAACCAGCGGCTGACAACCAGCGACGCGCAGGTAGCAGCTGACAGCCGGCCGGGCATACTGCTGGCTCTCGGGAGAGTTCAGCACCTGCATGCTGTGGCCCATCAGGCCAAAGTGGGACATGTATATTTCCGGGAACTCAGCCTGGAAGGGGAAAATTTACACTTGAACATCCCTGATTTGCTGCAGGCTGGCAAAGTGGCACTGCAGTCCGCGGATAAAGTTATCCTGAAAGGCGTTGTAGACGAGGAAAACCTGCAGGAGGTCCTTGTCCAAAAGCTGGAAAAGGTGGAAAACGTGCAGGTGAAAATCTCGCCTGACGGGGTGCTGGCCACGGCCAACACGAAAATCATGGGCCGGGTAGTGGACGTTGAACTGGCAGGAAATGTTATTGAAGATAATGGTTCGCTGTATTTTCAGATGACGCATCTGGCTTTAAAGAACAGCCTTATCGGCACGGCCCGAATCGGGGATATGTTCGGTAATATACAGTTGGCACCGCCCAACAGACTGCCTATGGGATTGCAGATAAGCGATGTTCAGCAGGTTGATGGTGCCATTGTGATTACGGCCAAGCGAGATAATGTGGAATAAGGTGGAAATAAGATAATGAAGGATTTTAAGTACAATAAGGGACTTATACTCGTTATAATCCTGGGACTGCTGGCTGCCGGCTGGATCAGCATGGTACGTCATACAGTAGAAGAGAACAGCCGCCGGGTGGACATGGCAACCAATTATGAGGATTTGCTGGAACTGGCTGACAGGGAAGGCCTGCCGGCAGAAAAAGTGCTGGCTATGGCTAAAGATGCTGGCGTGACTTCGTTGGCTGTTTATGACACCACCTTTAAGAAACTGAATGCCAACGGTAAGGCCTCGGCTGTGGCCGGCAGTGAGATACTGGCTAACTTCCACAGCGGTTCGCTGTCTGACCCCGTGTGGCGGCAGCTCGTGCAGGAAGGCAAAATCAAGGGCAATGAAGTTTACCTCGTAGGCCATGATGCCAGCACCTGGCAGGATTTGAAGGAGGATGTGCCGCGCCGTTTGGGCAGCGACCGTGTACAGCTCCTGCAGGTTGGCAATGAAGAAGTCATGGCGGTAAAGGCTCACTATGAGTCCTTCCTGAAGATGGATATCGGTATGCCCCGCGATGAGATGAAAGCGGTGAATGACGCCGGTTTTGCAGTTATCGCACGTCCTACCAATTATAATCAGTGCACGCCGGAAGACGTAAAGGCTGTCTTTAAACGCCTGGAAGGTGTAAAAATTTCGGAGTTTGTGTTCTCCGGCTCGCAGGTGCTCGGGGCCAATAAGGCGCTTGATACCACCATCAAAGAACTTAAGGAACGCAATGCCGTCATGGGGCTGATTGAGGGTGTGACGCAGCTGCAGTTCTACAAACAGGACGGCATGGAAGAAGTGGCCAAGGGGATTGGCTACAACAATGTGGTCCGCCTGTATACCATTCCCAAGGACGAGCAACCCAAGCTGAAAATCGCAACGGCGGTGGAACGCTGGGCCAATGCTGATGATGAACGCAATATCCGCATTGATTTGCTGCGGATTTACGAAAAGCCGGCACCCAATATGACGCTGCTGGAAACCAACATGAAGTATTTCAAAGATACGCATGATGCTCTGGCGGCGCATGGCTATACGATGGATAATGAGCTGGCAGTGGGCACTTTTGCCTCCTTCTATCCGGCAGGCTTTATCCGCGCTATCGTAATGGCCGGTGTGGCTGCTGCCGTGGTGCTGTACCTGAGTCTTGTTATTCCGGCGCTGAATATTTCGGTGAAAAAACAGTGGCTCTTGTGGGCAGTATTTACGATGTTGGCGGCTGTGCCGGTACTGATGGGCAACGGGGCCAAAATCCGCGTGCTGGCAGCCCTGGCCAGTGCCAATATTTTCCCGACGCTGGCGGTTATCTACCAGTTGGACAGAATCCGTTACCTTCGCGATAAGGTGACCATGGGCTTTGGCAAAATGCTCGTTACGGGTGTTCTGGCCCTGTTCGTTACGGGCGCGTTGTCCTATATTGGTGCTTTCTATCTGTCCGGTTCGCTGGCTGATACGGAATATCTGCTGGAATTCCAGATTTTCCGCGGTATAAAACTGACCTTTGTGCTGCCGCTGGTACTTGTGGCCATTGCTTTCCTGCAACGCTATGACGTCTTTGACGGCCGTATGGACGATACGGACGGTGTAATGAACCAGCTGCAGAAAATCATGGATATGCCGGTGAAGATTAAGACACTCTTCCTGATGTTTGCTGTGCTGGTGGCCGGCGTGGTCTTTGTGGCCCGCAGCGGTCATACTTCCGGTATGCCTGTATCGGCAACGGAATTGCAGTTCCGCGCCTTTTTGGAACAGGCCTTCTATGCCCGTCCCCGTACTAAGGAATTGTTGATTGGGCACCCGGCTTTTCTGCTGGCAGTAATGGCCTTCTGGCGCAAGTGGCCCACGATGGTGTTCTTCGGCCTCGTGCTGATTGCCACTATTGGTCAGGGGTCAATGGTAGAAACATTTGCCCACATGCGCACGCCGTTCTATATGTCCTTTATGCGCGGCATTGGCGGCATAGTCTTAGGGGCAGGTATTGGTGCAATTGCCATGATGCTGATACAGCTGTGGCAGACTGTTATTTCACGAGCAAAGGAGCGTAAAGCAGCGTAATGAGTAGAATCGTCGTATCGGGTTACTATGGCTCCAAGAACGCCGGTGATGAGGCCATGCTGGCTGCCATGCTGGAGGTTTTGGGTGACCTTGACCCCAAACTTAATATTACGGTGATTTCTGCTGACCCGCAGGATACACGGCAGCGCCACGGGGTGGACGCCATATCCTGGCTGAGCTTTCCGGCTATCATACGGGAACTGCGTCGCGCCGACCTTTTGATTAGCGGTGGCGGCAGTCTTTTACAGAATGTTACCAGCCGCCGCAGTCTTTATTATTACATGTTCATCATCATGCTGGCCCGTCTGCTGGGTACCAAGGTGATGCTTTATGCACAGGGTATCGGTCCGATTATCGGCAAGGTGGCCGAAAAGGCCATGTGCTATATGGGCAATCATGTGGACCTGATTACGGTCCGCGACCAGGGCTCGCTGCAGGAGCTGGCCCGTCTGGGTATCAAAAAGCCGCCGGTCAGCTGTACGGCTGACCCGGTGCTGGCTATCCATCCCGTGGATAAAGAAGTGGGCCGGGCTATCTTCAAGGCCTATCATGCCGATGGCGCCAAACCGGTGCTCGGTATCTCCGTCCGCGAGTGGCAGGGCTGGCGGCACTATAAGGAAGTGCTGGCGCAGGTGTCGGATATGGTCGTCCGGGAACTGGGCGCCCGTGTGGTGTTCATTCCCATGCAGTTCCCCGATGATGTGCGGGCGGCAGAAAGCATTGCGGCACTGACCCATGAGGAATGCACGGTGCTGAAGGACGAATACACCACGAGTGAGTTTTTATCACTGGTGGGGAATATGGACCTGATGCTGGGTATCCGCCTGCATGCGCTGATTTTTGCCGGCGTTATGGGGGTACCCATGCTGGGCATTTCCTATGACCCGAAGATTGACCGCTTTTTATCCTCTATCGGGGAAACGCCGGTGGGTGACCTGCGCGATGTGTCCGCCGAGGAACTCATGGCCGAAATCCGCCGCAAGTGGAATGACAAGCAGACGTTCAGAAAGAAAAATGCTGAACTGCTCGGGAAATTGCGGGACCTGGCGGCCCACAATGCAGAACTGGCTGTAAATTTAGCACATAAATAAAATAAAAGCCTGTCCCAGAGGGGGGCAGGCTTATTTTGATAAGGGGGAAATGTAATGCCCAAATTGTCACCGTATATGAGCTATGAACATCTGCGCAATCTGCGGCAGAACCATGCCGCCTGGCGGCTGCTGACTGCGGATTACGCACCATTGGCAGCGGCTTTCTTCTACAAGATGTTTATTGCTCCTAAGCGCCGTGGCATTGAAGCGCAGGAGCTCTTAAACGCTCTGGATATGTTTCTTTATGATACACCGCAGCAGATGGGGGAATTTGCCCGTTCGCCCAAGGATTATCTGGATATGTGGGCGGACAGCAGTTATGGCTGGCTGCGCAAGTATGAGCACCATGAAGACTGGTATTATGATTTGACGGCTCCGGCGCAAAAGGCTGTCGAATGGCTGCTGAGCCTGCACAAGCAGGATTTTGTAGGCACGGAATCACGGCTGCGGACGGTGATTAACCTTCTGCAGGAAATCGCGCAGGAAACGGATACCAATGTGGAGCACCGTCTGACTTATCTGCGGGAGCAGGCGGCGAAAATCGCTGCGGAAATTGCAGAAATAGAGGACACCGGCGAGGTGCAGCCCCGGCTTGACAACGTGCAGATAAAAGAGCGTTTCCTGCAGGCTGAGGCCACGGCTACGGCGATACTGGCAGATTTTCGTGAGGTAGAGGAAAACTTCCGGGAACTGACGCGCAAGGTACAGGCAGATGTGGTGAAATGGACCAGAGGCAAGGGCGAGCTGCTCGAAAAAATCTTTCTGGAAAGTGACATTATCCGCAAATCGGAACAGGGGCGCAGCTTTATGGCCTTTTGGCGGTTCCTGATGTATTCACAGCAGCAGGACGCTCTGCGCCGGACGCTGGCGCAGGTAGAACAGGCTGAACCACTGCAGGAAATTGCGGCCGAACACAGTCTGGCGGATATCAATCATGAATGGGTACAGGCGGCCGCTGCGGTGCAAAAGACACTGGCGCAGTTGTCTGCCCAGCTGCGCCGTTATGTGGACGAAGATTATCTGCGTGAAGAGCGGGCTATTTACCGTCTTATTCAGCAGATAGAGTCGCAGGCCATTGACTTGCAGGGCAAGGGGCCGGCCGGCGCTTTTATGGATATGAATGATATCAAGCCGGGGGTAGCGCTGCCGATGGAAAGGCGTCTCTTTGCACCGCCGCAGAAAACCCGTCTGGACAGTCCGGAACTTACGGCCGGTGACGGCAGTGCCGGGGATATTGCAGCCATCTTTGACCAGGTGGTCATTGACAAGGCCAAACTGCGCCGTCATGTGACGGACATGCTTAAGGAGCGTCCGCAGGTGACCTTGGCGGAGGTGCTGGCCGTACATCCGCTCGAACAGGGCCTGTCGGAATTATTGGCGTATTTTGTGCTGGCCAGCAAGACGCAGGACGCTTTCAGTCAGGACAAGCTGGAACGTATTCTCTTTGAGCGTGACGGCCGCAAGCTGCTGACTGTATGTCAGCAGGTAACCTTTGGGAGAGGAGATTTTACAGGTGAGTGATTTTGCTACGGATAAACAGGCCGAAGAATTTTCCCAGGCGGCCATCATGCTGCTTAAGGGGATTGTCAGCCGGGGGAAGGATGAAAATCTCTGGCAGACGATTTTAAACCAGCGGAATGCTTTGGCGGATTATTTTCAGCGGATAGGCCTTTCCCTGCTGGTGGACGAAGTTGATGAGTACGCCTATTTAAAACAGGAGGCGTCAGGGACGCTGCCGCGTATAGTGCCCCGTTATCAGCTGAGTTTTCCTGTATCCATGCTGCTCGTGCAGCTGCGCAAGGCGCTGGGGGAACAGGATACGGCCAGCGGTGACACGCGGCCGGTACTGACAACTGGTGATATCCTGCGCCGGATGGAGCCCTTCCTGCCGGTAAACAGCAATGAAATGAAACTGCGGCAGTCCGTGGAGCACATGATAAATCAAGTGGTCAACCTGGGCTTTTTGCAAAAGCGCAAGGGACAGGACGATGCCTATGAGGTGCGGCCGATTCTGCGCAGTTTTGTCGACGCCCAGTGGTTAAATGAGTTCAATGAAAAGCTGGCTGCTTATGTGGCCTACGGGGAAAAGCAGCATGGCGGTGAAAATACCGAGGAAGAAATGGACGAGGAGGTGCTGATCAGTGAATTTGTTCGCGATGAATGAAGGTGAAGTGCCTCTGGGGTTCCGGCTGGAACGGCTGGAGGTTTATAACTGGGGTACGTTTGACGGTCAGGTATGGTCGCTGGACTTAAACGGAGAAATGTCCCTGCTGACCGGTGATGTAGGCTCCGGCAAGTCCACGCTGGTTGACGCACTGCTGACACTATTGGTGCCGCCACGCAAGGTAACTTATAATAAGGCTGCTGACGCCAGCGCCAAGGAGCGTAATCTTGCGTCCTATGTGCGCGGCTACTATGGCCAAAAACGTACGGAAAACGGCGGCGGCCGGCCGGAGGCCCTGCGTGATAAAAATAAGTACAGCGTGATTTTGGGTGTCTTTGCCGACAAGAATTTTGGCCGGACCGTGACACTCGCGCAGGTATTCTGGTTTCCCGAGGAAACGGCGGCCTATCCCAACCGGTTTTATGTGCTGGCGCAGAAAACCTTGTCCATAACGGAACGTTTTTCCCAGATTGGCAGTGATATGCGTGCCTTCCGCAAACAGCTGGAAAAGGACGCTTTTATCAAGACCTTTGACGATTATCCGCTCTATGGGCATGAGTTCCGCAAGATTTTTGGTATCCGGCAGGTGCAGGCCATGGATTTGTTCCAGCAGACTGTATCCATGAAAAAGGTCGACAGCCTGACGAGTTTCGTGCGTCAGAATATGCTGGAGGTACCAGAAACACATCTGGAAGTGGAGCAGATGCTGCGCCAGTACCACGATTTGGAGGCGGCCCATCAGGCCGTACAGCGGGCACGCAAACAGCAGGAAATGCTGCAGCCCATCGAAAAAATGGGCGCGGAATACGAAAAGGCCGGCCAGCAGCAGCAGGAAGGCCAGACCATGCAAAAGGTGCTCGGCAGCTGGTATGCGCACCAGGATTATCAGACCAGAGCCAGGGAAATGGAAACACTGGAGCCGCGATTGCAGGCTTTGGAGGCGGATATTGCCCGGCAGAATAAAGCTCTGCAGGAAAAGCAGCAGGAACTGCTCGTATTGCAGGGCAACATTGCCCGTAATGGCGGCAATCAGCTGGCCGAAGTGCAGAATCAGCTGGAACGTGAGAAAGAACGCCGGACACAGTGCTGTCAGAGCCGGGATAACTTCCGGCAGGAATTGGCAGCGTTAGAGCTCAGCCTGCCGGAGAACAATGAGGAGTTCCTGCAGGTCAAGGCCAAACTGCAGGAATGCCGTCAGGCTAACGAGGAACGGCAGGAGGAACTGGCCGTTGAAGGGGCTGACATGAAGGCCAACCAGAAGGAGGCCGCGGCCCGGGAGCAGGCCCTGCAGGCAGAAATCGCCTCACTGGTATCGCGTAAATCCAATATTCCTCAGAAATTCATCGCCTTGCGCGAGCAGTTGTGCCATGATTTAAATCTGGCCGAAAGTGAAATGCCTTTTGCCGGTGAGCTGATGGCCGTGGCAGAGGAAGAGGCTGACTGGGAAGGCGCTATTGAACGCCTGCTGCACAGCTTTGGCATCTCCCTGCTGGTGCCGGAGGTGCATTACGGCGAAGTCGCAGACTGGATGGAACGTCATGATTTAAAAATGCGGCTGGTGTATTTCAAGGTGCCGGCTATGATGGCGCAGGAAGTGGTGGATAATGCCCCGGAAGAGGCCGTGTGCCATAAGCTGCGCCTGAAGGAGGACAGTCCGCTGTGCCCGTGGCTGGCTGAGGAATTAAAAAGCCGGTTCAACCATCGCTGCTGCGAGTCGCTGAAGGAATTCCGGCAGGCTAAATTTGCCCTGACCATGCAGGGACAGGTGAAAAGCGGCGGCAAGCGCCATGAAAAGGACGACCGTCACGACCTGCAGGACAGACGCCACTATGTGCTGGGCTTTTCCAATCTGAAAAAAATTCAGGCCCTGCAGGCGGAAGTAGATGACTGCCGGGAGGAACAGAAATTCTTCCAGAATAAGTTCCGCAAGTTTAAGGACGAGCAGAAAAAACTGCTGCAGCAGAGTAATGCCCTCGCGCGGGCCGAAATGGTGACCGCATTTGGCGATATTGACATTGCGCCGCTGGAACAGCGTGTGGCAGAGTTAACGGCCCAGGTGGAAAAACTGCAGGCCGAAAACGATATTTTAAAGGCCCTCAAAAATGAGGAGGCCGCCAAACTGGCGGAAATTGCCCGGGACAAAGCGCAGCTTGACAGCAAGAACGCTGACAAGTGGCAGCTGAATGGCCGTTTGGAAACCAATCGCCAGGAAATGCTGACAGATGAGGAATTGATGGCTAAGACCACGGCTGCCGAGCAGGCGGAGGGTTATCCCCTGCTCAGTCATTACGCCTCCCTGGCGCTGGCTGGTATAGACAGTCCGCAGTTTGACTGCAAGCGGTGGCAGATTCAGCAGGAGGAGTACAGCAAGTGGCTGGGCGCACGCATTGAAGAGGCCGGCCGACGCCTGCAGTCCTTAGGCGAGCAGTTGGTCAATGCCTTGACGGAATTCAACGCCCAGAATAAGGAAATCAGCAGTCAGCTCCTGCCGACGCCGGCCGGGGTTAAGGACTATGTGGAACTTCTGCGCCGGCTGGAGCGTGATGACCTGCCCCGCTATGAAAGCCGGTTCAGCCTGCTGCTGCGCGAGAACACCATCAATCAGATAGCCCTGTTCCAGTCGCATCTGGAAGAGTCCTGTCACGAAATTCGCGACCGTATCAGTCTTATCAATCAGTCCCTGGCGGAAATTGATTACAATGATGGACGGTACATTCAGATTGAATGCAACAATGCCCAAAATGACACGGTCAGTGAGTTCCGTGCCAAGCTGCGCGCCTGCATTGATGATTCCCTGACAGGGGATACAGATATGTGTTACAGTGAGCAGAAGTTCCAGCAGGTGTCAGATATTTTGGCACGCCTGCAGGGACGCCCAGGTTCGGCTGAGGCTGACGCCCGGTGGCGCAATGAAGTCACGGACGTGCGCAACTGGTTTGTGTTCGCGGCCTCGGAACTCTGGCGTGAGCCGGCCCCGGGAACTGACGCCGAATACGAACATTACACCGATTCCGGCGGTAAGTCCGGCGGGCAGAAGGAAAAGCTGGCCTACACCATTCTGGCCGCCAGCATTGTCTACAACTTCGGTCTGCGCGGCCGCCGGGCTGGCGAGCAGTCTTTCCGCTTTGTGGTCATCGATGAGGCGTTCTTAAAGAGTTCTGACGAGTCAGCACGTTTCGGGCTGGAATTGTTCCGCAAGCTCGACCTGCAGCTGCTGGTTGTGACGCCACTGTTAAAGATTGCCACGATTGAGCCCTATGTAAGTCATGTGGGCTTTGTCTACCAAAAGGACGAGGAACACCGCTCATATCTGCGCAACCTCACCATCGAGGAACTGCAGCAGGAGCGGCAGGCTTATCAGGGGCAGTGAGTTAGTAAGGATTAGACAAATGATAATAACACTGGAAAATTTTACGAAAAGCTACGGGGAAAAATCCCTGTTTGCCGGTGTGGACTTCAGTATGGACGCCGGAGATAAGGTGGGGATTGTCGGTGTCAACGGCACCGGTAAATCCACCTTTCTTAAGGCCGTAGCCGGGCTTATACCCGTGGACGCGGGGGAAATGACGACCATGCGCGGCCTGCGTATTGAGTATCTGGCGCAGGATAAAGTCTTTGAGCCGGAAAACACCGTGCTGATGGAAGTGTTCCGGGGCATGTCTCCGTTAATGCAGGCCCTGCGCGGCTATGAGCTGGCCATGGCTAAGCTGGCTGACCAGGCGGCGG
Source organism: Selenomonas sp. AE3005 (assembly GCF_905233635.1). Classification (GTDB taxonomy): domain Bacteria; phylum Bacillota; class Negativicutes; order Selenomonadales; family Selenomonadaceae; genus Selenomonas_A. The sequence continues at coordinate 9,978 of NZ_CAJODG010000034.1, read as the reverse complement.
ACAATCAGCTGCAGGGCGAAATAATGAAGTACACGGCGGTCATTGACGAACTGGACGGCTGGCAGCTGGAGGCTGCGGCCAAGACCGTCCTGACCAAACTCGGCTTGAGTGATTACACGGCCAAGGCCGGCTCGCTCTCCGGCGGTGAACAAAAACGTCTGGCCCTGGCCACCGCCCTGATTCAGCCCTGTGACCTGCTGATTTTGGACGAGCCGACGAACCATTTGGACAGTGAGACAATTGCCTGGCTCGAAGAATATCTGCGCGGTTTTAAGGGCGCCCTGCTGATGGTGACGCATGACCGTTACTTTTTGGACAACACTTCGACCAAAATCCTCGAACTGGACAAGGGGCAGGCCTATACTTATACGGGTAATTACTCGTCCTTTCTCGAACAGAAAGCCGAGCGTTTGGAACGCGAACAGTCCAGCGAGCAGAAACGGCAGAACTTTTTACGCAATGAGTTAAAGTGGCTGCGCCGTGGCGCCCAGGCCCGTTCGACGAAACAAAAGGCCCGGATTCAGCGTTACGAGGAAGTTAAGAATCAGCAAGTTAATCTAAACCGCGATACGGTGGAAATCGGTCTGGCCGGCAGCCGCCTGGGGCGGACGGTCATTGAGCTTGACCATGTAAGCTATGCGGCAGCCGGCCGGCAGATTGTGCAGGACTTCACCTATACGGTATTGCGCAACGACCGCGTGGCCATTTTGGGCGCTAACGGTACGGGCAAGACCACTCTGTTGAATCTTATTGCTGGGAAACTTACGCCGACGTCGGGCACGGTGACCATCGGTCAGACGGTGAAAATCGGCTATTTTGCCCAGCAGGCTGTGGATATGGATGAACGCCTGCGCGCCATCGAATACGTAAAAGAGGCGGCGCATTTCATCACGCTGGCGGACGGCACGCGCATTTCTGCCTCGCAGCTGATGGAACGGTTTTTGTTCCCGGGAGATTTGCAATGGACGCCCATCGCCCGGCTGTCGGGCGGCGAAAAGCGGCGGCTGTATCTCCTGCGCGTGCTGATGGAGGAGCCCAATGTGCTGCTGCTCGATGAACCGACCAATGACCTCGATTTGGAAACGATGGCGGTGCTGGAAAGTTTTATCGACGATTTTGCCGGGGCCATCATCTTTGTTTCCCATGACCGTTTCTTCGTAGACAGGCTGGCTGATAAGGTCTTTGCCTATGAGGACGGCGGCCGGCTGCGCATGTACTCCGGCGGCTATACATATTACCGGGAAAAGCTGGCCGAACAGGAGCAGGCAGCAGCTCCTGTAAAGGAAAAGCCGGTCAAAGAAAAAGCTGCGCCTGTCCGGGAAAAAAATCCCCAACCGGTACAAAAGAAGTTCACCTTCAAGGAGCAAAAGGAATATGCGGAGATTGAGGGCATAATTGCCAGCAAGGAAGGGGAATTGAAGGTCGTGCAGCTGCAAATGGCTGAAAATGCCACGGACTTCACGCGCCTGAATGAACTGGCGGCCGAAGAACGGCGGCTGACTGCAGAACTGGAGCACTTAATGGAGAGGTGGACGTATCTGGAGGAAATTGCCGAAAGTCAGGACAACTGAGTGCAGCCAGTATTTTACAGTAGAATAATTCTTTTGTTTGCTGAAATCCGTTGACATTTTGTGTCAACGGATTTTTTAGCAAATTGCAGTTCGTTGGTTAGTGCGTGCTTATTTTTATTTGTTACAGCTCAGTCGGGTGGAGGTGGTAATACTTTTCGCTGTTGCACTAAATGTCCCACTAGCAAACGACGGGGCTTTTTAGCAACTTTGCGCCGGGCAGGCCAGCGGCGCGATGATTCATCGTAGTATCAAGTGACTACAGTTTGTGGGCCAGTCCTCACTGCGTTCGGACAGTCGTTCCACTGCGAAAAGCATCACCACCTCCGCCCTAAGCGGCGTCCGTGTAAAATGATTCTTTCGCTGTGACAGGGAACAAGTACATCGATGTTCTTGTTACGGGAGCAACGAGTTCGTGGCAATTGCACAGGCCGTTTGTGGGGGCGAACGGGGGAGTGATTTTTATGCGGGGAGCGACTGCCTGAGCGCAGCGAAGGCCGGCACACTGTAGGACGCAGCTAAGCAACTACGTTGAAAGGAGCGCCGTTGGCCTGCCCGGCGCAGGTAACTGGACAGCAGTATTTTACGAGGTGTGTCGTTTAGCGGAGGCAGAAAAATTACTCCCCCGTGAACCCCAGGCACGCATGAACGGGGTATTTTTAAGAACTCATTGACTGTCAAACTGCAATTTGCATAAAAAAGCCCGAGGAAACAGCCTGTATCCCTCGGGCTATTTTTACAGCAAATTCCTAGGATGCATGGACTTCACATAAGCCCCCACATACTCCGGTGCCTCTTTCCCGTACTTTTCCAGCAATTTCACAATCGCCGACCCCACAATCACGCCATCGGCAATCTTTGCCATACGCTGAGACTGGTCAGGATTCGCAATCCCAAACCCAATCGCACAGGGCACATCTGTCACCTTGCGGATTTCCTCCACCATCTCCGACAGATTCGTCGTGATTTCCTTGCGCACTCCGGTTACACCCAGGCTGCTCACCACATAGATAAAACCAGTCGCCTCTTTGGCAATCATGGCAATGCGCTCATGGGAAGTCGGCGCAATCATCGAAATCAGGTCCACCGCATATTTTTCACTTAACGCCGCAAATTCTTCTTTTTCCTCGAAGGGCAGGTCCGGCAGAATAATCCCATCAATGCCCACTTCCTGACATTTGGCGAAAAAATCCTCACCGCCGTAGGAAAACACCACGTTGGCATAGGTCATAAACACCAAGGGAATCTTCACGTCCTGCCGCAATTCTTTGACCATCTTGAAAATCTTATTAGTATTGATGCCATTTTTTAACGCGCCCAGCGTGGAACGCTGAATTACCGGCCCTTCGGCGGTCGGGTCAGAAAAGGGAATCCCCAGTTCGATAAGGTCGGCCCCATTATCCACAGCCGCTTTTATCGCCGCCTTGCTCGTTTCCATGTCGGGAAAACCACAGGTAAAAAATGGTATAAAGGCTTTCCCGTTCTTGAATGCGTTTGCAATATTACTCATGGATATCCTCCCCCCGATAACGGGCAATGGCAGCGCAATCCTTGTCGCCACGGCCTGATACAGTTACAACGATGATTTTGTCCTTGGCCAGCTGCGGTGCCAGTTTCATGGCATGGGCGATGGCATGCGAGGACTCAATGGCCGGAATAATGCCCTCCGTCCGTGAGAGGTATTCAAAAGCCTCCACCGCCTCGTCATCGGTAATGGCCACATACTCGGCCCGGCCGATGTCGTGCAGATGGGCATGTTCCGGGCCGACGCCTGGATAGTCAAGGCCGGCCGAAATGGAATACACCGGCGCAATCTGGCCATTTTCATCCTGACAGAAATAGGACTTCATCCCGTGAAAAATCCCCACCCGGCCCGTATTGATAGTTGCCGCCGTTTCAAAGGTATCAATACCCCGGCCTGCAGCCTCACAGCCAATCAGGCGTACGCCCTCATCTTCAATAAAGTGATAGAAACTGCCGATGGCATTGGAACCACCGCCCACACAGGCCAGTACTGCGTCCGGCAGGCGTCCTTCCTTTTCGAGCATCTGGCTTTTAATCTCCTGGGAGATAACCGCCTGAAAATCGCGGACAATCGTTGGGAACGGGTGCGGCCCCATAACCGAACCTAAGCAGTAATGCGTATCGCTGATACGTGTCGTCCACTCGCGCATAGCCTCGGATACGGCATCTTTAAGCGTCGCCGTGCCGGAAGTAACCGCTACCACCTTGGCCCCCAGCAGGCGCATACGATAGACATTTAGTGCCTGCCTCTCCGTATCCTCCTTGCCCATAAAGACCACACAGTCCATGCCCATAAGCGCTGCTGCCGTAGCTGTGGCCACACCATGCTGGCCGGCGCCGGTTTCGGCAATCAGACGTGTTTTGCCCATTTTCTTGGCCAAAAGCGCCTGTCCCAGCACATTGTTGATTTTATGTGCACCGGTATGATTCAAATCCTCACGTTTCAGATAGATTTTGGCCCCGCCTAAATCACGCGTCATTTTATCCGCATAATATAACCGTGAAGGTCTGCCGGCGTAGTCATTTAACAGCTCCGTGAGTTCCTTTTGAAACTGCGGGTCATTTTTATAGTGATTATAAGCTGTTTCCAATTCGATTACTGCATTCATCAGGGTTTCAGGAATATACTGTCCCCCATGAATACCAAATCTTCCCTGTGGATTCGTCATTATACTTGCTCCCTTCTTCTATCGGCTTACCCTGCCTGCGGCAGTGTAGAATTCTCTTAACTTCTTCTGTTTATCTTCGGCACGCATCAGGGATTCTCCTACCAGTACGGCACTGGCTCCCATCGCAACAGCAGCTTTTACATCGTCTGCGTTTTTTATGCCGCTTTCAGCCACAAACGCCACTTCCTGCGGAACCAACTCACGCAGATTGGCACTGTTACGCATATCTACGGAAAAATCTTTCAGGTTGCGGTTGTTGACACCAATGATTCTGGCCCCGGCGTTTAGTGCCAGCTGCACTTCGGCGCTGTCATGCGCCTCCACCAGAGCTGACAAGCCCAACGTATCACAGATAGCGATGTATTCCTTAATCTGCCCTTCGTCGAGCAGGGAACATATCAACAGTACTGCTGACGCTCCGAGTAACCTGGCCTCATAAATCATATATTCGTCCACAGTGAAATCCTTGCGCAGGCAGGGAATCTGCACGGCAGCAGCTATTTCCTGCAAATACTTATCACTGCCTAAAAACTCCCGCGGTTCAGTGAGCACGGAAATGGCATCAGCACCAGCCGCCTCATAGTCTTTGGCAATCTGCAGATAAGGAAAATCCGGGGCAATCAGCCCCTTGGACGGTGAGGCCTTTTTACATTCGCAGATAAAGGACAATTCCTTTTGCTGCAGGGCTTTTTCAAAGGCAAACTCACCGGGGGGCAGGGCCAGGGCTGCCTCGCGTATCTGTGCCAGCGGCTGCCTTTTCTTGGCTGCTGCCACCCGTTCCCGGGCGAAACCAGCTAATCTTTCCAGTACATTCATGCCACTGCCCCCGCCTCATTGCTGACAGCAATAAATTTTTCCAGTGTTGCCATAGCCTTGCCGGAGTCGATAAGCTCGGCTGCCAGTTCAATCCCGGCTGCCAGCGTAGCCGCTTTGCCGTTGATGTAAAGTGCCGCACCGGCGTTTAAAAGCACAGCATTGCGTTTATGCCCCTTTTCCCCCTGCAGAATACTGCGCGTAATGGCTGCATTTTCTGCCGGCGTGCCGCCCACTAAATCTTCCTTGGTGCAGCGTTCCATACCGAAGTCCTCCGGTTTAATGGTGTAAGCCTTTACCCAGCCATCGCGGATTTCACAGATGGACGTGGGCGCTGACAGGGAGATTTCGTCCAGTTTATCCTTGCCGTAAACGACCATACCGCGCTCTACCCCCAGACTGCTGAGAACATGCGCCAACGGTGCCACCAGATATTCATCGTAAACACCGAGCAGCTGCCGTGTAGGCGAGCCGGGATTGGTCAGGGGCCCCAGGATATTAAACACCGTCCTGACCCCCAGTTCCTTACGGATAGCACCGACATATTTCATGGAAGTATGATATTTCTGCGCAAAGAAGAAACACATGCCCACTTCCTGCAGGAGTTTCTTGCACATTTCCGGACTCTGCTGAATATTAACGCCCAAAGCCTCCAGACAATCGGCCGTGCCGCATTTGGACGAGGCGGCCCGGTTGCCGTGCTTGGCCACCTTAACGCCGCCGGCTGCGGCTACCAGACTGGCCGTGGTGGAGATGTTAAAACTCTGGCTATGGTCACCGCCCGTACCAACGATATCACAGATATCAAGGCCCGTGTCCACCTTTGTGGCATGGTCACGCATGGCCGCAGCACAGCCGGCAATTTCTTCCGTGGTTTCTGCCCGTGCACTCTTGGTGGATAGTGCCGCCAAAAACGCCGCGTTCTGTGTCGGCGAAGTCTGGCCGCTCATGATTTCATTCATAACGGCATAGGCCTCGTCATAAGTCAAATCTTCTTTATCAACAATTTTTATAATAGCGTCCTCAATCATCTTCGTCTATCTCCCTTCACTCAGCCAAGAAATTTTGCAATATAGTACGCCCCTGCGGTGTCATAATTGATTCCGGGTGAAACTGCACACCATACAAGGGAAAATCTTTGTGCGCTACCGCCATGACCTCACCATCTGCGGTGCATGCTGTTACCTGCAGTTCCGCCGGCAGTGTCGTCCGGTCAGCCACCAGCGAATGATATCTGGCCACGAGCATACCTTCCGGGCAGCCTTTAAACAAAGGGCAGTCTGCCGTAAAGGTCACCGCTGACTGTTTGCCATGCATCAATTCTTTGGCATAGGTGATAACAGCTCCTGACGCTGCACAAATGGCCTGATGCCCCAGACATACACCTAAGGTTGGAATCTCCCGGCCCAGTTCCCGGGCAATATCCATGAGATTACCGGCATCTTCCGGCCGCCCCGGCCCCGGCGACAGGATTATATGACTCGGTGACAGCTGCCTAATCTCAGCCACACTCATTTCATCATTGCGTATCACCCGGATATCCGGCTCTATCTCCCCTACCAGTTGGTAGAGATTATAGGAAAAACTATCATAATTATCTACTAACAGTATCATAGGTCTATCTCCTCCGCCTGCGTCAGCGCCTGCACAACGGCTTGGGCCTTGTTGATACATTCCCGGTATTCTTTTTGCGGTACGGAATCGGCCACAATTCCGGCCCCGCTGCGGATAAACACCTGCCCATTTTTCTTATAGGCCAGGCGTATGGCAATGCAGGTATCCATATTACCGGCAAAATCTATATAGCCGATGGCGCCGCCGTAAATGCCCCGTTTATTGGTCTGGCCGTTAAGGCTTGGCGGATTTTCCAGCTCCCCAATCAGCTGACAGGCCCGAATCTTAGGAGCGCCCGACAAAGTTCCTGCCGGCAGCACCGCACCGATAGCGTCGAGCGCGTCACAGTCCTGACGAATTCTGCCACGAACGGTGGAACCAATGTGCATGACATGGGAAAAGCGTTCAATAGAATGGAGTTTTTCGACCTCCACCAAACCAAACTCACTGATTTTGCCCAAATCATTGCGTCCGAGGTCAACCAGCATATTGTGTTCTGCCAGTTCCTTTTCATCCGCGAGTAATTCCGCCTCCAAGGCCTTATCCTCAGCCTCTGTTTTCCCCCGCGGGCGCGTGCCGGCCAAAGGGAAAGTATGCAGCACACCATCTTCCAGCTTAACCAGTGTTTCCGGTGAGGCCCCGGCGACCTCTACATCCAGCCCGGAAAAGTAAAACATATACGGAGAAGGATTTATCGTGCGCAGCACCCGGTAAGTGTTCAGCAGACTGCCGCTGAACGGCGCAGAAAACCGATTGGACAGGACAATCTGAAAGATATCGCCTTCCCTGATATATGTCTTGGCTTTGTCCACCATCTGGCAAAATTCATCTTCACCAAAGAGGGGCTGCACTTCCCCCAGCAAATGCCCCGCCGGCTCCCCGGCCTGCTGGCCGCTGCGCAGCAGCTTTACCAGCCGCGCCAATTCCTGCCCGGCCTTGGTGTATTCTGCCTCCACATCAGTCAGTGGCATGTTGACGATTATAATGATTTTCTGACGTACATTATCAAAGGCAATCACTTTGTCAAACAACATTAAATCTATATCCCGAAAATCATAGGGGTCTGCAGCTGTCAGCGGCCTCCGCACCTTGGGTTCACTGTACCCCACAAAATCATAGGCAAAGTAGCCCATAAGGCCGCCAGTAAACGGCGGCAGCCCGGAAATTCTGGGGCTGCGGTATTTTTTGAGCAGCTGCCGGATTTCCCCGGCCGGGTTGTCCGTGTCCCTGACATTTTCCCCGTCACTATACCGGCCATTGTTGCAGGTGATTTCTCTTTGCGGTTCAAAACCCAAAAACGTAAACCTGCCCCATTTATCACTGGCCTGTGCTGACTCCAACAGGAAACAATGGTCAGATACATTTTTTAATATGCGCAGGGCTGCCAAGGGCGTGATGAAATCGGCCAGTATCTCCGTGCTCAGCGGCAATATATCGTAATCACCGCTGGCAGCGTAGGCCTTTGCTGTTTCCAGCGTCGGAAAGACTTTCATAAATAACCTCCTTTGTCCTCTCTGTCAAAGGAAGTCCAACAAAAAACGTCCTTGACAGAACATTACATTCTATCAAGGACGAATATGTGTCAAAACACAATCCGCGGTGCCACCTTGGATTCATGACCACCTGGCCATGCACTTAAGGATACAATCATACCCCCGGAAACTTACGCGTTCCTTACGTTGCAGAATACTCTGGCTGACAAGTCAAACCATTTGACTGCACCCTCAACGGTCCATTTGACAATCTGTATCTTGCCTGACTCGCAGCAACGCAGGCTCTCTGGGAAGGCATAACTGTCTTTATCTCCGTCTCATCGGTTTACAATATTAACTTGGAAATTGATGTTAGCTTATCATCTATTGACACTTATGTCAAGAAAAAATTGCTGTTATTGTAAAATTTATCCATTTAATATTTTCAAATGTGCTTTTTAGGTAAACAATTAACGTTATTCACCTTGCTTTTCCTTACATTTAGCGTTAAAATAATACCAGCAAAAACATCTGTAACAACGTAAATTTACAGTTTTTAGGAGGTACTCCATGGAAGCAAATCGCGTGTATAATTTTAATCCCGGTCCTGCCACCCTGCCCCTGTCGGTATTAAAAGAGGCACAGGCAGAGTTTTTAAACTTCGGTGACAGCGGCATGTCCATTCTGGAAATCAGCCATCGCGCCAAGCCCTATGCGGCTGTTCATGCGCAGGCCAAAGCCGATATCAAAGAGCTGATGGGGCTCGGTGACGACTACGAGGTTCTCTTCTGTCAGGGCGGTGCCAGTCAGCAGTTCGCCATGATTCCCCTGAACTTCGCCAGCAAGGAACATCCCGGCAGCTATGTCCTGTCCGGCAGCTTTGCGACCAAAGCCTATCAGGAGGCGGAACTCCTTGGCGTTGGTGAAATCGCCGCGTCCAGCAAAGACAAGGATTTCAAACACATTCCCACGCAGGATGAACTCAAGATAAATCCGCAGGCTGCTTATGTACATCTGTGCTACAACAATACCATTTACGGCACGGAGTACCATTACATTCCTGAAACCAACGGCGTACCGCTCTTTGCCGATATGTCCTCCGATATGTTGTCCCGTCCTTTGGACTTCGGCAAATTTGACTTCATCTACGCCGGTGTACAGAAAAACCTGGGTCCTGCCGGTGTCGTACTCGTCGTAGCCAAGAAATCCCTCCTGGAAAAGAGCCCGGAAACACTGCCGACTATGTTCCGTTACAGTACGTTCTATAAAAAAGATTCCCTCTACAACACACCGCCGGCTTTCTGCATCTACATGGTAGGCAAGGTTGCTGCCTGGATTAAAGCCGAAGGTGGTCTTGCGGAAATGGCTAAGCGCAATGAAAAGAAAGCCGCTGTGGTTTACAACGCTATCGACAGCTCCGATGGTTTCTATCGCGGCCATGCCGACAAGGACAGCCGTTCCTTTATGAACGTCACCTTCCGTCTGCCCAGCGAAGAACTCGAGGCAAAATTTGTGGCTGAGGCTCTGCAGGAAGGACTCAGCGGTGTCAAAGGCCATCGCAGCGTAGGCGGCATGCGTGCCTCCATCTACAACGCCATGCCCTATGAAGGCGCTGAAAAACTGGCTCAGTTCATGGATAAATTCCGCAAGGCTAACGCTTAATTTGCACATATCCAAAAAGAACCGTTGACATTTTGTCAGCGGTTCTTTTTTTGGTAAATTGCAGTTTGTCTTTGTAGCTGTCAATACGTTCTTAATTCTATCTGCTACAGCTCAGTGGGCGGAGGTGGGAATACTTTTTCTCCGCTGCACTGAATG
>NZ_CAJODG010000033.1 GCF_905233635.1 Selenomonas sp. AE3005 | reverse complement strand
GGGATAATCTATGGCTACGATCCAGCTAGAGATTGTCTCCCCGGATAAAGTGGTTTATGCCGAGGACATCAGCATGCTTATCGTCCGTTCCACGGGCGGCGAGCTCGGTATCCTCCCCAAGCATGCGCCGTTGGTAACAGGGCTTTTGCCCCATGCTATGCGTGTGCGGCTCAATGGTTCCGACAGGGACGAACAGCTTATCGCTGTATCCGGCGGCTTCATGGAAGTCACTCCGGAAAAAATCACGGTGCTGGCCACCGCTGCTGAACAGCCGATTGACATTGACATCAATCGTGCCCAGCGCGCTATGGACCGCGCCAAAGAGCGTATCGCTGCTTTCCATCAGGGCGGCGAAGAAGCCAGAAATATCGACGTAGAACGTGCCCAGCTGGCCCTGCGGCGTGCCATCGCCCGTCTCAGAGCTACGGGGACCGAGTTCGACGAGCTGAAATAAGCAATAAATAACGGCTTGCAGAGAAATCTGCAAGCCGTTATTTTTATTTATGTAGTTATATACGGGCATTTTCGTCCCAAACGGGCACCGGGTCACCAAAGGTTTCCGAGTTGAATTCTTCTTCCTGGGCGGTGAAATTGGCGAAGGCCTTTTTTACTTTGCCAAAACCCAGGTAGAGCAGGGGCAGGTTGCAGCAGACCATGACGATATTGGCAAAGTCACTGAGATTCCAAAGGGCGCTGAGGTCAAAGCCGGCTATGTTGGTGACCATGCCAAAGGCCAGCACCGTCAGATTTACCAGACGGACAGCGGCAATGAACAGTTTGTTATGGGAAATCTGCCGGGCGCAGATTTCGGAAAATGACAGGAAACCCAGCAGGCAGGTAAAAGCGAAAATGCCAAAGCAGATACTGATGACCAGTGTAGCCATGCCATAACCGGCACCGCTGCCCAACAGCTGGGCGCAGGAGGCCAGGAACTTTTCCAGACGTCCCAGTTCCATCCAGGAGGCGCCACCGGCTCCGAGCCAGGCCTGACCCATGATGAGGACAAAGCCTGTCAGGGTGCAGATAACCATAGTATCCAGGAATACGCCGATGGCCTGAATAATACCCTGCTCACAAGGGTGCTTGGCATGGGAAACGGCAGCCGGCATGGACAGGGTGCCCTGTCCTGCCTCATTGCTCATGAGCCCGCGTTTGATACCCTGTGAGAGGGCAATGCCTAAAGCACCGCCGAAGATTGGTTCGGGCTGGAAGGCCTCGGTTACGACCACATAGAAGAACCAGGGCAGGCGGTCAAGGTTCAGAGCCACCATTAGTAAAACAGCTGCTACATAGACTACAGCCATAATGGGGACCAGCACATCGGTGATTTTTGTAATACGGCGCAGGCCGCCAAAGATAGAAAAGGTGGTCACACACATCAGCAGCAGGAAAAATATCCAGATAAGGGGACTGTCGGCAGACAGTTCTATGCCGGTTATATTACGGGTGATAGCTCCCATGGCGGAGATGGTGTTGAATCCCTGTGCCGGAATACAGAGCAGGGCATAGATGATATACAGCAGACTTAAAGAACCGCCTATGACTGCTGCACCGCCTAAAAGTTTTCGTCCATAACAGGGCAGACCGCCGACGTATTCATCACCCTGCTTATCTTTGTAAATCTGCGAGAGTGTTGATTCCACAAAGGCCGTAGCCATGCCGAAGAAGGCGGAGAACCACATCCAGAACAAGGCGCCTGGCCCGCCGGTGGAAACGGCACCGGTTACACCTAAAATATTTCCAGGGCCTACGCGCATGGCTGTGGAAAGCAAAAACGAGGCCAATGGGCTGATGCCCTGCTCGGTTGTTTGGCTGTGTATCAAGGTGTTCAAGCCGTAACGGAAATACTTGACTTGCACAAAACCCAGCTGCAAGGTGAAATAAATGCCGGTCCCCACCAGGAGAATAATGACCAGCGGCAGCTCCCCGATAATGGGGAGCCGGGCGTACCAATCTATATTGGTGGGGAATCCCCAGACCAAATCGGCAAGATTTTGAAAGACAGCACATATGCTGCTGATTAGTTCATACATGAATAAAGACCTCCTGTGACACGCTTTGATAAGCAGCCGGATGACTGAGCTGCTGTCTTAATTGTAGCATACCAAATATAATAAGGATATTGGTGTTAGTGCTGCGTACTTTGTAGTCTGTGCGCATAGCAGGCTATTTTGACATCTTGACGGTATTTTATGGTACTGGATATTAAGGAAGGATATAAGGCTGAGGGGACGCTGATTCTTTAGAAAAATATTATACAAAATTATCTATAATATATGATATAATCAATGATATATGGTAATTCTATCCGAAAGGGACGATGCGTAATGGAGCGTAGCAGCATTCTGGCTTTTGTAAACACTGTAGTTTGCGCATACTATGAATTCGGAACGATTGCGGATATTCGTCCTATGCTGACAGACGATGTTATTGTCTTTGGGATCAATTCCCAAAGCTATACACAGGGGACAGAGGCAGTGCTGGCGTTTCTGGAGGAACGACGGCAGCATCTGCCGGCAATATCCATAAACAAGGTGACCTGTGGGGAAATAGAAAAAGACCAGGGCGTGACGGTGCGCGTACTGGTGAATTTTTCCACGGGTATGCGCCGGCATAATATGCACCGTGTGCTGGTGATGCTGCGCGATGTGGGCGGTAATGACTATCGTATTTGCGGTATCAATATCCAAAAAGGTTTTGTCAGCTTTTACTATAACCTGCGTTATGACAGGCTTACGAATCTCTACAATAAAAAAGAGTTCTGCCGGCGCGTGGCGGATACGATAGCTGCGCACCCGGAGATAGAATTTGAAATCATGCGTTTTAACATCGCCCGGTTCAAGGTCATAAATGATCTGTTCGGAGAGGAAACCGGCGATAAGCTGTTGAAATACGTGGCCCAGTTTCTGACCAGTATACAGCTGGAGCCCTGCGTTTACGGGCGTTTGTATGCCGACAATTTCCTGCTGTGTTATCCCACGGCTGGCAATGTCCGTGAGCACCTTATCCATTCCCTGCAAATGCTGGCTGTATCGTTTGCCTTGGATTATCGTATTGACTTTTATTTTGGTGTCTATACGGTTAAGGAACGTGACCTGGCTGTAACCACGATGCTGGACCGGGCGGCTATGGGCCTGTTCAAGGCCGCGCATAATGGCCTGGTGATCTGTGGTGAATACGAAGATGACATGCGTGAAAACATGGTCAGTGAGCAGGTAATTGTCAATAATATGAGCGGCTCCTTGGAGCGTGAGGAGTTTATTGTTTACCTGCAGCCGAAATACGATTTATTGACGGAGCGTGTCGTGGGGGCGGAGGCGCTGGTGCGCTGGATTCATCCCCAGCTGGGTTTTGTATCGCCGGCTAAGTTTGTCCCTATTTTTGAACAGAACGGTTTTATTTACCAGCTGGACAAATATGTCTGGGAAAAGACCTGCAAGCTCCTGCGTGAGGATATTGACGCCGGGCGCCCGGTGCTGCCGGTGTCAATTAACGTGTCACGGGTGGATTTTTACAGCCCCAATATCGTGCAGGTGCTGGAGGAGCTTATAAAAAAATACAGAATTGACCCGCGCCTGCTGGAATTGGAACTTACGGAAAGTGCCTATGTGGAAAATCCGCAGCAGATTATCGAAATAACTAAGTCGCTGCAGGAAAAAGGCTTTGTCATTTTGATGGATGATTTTGGCAGTGGTTATTCATCATTGAATATGCTCAAGGACTTGCCGGTGGACGTGCTGAAAATTGACTTGAAGTTTCTTACGGATTCCGAGGGCGTCGAGGAAGGCCGTGCCGATGATATTTTAAGCTCCGTGGTCAAGATGGCTAAAAAGCTGAAACTTACGGTCATTGCCGAGGGCGTGGAAACGCAAAAGCAGGTTGATTTCCTGCGGACTATTGGCTGCCAGTATGCGCAGGGCTACTTTTTCTCGGAGCCGGTGCCCCAGGAGGATTACCGGCAGCTGGTACAGCATGATTACGAGGACGATGCGTGCCGGAGCTGCTATGCGGCCAATGAGGCAGCGGTGCTGACCTTATCCAATCAGCTCCATCGTCTGATGGAGGAGCTCAGGGCAGTAGCCCCAGAAAAAATAGCCGCTATTGAAGAGCGGCTAAGGCAGGATGTGGCAGAACCACAGTAATCAGTTTTTCTGAATGACGGCGTCCTCATGATTGGCTTTGGCTTGTTGAATCATGATTTTGAGGCGTTCGATGTTTTTCTTGTGGCGTTCGATGGCAAAACCGATACGGATATGTTCTTCTTCGGTGAATTCCGGATTTTCGTAGGATTTTTTAATCCGTTCCAACCGGGCCTCAACGTCGCGCAGCTCATTTTCCATGGGCTTGGTATGTTCAAGCGCAAAGCCGTAGACGGCGCGAATCTGTTCTTCTACATACTGGGCGTAACCGGGTTCGCCGGAGGCTGTCTCCAATCGCTTGGCGATGTGGTAGATGATGTCAAAGGGGGACTCCCCACTGTGAATCATATTGACAATTTCCATCTTGGCCTGTTGTTCCAGCCCATGGGGCTGGGTTATCAACGGGTCAAGTTCTTTTTTTGTTTCTTCCTCAGCCATGTTTATCTCCTTTGTACAATCGCGATTAAAACTTATTTACAGTATAACAGAAAAAATTAGGAGATAAAAGTTTACGAGTTTACACAAGAAATACAAAATACCCCTTGCTATGTCTTTTGTCTTTGTGCTATAATACGTTTATCTCAAAAGACGGGAAAACCCGGGTTCATGTTCCTGCATCATCTGAACATGGACTTTATTTATGCCTGTAAAAGTTCATCAGTAATGGACAAATGGCATGTAATTTTAGAAAGAAAGTGTGTGAGTATTATGAAGCGAATGAGCAAAGGCGAAATCCTTACTGTCGGCCTGATGATGTTTTCTATCTTCTTTGGAGCTGGCAACCTGATTTTTCCGCCTGCCTTGGGGCAGGCTGCCGGCTCAAACAGCATTATAGCCATGTTAGGCTTTTTGGTAACGGGTGTAGGGCTGCCGCTCTTAGGTATTACGGCCATAGCTATGCAGGGTGGCAAGTATGTGGAGTTTATGAACCGCAAAACCTATCCTTGGCTGGCCACGGCCCTGCTGGTCATTTTATATCTGACCATCGGCCCTGTTTTCGCCGTACCGCGTACCGGTGCCGTATCCTTCGAAATCGGTATTCGTCCCTTCCTGTCAGCTGATTCCCTGACGATGGGACAGTTCATTTATTCCCTGTTCTTCTTCGGGGCTACCTACTATCTGGCCATGACGCCCAACAAACTCATTGACCGTGTAGGCAAGCTGCTGACGCCGGCTTTGCTGGGGTTCCTGGTTATCCTCTTTGTCAAATCCTTTGTAACGCCTTTGGGGGATGTGCTGGACGCTACGGGCGCTTACATTACGGCACCGTTCTCCCAGGGATTCCAGGACGGTTATCAGACGATGGACCTGCTGGCCTCCCTGTCCATCGGTACCATTGTTGTAAATGCTATCCGCATGCGTGGTGTTGAGGATAATAAATCTGTCAGCAAGATTTGCATTATCTCCGGTTTTATCACTGTCGCCCTGATGGCGATGGTTTACGGTTCGCTGGCTTACATCGGTGCTACTAGTGCCGGTGTTCTCGGTCATGTAGAAAACGGCGGTCAGCTGCTGGCTGGTGCTGTTAATATCTTCTTTGGCCCGGCAGGCAACTTGCTCGTGGCATTCATCATTGCCCTGGCCTGCCTGACTACCTCCTGCGGCATGATTTCCGGTATGGCCTGGTACTTCAACAAGCTCACCAATAACCGTATTTCCTATGCGCGTCTGGTACAGGTCAGCACGTTGTTCAGCTTTGTGGTTTCCAATGTGGGACTGACGCAGATTATCAATCTGTCCATTCCGTTCCTGGTTGCCATCTATCCGCTGGTTATCGTTTTTGTCGTACTGTCCCTTTTCGATGGTGTAATTGCCTGGCGTTACAATGTTTACCGTCTGGCGATTGACGTGACGCTGGTCTTTGCCGTCCTGGACGGTCTGGGAGCTGCCGGGGTGAAATTTGCTGCCCTGCAGAGCATCTTCAGCGCTTATGTGCCGTTCTATGATATCGGCATGGGCTGGTTTGTTCCGGCTCTGGCCGCTGCCGTTTTGGGCTGGGTGGTTGATTCCCTGCGCGGTGCCCATGCCCGTGATGCGGTGACTGCTGAGTGAAACACAGCTAAAACTAAATAGTATTCAGTATAGTAGTGAATCTCCATACAATTGTTTTGGGAGATTCACTACTTTTTTTATTAGTCGTGTGCATTGTATACATACATACATTACAAAACGTGCTTTTTTTAGCAGTATATACTTGCGATAATGTATTTATCTATGCTATAATGCTATACGAGATATGTAGTAATTGTTTATTAAAAGAGGTCAAATGACACGAACGGAGGGGTTAGTATGAATTTTACAGGAATGAAAAAGGCTTTGGCAGCTGGTCTGGCAATGGTGGCCATGACAGTAGCCCTGGTCGGCTGTGGCAGTGATACCGCGGAAAAGAAGTTTTTGAACATCGGTACAGGTGGTACGGCAGGAACCTACTATCCTATCGGTGGTGCTATGGCGGAAATCCTCAACAAGGATATTCAGGGAATGAATGCTAGCGCCCAGAGTACCGGCGCATCTGTAGCCAATATCAACATGCTGAAAGATGGTTCTGTGGACTTGGCGATCGTTCAGAATGATATTACCTATTACGCTGCTAATGGCGTGGAAATGTTTAAGGATAAAAAAGTTGATGGTCTTAAGGGTATTGCCACCCTTTACCCGGAAACCTGCCAGGCTGTGACTTTGGACAGCTCGGGGATTAAATCCATCGCTGACCTGAAGGGCAAGAAAGTGGCCGTAGGTGCGGCTGGTTCCGGTGTTGAGGCCAATGCCCGTCAGATTATGGAGGCTTATGGCATTACCTATAATGATATTCAGGTACAGTACCTCTCCTTCGCAGAGGCTGCCAACGCTCTGAAAGATGGCAATATTGACGCTGCTTTCCTGACGGCTGGTTATCCGACGTCGGCTATTCAGGATATTGCCTCCCAGCATAAAGTTCGCCTGCTGCCAGTAGAAGCAGACAAGGCTGACGCTCTGATTGCCAAATATCCCTTCTATACCAAGACGGTGATTCCGGCTGGCACGTATGCAGGCTTTAATGAAGAAGTTCCTGCAGTATCTGTAATGGCTATGCTCGTAGCAAATGACAAAGTCGATGATAAACTCGGCTATGCTTTGACCAAAGCCCTTTTCAGCAACCTCGACCGTCTGCATGCAGCTCATGCAGCAGCCAAGGCTATTGTGAAAGAAAAGGCTATGGAAGGTATGTCCCTGCCGATGAATGCCGGTGCAGAGAAGTTCTTTAAAGAGTAAGGCTTTATAACTCGGGAAGATGTGCGGCCTTCCCTGATGGAGCGGAGGGGATCTCTTATCCATTGGGGGAGGCCTTTGTGTAAGGTGATTTCGGTGCAGAAAGAATTTATTTTATGTGGTTTAGGTGTAATCCTGGCTTTGTGGCAGATTTTGACGCTGCCGTGTCTGGTGGTGACAGCAGGAGGCCAGCGGCTGCTGATGAAAGAGGCAGTGGCCGGTATGGCGCTTTCCCTGCGGTTTATCCATTCGGTACAAAAGACGCCGGTAGAGGAGTTTTTGGTGGTCAATGAGGCATGTAATGAGCTTACCCTTACGGCTACGAAATATCAATCCTTTGGGGTGGGCCTGCCTTTTTTGCCCGGCGAAGGTGAATTTACACAGGAGGGAGATTATTTCTATCTCCGGGGCCAAAACCGACATTTTAAAGAATTGGGCTTGCGCGTGGGCAAGGGGACGGAACTGTCCCTGTCCATTGCGGACAAGTATCTGCCTGTATATGAGGATTATGCACCGGGAACACTGGTGGAATTGAAGTTAGTGCCGTTGTGGAAAGGATTGGTTATCGATGAGTGAACATGATGTGAAAAAAGCTGAGGCGGTGTTGAAGGAGTTTGATAAAGAGTCAGATACCATGGAATACACTGGGATAATGAAAAAAGTGGTGGCCTTTATCGCCATAGCTTTTTCCCTGTTTCAGTTATATACGGCAACTTTCGGTGTGCTGGACGCACAGCTGCAGCGTGGTGTGCATTTAGGCTTTGGTCTGGCCCTGGTGTACTTGCTTTATCCGACGCGCAAGAGCTGGTCGCGGCATAAGCTGCACCCCTTTGACCTGCTGCTGGCCGTTTTGGGCGCAGCGGCACCGGCGTATATCATCTTTGAGTACCAGCAGCTGGTACTTCGAGCCGGACTGGTATCAGACGTTGACCTGGCCGTGGGCCTTATGGGCATATTGCTGGTCATTGAGGCGGCACGCCGCGTGGTGGGGCTGCCGATGGTCTGTGTCGTGCTGTTGTTCCTTGGTTATGCCTTTGCCGGGCCTTATATGCCGGGCGTTCTGGCACATCGCGGCCTGACGGTTTCGCAGCTGGTCGGGCATTTGTTCTACACCACAGAGGGTATTTTTGGTATTCCCTTGGGCGTATCTTCGACCTTTATTTTTCTGTTTATCCTCTTTGGTGCTTACCTGGAGTCCACGGGACTGGGGAAATTTTTTATCGACTTAGCTAATAGTATCGCTGGCTGGGCCAGCGGCGGCCCTGCCAAGGTGGCAGTTCTTTCATCGGGGCTGATGGGAACTGTTTCCGGCAGTTCGGTGGCTAATGTAGTGGGAACAGGTTCGCTGACGATTCCCATGATGAAAAAACTGGGCTATCATAAGAACTTTGCTGGTGCTGTAGAGGCAGCAGCCTCCACGGGCGGCCAGCTGATGCCGCCGGTTATGGGCGCCGCCGCTTTCCTGATGGCTGAGTTTGTAGGCGTGCCTTATATTGACATTGTTAAAGCGGCCATTATCCCGGCGCTGCTGTATTTCGCCGGTGTATGGCTGGGGGTTCACTTTGAGGCCAAACGCGGCAAACTAAAAGGTATTCCGCGTAATCAGCTGCCGAAGTTTACCAAACTCATCACGGAGCGCGGTCATCTGGCTCTGCCGCTGATAGTTATCGTTTACCTGCTGGTATCCGGCTACACGCCCATGCGTGCGGCTTTGGTGGCTATCGTTTTGGCCATCGTCTGCTCGGCACTGCGCAAATCCACGCGTATGAAACCGGTGGAAATTGTCCGGGGGCTGGAAAATGGTGCCAGAAACGTGCTGGGGGTATTGGTTGCCTGTGCGGCAGCCGGTATTATCATCGGTGTGGTAACGAAAACCGGCGTAGGTCTCAAACTGGCCTCCGGTCTGCTGACTTTGTCCGGCGGCCTGCTGCTGCCCACCATGTTCTTTACCATGATTACGGCGATCCTGCTGGGCATGGGTGTGCCCACCACGGCTAACTATGTTATTACCTCGACGATTGCGGCTCCGGCCTTGGTACAGATGGGCGTGCCGGTACTGGCTGCCCACATGTTCGTGTTCTACTTCGGTATTATTGCCGACGTTACACCGCCGGTCGCACTCGCAGCTTATGCCGGGGCTGGTATCAGTGGCGGTAATGCCCTGAAAACAGGTGTCAATGCCTCCAAACTGGCTATCGCCGCCTTTATCATTCCGTACATCTTTGTCATGTCACCAGTTCTTCTGATGATGCACGGCAGTGCGGCCGAATTGCTGCTCTCCACGGTAACAGCCCTGTGCGGCATGGTAGCTCTGAGTTCCGCGCTTATCGGCTATCTGGCCGACAACTGCAAGTCCTGGGAGCGTGTTCTGCTCGTAGTGGCCGGCCTGCTGATGATTCAGCCGGGCATTGTCACCGATGGTATCGGTCTGGCGATTTTTGCCGCTATCCTCATCATGCAGCTTAAACGCAGCAAACATGATGTGGCGGCAACGGTGTCTAGATAATTGTTTTTGTCTTACGTATATGATATAGTGAGGCAGGAACGCGCCGGGGGGCTTTTGTCTGTTGACAAAAGCTCCCCCGGCGCGTTATAATATCATGTGTTCGGTGTAAACCGGCAATGGAGAGGTGTCCGAGTGGTCGAAGGTGTCGCACTCGAAATGCGATAGGGTTAACAGCCCTCGTGGGTTCGAATCCCACCCTCTCTGCCATTGAGATTAAAAGCCCTGTGAGTTATTCACAGGGTTTTTTGATTCCTATATCATTTTTTTCATTGACTTTTTTTTTACAAGCTGCTATGCTGCATATATATTCTTTGAAAAATATCCTAAATTACTACTGGGCAATTACATATACCCAATTAGGAGGAATATACATTGTACCATTTAGGAGAACTATTCTCTGGACCTGGCGGGATAGCTTGTGGCGCCATAACCGCAAGTGTACCCGGATATGATAATTTAAAAATTACACATGCCTGGGCAAATGATTTTGATCCATCAACCTGTGAAACCTATCGCCACAATATTTGTCAAAATGACGAAGATACCAGTGTGTATTGTGGCGATGTCCGCACTTTAGATATCAGCAAAGACAACCCACTATTCAAAAATCATCCATTTAATGCTTTTGCCTTTGGTTTTCCTTGTAATGACTATTCAATTGTGGGTGAACAGTTTGGGATCCATGGAACCTATGGACCCTTGTACTCATATGGCGTGAAGATTCTTGAACTGTTTCAGCCAGACTGGTTTGTTGCCGAAAATGTCAGCGGTTTATCCAGCGCTAACAACGGTGGTACCTTCCCAAAAGTTCTAAAAAATATGCGACAAGCAGGGTATAAACTTTATCCACATTTGTATAAATTTGAAGAATACGGTGTACCACAGTCCAGACATCGCATTATTATTGTAGGCATCCGTGATGATATTGATAAGGTATTCTATCCACCAGTACCCACTACGCCAGATCCAATGCAATACAAAACATGCAAACAGGCTTTGGAAGAAAAAACTATACCAGACCTTAACAACGAAATGCCGCGCATGACCAAACGTGTTGTAGAACGTCTGAAACTTATTGGTGAGGGAGAAAATGCTTTCACTGCACCAGCATTAAAGAGCCGCCCTGACTTACAGCTCAAAGTCAAAGGGGCAAAAATCAGTCAAATATACCGTCGCCTCGACTCCACTCGGCCTTCATATACCGTAACTGGTTCCGGCGGTGGTGGAACGCATATCTATCACTACAAAGAAAACCGCGCCCTCACCAATCGTGAACGTGCTCGCCTGCAAACCTTCCCGGATGACTACGAATTTAAAGGAACAAAAGAGAGCGTCCGCCGTCAGATTGGTATGGCTGTACCTGTAGAAGGTGCCCGCCATATTTTCGAGGCAATCCTAAAAACTATGGGTGGCATAGAATATGAACATCTTGATAGATGTAACATCGATTTTGATAATCGCAAATAATTTTTCCTGACTTCTGCCTTGCAGAGGTCTTTTTTTTCACTTCCTTGATCTGTATAATTAAATAAAATATCAATTAAGTTGCTGATATTTACGGTATGATATAAGTAACTCCTATCAGCTAAGGATGTGACATTTCATGGATACACATACAAAAGCCCAGCGCCGCAGAAACATGCAGCGAATTTGTGCAAAGGATACCAAACCAGAATTGATTTTGCGAAAAGAACTTTGGGCCCGTGGGCTCCGATACCGTAAAAACTATGATAAGCTTCCAGGTAAGCCAGACATCGTTTTGACACGCCAAAAAATTGCCATATTTGTAGATGGAGATTTTTGGCATGCCCATGGACACCAGCACAACCCTGGTGAACAAGTACATACCAATACGATATATTGGAAAAACAAACTCGCCCGCAATGTCGAACGGGACAAAGAAATCAACTCATTGCTCACCGAAGCAGGATGGTTGGTACTACGTTTTTGGGAATCTGATATAAAAAAAGATTTGAGCGGATGCCTTAAACAACTTGAAGAATATCTGTGAGTTCTTACGAAAATGTGTAAATATACTTCATTTCTGCCATCATACAGTTGTTACGCTTTCACACAAAAATCAATGTATAAGCTGCATATAGCCTATACACTGATTTTTTTACTCTCTATATATCATTACCTATTCTTGTTTTTTTCGACAAATTTCTGAATGTGTTTCTGGGTCATGTTGTAGATTTTTGACTGATCAAACTGATCCACTAGATATGTGCCAGCCAACAAGTTCATATAGCGTCCCATATCCTGAATGACAGCTTTATCAATCTTCACGCCCGCCTGTTCTAAATCATACATAGCTGCTATTGCACCTAGCATAATGGTTCGATTTGTGAATACTGGCTGTTCACAAATCGATGGGCCAATATCTGTATGTTTGCATGTAAATTCTGTCAGCTCATAGGGATTATCCCTCCTCACATCTTTAGTTACACGCCCCAACCACCAAAGGCGAGCAATAGCATGACGAAACAAGGAACGCCGAGGAGCAAAAGAATAAACACAATGCTGTTTCAACTGTTCAGCATTTTTAGGATTCCACCGCCAAATGACATAATTCAAATGGAACACCAGCGCATAAGCAGCCCACAAACGTTCATCTGATGCCTGTGAGTCTGACAGTCCCTGCATTGCTTCATAAACGATCTGAGCATTATGCGCATCGGACAAATATGGAGATTTTACACTCATATCCAATGAAATCCCCCTAACATCCAGAGACATTTCTCTAATCATTCCCTTTTTTAGCAGCAAATCAGCTACTGTGCTGCGGTTGTTCAAGACACACTCTTCAAAAATAGATGAAATATTCGTCTTGCAGATATCCAAGGCTTCCTCGGTCAAGTATTTAATTTTCATTACACTCATCCTCCTGCCCCAGTTTTACCAACCCCTTAGTAATTGGATCTGCTAACAAACGTTGGGCTTCCTCAATCGGATTGCAATTTTGCACAATCTCCTCAAAAATTTTTCCACGCTTCTTATAAACACTGCAAATGCTCTGATACCAACGGCAATCCTTATACGCTTCAACAGCCTCTGCATCATATTTAAGTTCAGACAGCAGCTGCGTCAATGCTGGTACCAACAGTACACTGTGCATTAGTTCTACATACTGCGCATCATGAGCTATTGACCGATATTCCATGCATGTTTTCTCCGGCAAAATAATCTTGATACGATCCTCATCTTCATACTCCAGATTCATATAAACCTGATTCTTGTTTTTGGTTGGAACAATTGAGAAAATCGAATGGCTATCTGAAAAATCATCCTGATTCTTCTCCAGCCGAAACTTCAGCCAATGACCAATGCCTAATCGCAGTCCTGCATAAATATAAAAACTCATGCCCGCATAATCCTCAGAAAAATCATCACTGGAAAAAGCAGGAATATCCTCCGCTGCCATCAAAAATGATGATACTTCAATAATTCCATTGAGTCTGTGGATATCTATGGTAAAATCATCTTTTGTGCGGCTGGTAGTATAAATATGACGAAAGCACGTCTGTCCGCACTCCACATGACATGCAAACACGACTTTCCCCTGACGAAGCAATTCTTCCAATTCAGAGTTTTGCAGTTCAGACTGCAATCCAATCGTCAGTGTATGTAAATCCTGACTAAGTGTAATTGCAGTAGCAAAAGTACTAGACTTATAGCTTCCTGTGTTTTTAGCCAAGATCGGATATGGATAGTATTTAGCCTTTTGCCGCATATGCTTTCACCTCGATTCCACAGTAAGTATCTGTATCTAATGTTAATGAAAAAACCGCTTTTTCTCCCTTTTTGAAGGAAAAACCAGAAATACTATTATTTTTGATTGTCAGGTTCTCCCCCTTGCAGGCGGCTGAACGAATAACAGCAGGCAAGCTGTCATTCTCCGCCGACAAAGAAATAACCAGTTCAGCATTTTGAGCATCTGCAGCCGGCATCGCTGTCATACGATAAATACCTTCATTTGGATTTGAGCATATAACATGAAAACTGCTTAGTTTCACTGATACCTGTTCAGTATTTTTGCTTTTTCCATCTTTTTGTGGTGTAGCACCATGCCGCCCTTGAGGCGGTGTACCATCGCCACCTTGATCACGCTTATCCTTTTGTTTTTTCTCACCAGGGAACCCCGCCTCATCTCCTGTGGGGTCTGCCGATTGGCCTGGTCCAGGCTCTGTTTCCCCTGAATCATCCATTCCTCGCGGTGTCACTTCAGGATCATTGCTATTGGTAATTATTATCTGGTTTCCTTGACTTTCCTGCGCATCCTTCTCCCTGCTGTCATTATCCGTTTCACTATCTGTCGGCAGGTCATCCGGCAAAAGATTTCCTGCCCCCACAGCATCCATTGCCTGTTGATCAGAATTTTTAAAGAGCCCCTGTATCTTTTCCAAAATCATGCTTCGCATTTTTTTTCGCATATTTTTTCCTTCTAACTGCTCAGCTTTAGTATCCAGGTACTCTTCACTCCATTCTGTATGCTCAGGATTCTCCATCTTTCGCAAACGTTCATTGAGTTCAGTTCCTTCAATATAACAAAGACCTGCAAAAGGCATATTCTTAAATCGATTCCATGCACATATATTCATTCCACTCTGCCGCGTCATTATTACCTTACGTGTGCTGCGTGGATGATCTGTCAGCAGCCATAGATGCATACAGCCCATTCCTTGAAAATCAATATCGTATTTATGTGTTTTTTCGGAAGTCAGTACATCATAATAAAGCCCCTTGCTGTCAATGAGATCTGGATATGTTTTAATGAAGTCCGACATATTAGCTTTCGTCAATTCCATCCCATTAGCTGACACTTCCAACTTGCCTGCATATACAGCATAAGTGAAGTGATTCACTACTGCAGCCAACAACCTAAGCGGCCATTCCGTATCATCTTCAGCGAAAAATCCTGCAACATAGATATCAGTTCCATAGTCACCCTGATTACGATGAAAATCCGGATCCAATTCAAGTTCTCCAGCAATTGCCTCATTCTTATCTTCGCAATAATAACCAACATTTTGATATTCCTCACCTGCATCATCAAAAAAATAGGCAAAATGAGCAACACCTTGATGCTGGTGTTCTTCTTGATTTGTATATGTACTATACAGAATAGTCATAAGATCCGAGCAGGCAAAAGGTGCTGCCTTTCCCAGTCCAAAAGACCCACCTTTATCTGCGCTTTTCCCCGAAGATCCTGATGAACGGATAAGATTTTCCCATTCATCTTCCGCCCCTGATTTTCGCACACCTGTTGTATTATGGTCGCTAATACGCAGAAAGGGTATTTTATCCTTCTTCAAGCACTGCAGTGCTCGGCGGAATTTCTTAACCTCATTTTCCTGTCCCTTATTCTCCCAAAAAACCGCACAGGTCTTTAACAGTTTTTCATAACTATCGAGTTCTGGAAACTTTTCTCGTGGAAGCATAAAAGAATGGTATTCAATCCTAACAGGCCAGGATTCTGCTGCATCACCTGAATTTTGTCCTATTTCACGTGCTAAGGATGGAATCCTAGCTGCACGAAATTTAGCATCGTAATTCGCATTAATTCCATATCGCTGCCCGCCATCATTTATCGGAAATCTCCAATGTGCCATTAGTCATCATATCCTTTCTATAGCTTAAAACGTTTCTTCTTTCGGCTGTCCTCGATAAATTTCGCTTCTTGTTCATCTACCTCAGCTCGAATTGTTTCAAAAATCTTTCTAATTTCATCATCTCTATAAGAATAATTTGACGTGTTGGCACAATTGCCTAGGAGTCTTAACATATCCAATATTTTTTGTGTTCGGCTAGGTGCCAATCTCAAAAATCGTTCACGTCGCTCATCACTCATACCACCACCTCTTTTCGCCCTTATTATACAATATACAACATATATAATCAAGTATGTGTATATATTGTATAGATAAAGATTTATATGTCTTTTACAGTTATGGCAGATTATTTCTAAAATTCATTTAAAGGTAATCACAAAATAAATCCTTCTTTCATGTCGATGTTTTGGCGAGCATCAAGCAGTCCTAAAAGTCTTAATCGATGAGGCTGACCATTATTTGACCAGCCGACCTCTCACACCACCGTGCGTACCGTTCAGTACACGACGGTTCTCTAATTTTCACATACTTGCTCGTAATAGCTCTTTAGGCTTGTATAGCCTTGGTGGGTTATTTTCTTTATTGGTTAGGATAATGTTCAGCATTAAAGCTACTATCCATATCCATTTCCGGCAATTGGCCAGTTCGTGTACCTTCCAATCCGACAGATTATATTGCCTTATCATCCGATACCGTGTCTTGACCTTCTTCCATTGTTTCCAATAGATTGCCCGTATCCTCCGCCGGAGCCATTCATCCATATCTTTATCAGCAGGTTCTTCATATCCGCCAGTTTGAAGTAGTTCACCCATCCTTTGACATATCATTTCAGAATAAGCGGTCTTTCTTCGTTGCTTATCGCCTTGCTTCGATTCGTTATCGCCCGCAGACGTTTTTCATCTTGGCAAGGGATTTCTTATGTACTTTGAACCGGCATTTCCTTTTGTAGCGGTAAAAGCCGTAACCCAGGTACTTCCCCCTTGTAATATGGGCCACACTGGTCTTTTCTCGATTCACTTTGAGAAACAGTTTCTTTTCTATGAACGGGATTATGCTGGATATAGTTCTTTCTGCACAGGTTGATGTCGTTCAATTCAACAATCCGCACAGGAGCAGGCACTCCCGCATATCCTCGCTGTTCCGCAGCTACCTTTTGCGGGCAGTTTTCCTTATGAAATTTTCTGCCTTTATATTCCTGCTTGCTTACATTCATTTACTGACCTCTCCTAAAGTTCAGTCCTTCCGAAGCGGTCTATAGCCCGCTTCGTACTATGACCTCGGCTGACTTCTCACGATAAATCTTGTTTCAACCATGGCTGCCAATGTTCTATGGCTTTGTCCATGTCCGTGAGACCTCCCTGGGTGAGAACGCACTCTTTCTCTCCATGTGTCTGCCACATTTACTATCCATGGTTCCGGGTAGCTATTGGACTTCGACCTGTCGTGCGGTCTTATCCCCATGATTTAGCCTGATGTGGTTCCTGTTCGTCAGACCAGAGATTTGCCTGCACCTTCCTTCAGATTCCACCTCGCGATGGACCCCCTTGGTGTTCGGCTATGACCTTCCCGCTACCGGGCGGTCTAGGGACTTTCACCCATTAGAGTGCGCCCATGACGGGCGCACACGCATAAAAGCCGCAAGGTCATCACCCCTGCGGCTTTTATGCGGAATGACACCCCCAATATATCAAGCGCACGCCTGCGCTAGATAGCGTAAAATTTGTCATTTCCGATATGTATTCAGTTAGGATGTTATAGGAAAGTTCTTTCAACTCCTATATTATGGAGTTGACCGGTCAAATGCAAGGCTATTTTTTATTTTTCCTCCGGCTGGTACAGCAAAGTACGCCTAAATTTGTCCACAATATCCGCCCGCTCAATAATGCTGGGCGTGCAATAGTAGCGCGTCGCCTTTGCTCGACCGACTTTAGTCACCAGCTCCTGGGCAATAAATTGACTCAAGATTTTACGCACCTGGTACTTGGTGAGGCCGGTAGCCTCCTCTAACTCTGCCACGGAGCCTCCATGCTTGTGGGTATATAGGAACTTATAAATTCGCTGCTCGTTGTCATCAAATTCGGGATGCGAATCCAGCGGCGCAGCAATCCAAAGTTTCAATACAGTATGTTTTAAGTCCGTCTCAATCTCCGGCGCCCGGAATTTATTCAGCTTGGCAAAGTTCAGCAGTGTCGAACCGCCGGTGCCGGCACGGTCAGATATGCCCATTTGACGGAAGAAGGTAATCAGCGTATTGTTGCGCGGATGGGAAACGCCGCCCATAAAGAACTGGCTTGCCGTAACCAACATCTTGCCGGGATTGGTAAAGGTATAATAAAGGTCTTCCACCGTGACCTTGATATCCGTTTCCCCGTCGGCGTAATCGGCATGAATCAGCATATTGGCCAAGGCTTCGCGCAGGGCTTCCTGCAGCTCGGCAGAGGATTTGCGCTCACTGTTCTGGTCAAGCTCGAACTTATCGTTAATGGTCGCCCGGAGCTTTTCACGCAGCAGCTGGAAAAAGCTAAAGATATTCAGTTCCGCATATTCCAAGTCGCCGGTACATACGCGGTCACTCCAGCGCTCTTTGCCCTGACAGTTGCGGTGATTGAGGTATTCCAGATGGAAATGCGGGAACTTTTGCCGGATGGCGTTATATTTGCCGAAAAACAGCAGGCAGGCCACGGTCATTTTCAGCTCGCGACTCCCGCCCCTGCGGTCAATCTGATACGCCCCAATGGTCTGCAGAAAATCGAGATTGTCCATCGCCAGGTAATTTTTCGACGGGTGACGTGCGTGCAGGATATTTTTGAAGGACAGGACGCTATCCATATCCAAATCCTCCAGAATATAGTCATCCAACAGGTCACTATCCTGGTCAGGCTGCCCATTGCGCATAAACCGCTTGAGGTCATTTTCGCTAATCTTATAATCCCCCTCGTTGATGCGGATATAAGCGTTCAAGGGATTCCCCTTCAAGTAAAGGGGCTTTTTGTTATCGGGAAGCTCCGGAATATAAACGGAGATAATCTTCTTGCCATCCAGCTCATGCACCTGCATATTCTGATTATCCAACAGATTGTAGCTGACCATGGATTTATTATTGGCCGTATTACAGAGGTCTTTCAGAATCTTATCCGGATTTTTGACCCCGGAAATCTCCCAGGGATTCTCACGAATCCCCAACAGAATATAGCCGCCCGCCGTATTGGCAAAAGAAGAATAGGTGTCCCAAAAGGTGTTTGGCAGCGAGGATTTGGCCTCTTTGAATTCCAGACTATATGATTCCTGCTGTTTTTGCAAGGTTTCAATGATATGTTTTAGTTGCTCTTTGCTATTGCTCATGTTTTACTCCGTGACTTGCCGAATCGTTCGAACGATTCGTCCATGATTTTTTAGGGATATGCGCTCATCCCTTGTGGAACAAAGCTTCCCCCACACTTTAGCGAAGTGAAGAATCGTTCGAAAAATCGGCGAATCGTTCGAAATCGTGCCGAATCGTTTTTAATATTATAGCACGATTCAAAGCGTGTTTGCTATGAAGCGTCAAATTTTGACCGATTACACGAGGCAGCGGCTGACTGGTCAACTGCCTTTTGTACTCCCGTGTCAGTGCTGACGTGGACAGCGCAGCTGTCCACCAAAAGCAACGGACACGCGTTGCCTGTGACGGGGTATGCTGGCGGCGGTCTGTCTGACGGAATGACTAAGTGCTTGAAGGAGGAAGGTTCACACCCCGGCGGAAGTAGTGCGAAGACCTGAGCACCCGTCGGGCGCGTGAGACTGACGACTGGAAGGCCGCAGAAATGGAGGCAGACAGTCCGCCGCCCCTGTCTTCTGTGATACGAATGAGCTTTATACAGGGCGGGGCGGTGTTCTTCTGCGACGTGGACGCTGATAAGTGTCCACCAAAGCATTGGGACACCGCCATGGGTGGGATTACGCACTAACTACGAGCAGGCATCACCTAGCCCTTCTGCCCTCAGTGCCGCCCGCCTTGCTGCCGATTTTGACCGACAAAGTTGCGGCCTGCGGATGCCGAGCAGTAACGCGCGGGAGATGCGTCCGCACGTCCCGCCACACCTCCCCCCTGCGCATTAACTTTTAAAAAATATTTACCCATATCAAAATTGACTGGTCAATTTATGTCCGTATCTTTGATAGCTACGTGCGGATAGTACTACAATTTGGACGAGATACGTTGGTGTCTCTGGCGACGTGGACCCCCGTTGCCTGTTGCTTGTTGTGCGCGTGGGCGGTCTGTACGGCGTAGTGACCGAGCGCCGGAGGGAGGAAGGGCAGGATGCGGTGGCACGTCGCATACTGACCTGACGGAAGGAGAAACGAGGGAACGGAGGCAGACAGTCCGCCCACGCTTGACGGGTCAACTACGCACTTGCGGGATAACAGAGGGCGGGAGCGGTGCTCTCCTGCGACGTGGACGCTGACAGTTGACGGCGGTCAAAGGTCACCAAAAGCGCCAGCGTCCACCAAAGCAAAGATACCGCAGGGCGGGAACCACCTTAACAGCAGGCTGACACATTCCCCATTTTAGGCTCTCCAACCATTTTTTGACCAATAGAATCGTACAAAAATATGCCGAATCGTTCGAACGAATCACGCACGTTTTTCCACCTATCGTCCGTCAAGCCTTTCGTCATAAGCATTCTTAAACACTTTAGCATAATAAAGAATCGTTCGAAATTTTGTCAAATCGTTCGAATCAACTCCTGACAAAAAACACCCCGGCAAAAGTCAATTCTGCCGGGGTGCTATATCTTCCACATCTTTCCTAAAGAATGTACTTATATCATGGACACAAACCATGACAATTCATAACTTAAAAATCACTTTTTCCTACCAATAGAATAGTTTTGCAAAATGCTTTTCAGCGGGTAAAAAGTGGGTTCATAAACAATATACTGTTGGAAACGAAAATCCACTAAATGCCACTAATCGACCAACTAACCAATCCCCCTCTCGCCATCCCAATAACTACGCGGTTTCTCGTATCCCCTATTCCTACGGGATACTGGTTCTTTTTTTATTAGAAAGTAAGCGCCTTTGCTATTAAATGGTAATGTGTATTAAAATCGGGCAATATGTGTAATGAAAGCCAAAGTCAGTCGTATATGTAGATAGAAAGAAAGTTAATAGGGCAGGGAGGCGAGAAAAATGAAACGGTATTATATCAATCAGTGGAACCAAAAACACTACCGGCATGTACGCAGACGCAATATCCGCAAGGCTGGGACTTATAAAAGCGAAAAATAACATTTTTAGGGCTGTTGCACGAGTGCAACAGCCCTGGTTCTATCTTTAGATAAAATTTTTAGTAGTGCTGTCCCATGAGTTCGGCATCGCTGGTGATGGCGTCAGTAAGACGCTGCTGGAAGTCCTGCATGGTTATCAGGCCGTCCTCATTGGCGTGGATGTTTTGCAGGTGCAAGGGAATCATTTCCGGCGGGTTGTCAGCGGTCAGCGGCGCACCTGCGGCCAGTTGGTGGCTGGTGGGGTATACGAGCTTGAGATTTACATAGCTTTCGCCGTCTTTATCCTGCCATTCTTCGATAACCAGTTTACAGCCGATAGGGGTCTCCTGTTCTATGGTGTCCGGCAGCGGCGTGTCTTTGACCTCCAGCGCGCACATGACTGGGGCGACATTGCTGTCGTGACCACAGAGGAATGTGAACTTGCGGCGCTGCAGGTTAAGCTCTTCCTGCATGATGGACAGCAGCGGCCGGGATAAGGCACGGGACAAGGTGGGCAGGTGCCGGTAGGCGTGAATGCCCAGGTCTTTGACCGCCGCGATTTCCTGCCATTGCTGGAAGGTGAGTTCATGACCAAAGGCGGCGCGCTTGTCACCGAGCTCGTAGTACTGCAGCACCAGAGCATCGCAGGCGAACATCAGGGGGCGGGCAGTGCCGGTGATTTGCAGACCGTCCTTGACGCCGATAGTAAAATCAGCGAGGCTGATAACCGGCCGGTCCAAAACTGTGGCCGCGGTGGCAACACCTTTGCTTATGGTGGCGGTCAGGCCCTGGCTGCCGCCGAGTGCTTGTAACTCCTGCACATTGGCCTCGTTGAACGCTGGCTTATGGTTTAGTGCCCCTGGCAAAAATACCGGGTCCGCCTCGTCAATCTGCCGGGTATAGGTGACGTCTACTGTTCCTTCGGGGAACATACCCTGGGCAAAATTCCGGGCGGTAGCAATGGTACGTTGAAAGCTGTTGGCGTAGAAGAAGAGATCCTTAGGCTGCAATTGGTAGTCCGCAGGGAAGAGTCCTTCCTGCTGGAGATAGTTGCGGAAGTATGTTCCCATGTAGTGTTCCATGAGGGCGCCACGGGCTGTCAGGTGCCCGGTTTTTACGCCGAAATCATGCCATTTATGGTCGGTCATTTTGGCCAGTACGCTGTCCTTGCCGGCGAATGGTGCGCGAATGTTGTGCCGGGAAAGGACGATAACCTGCACCAGCTGGTATTTTTCATGCAGTGTGTCCTGTGTGGCTGCCTGCGCCGGTTGACTGGTGATTAGGCACAGCAATGTCAGCAGCATGGCCAAAGTTTTTCGTAGTGTCATAATAATTCCCCCTAATCAGCATATAGGAAAAAAAGCCCCACAAGGGGGCTGGCTGCATCAATATGACGGGTGTTTCTTTACGTAATCTACCGGGCGGCTCCAGTCTACGTGAACTTTGGTTTCGTTCCACAGACGGGTGATGGCCAGTTTGAAACTGGCGGTATCAGCCAACGGGTCAATTTCCTCCGGGGTGAAATCCATCAGGGTTTCATGCGGAACGTTGATGCTGTGTTTTTCGCTAAGGTATTTTTCTGTGAGTTCCTTGGCCTCGGCGTTGTTGATGTTGACGGTAGCGCTTTTGGTGTCAGCGTCGTAATCAATCCAGCCTAAATCATGGCCAAAGCTGATAGCCACACTAAATTTATTTTCCATGATTCATATCTCCTTTTAGAGCTCTTGCTGATATTATTATATATTATTTGTGTTTAGTTGACAAATTTATTGGCAAAATGCTCGAATTTGGTAAATATTTTCAAAAGTTTGTATTTGTCAAGTCTTGCATAGGCATTTTTTTTGTGCTACTATACTTACAAAGAAGGAAAAGCCTGGGGTGTGCGGGGGCTTATAGAATGTCCAACCTACATTTATTACAGGGAGCTTGATTTGATTCTGGTAGATGTTCGCCACGGCGAGATGCAGAAACCAGACTTAGGGCACCCACCTGCTAGTCGCAGGTTTTGGGCATTTTAAGCGAACGGCATTTTGGACCCCTTCTTTGAAAAGGGATTGCTATCTGCAGATGGCAGTCCCTTTTCACGCGTTGGGGGTTAAAATGCTTAATGATACTGTGGACGCAGATTGATGGCCACTTCATTTATATGAGTGATTTTCAGGTCCTTGGCTAAAGGCGCGCTGGCAGCACTGTTGCCGGCCTCGCCCGGGCCGGGGACTATTTCTATATTATCGAGCATTTGCCGCATTTGACCGCGGATACCTTCCAGGTAAATTTCGCGGAGATTTTTCTGTTCCTTTTTTTCTTCCTCGGACAAGCCGGTGGAACGCTGTTTACGTGATAATTCATTGATACGGGCGATGAGTTCCGGAGTTATCATAAAAAAGCCTCTCTTTCAATCTCTTTACATGTCACATGCATGATATTATAACGCTATTGTTCAAATTTTGCCATAGGCAAAATCTTCCGATTGGCGTTTCAACGAGCCTGCAAAGTTATAGAGGCTAGGGAGATATTTGGGGGCTCGTTATAACGCCGTTGTTCCAGCTTGGCGTTTCAACGAGGCGGGAGATATGCTCGCCGCCTGTTTTGGTATTCGTGCCCCCACCTGCTGAGGTGGGGGACATTTTCTTGCCTCGTTATAGCGCAACTATTGTCTGTTGTATACATTAAAGAAAATTATTTTCAATGCTCCGATGATGTGGTATAGTATGAGGGTAGCTATTACTTTTTTGTTATAGAAAGAAGGCAGATTATGAGTATCCGTATCGGTATTTTAGGTTATGGCAATCTGGGCCGTGGTGTGGAATGTGCGGTAAAGGCCAATGATGATTTGGAACTGGTGGCTGTATTCACGCGCCGTGACCCGGCACTGCTCACCATCAAAACTCCTGGCGTGCCTGTGGTGAACGTCAGCGACGTGGAAGAATGGGAAGATAAAATTGATGTTATGATTCTCTGCGGCGGCAGCGCTACGGATTTACCGGTGCAGACTCCTCATTATGCCAAACTCTTTAATGTTGTCGACAGCTTTGATACGCATGCCCGTATTCCTGAGCATTTTGCCAATGTTGACAAGGCTGCCAAGGAAAACGGCCACGTGGGTATTATCTCCGTGGGCTGGGACCCGGGCCTGTTCTCGCTGGCACGTGTCTATAGCAATGCCATTCTGCCGCAGGGGAAGGATTACACTTTCTGGGGCCGCGGCGTATCCCAGGGACATTCCGACGCTATCCGCCGCATTGAAGGTGTAGCTGATGCTCGTCAGTACACGGTACCGGTGGAAAAAGCACTGGCTGCTGTCCGCGCCGGTGAAAATCCTGACCTGACCACGCGTGAAAAGCATACCCGTGAGTGCTATGTCGTGTTGGAAGAAGGTGCCGACGCCGCCAAGGTAGAGCAGGAAATCAAAACCATGCCCAACTACTTTGACGAGTATGACACGACGGTGCATTTCATCAGTCAGGAAGAACTGGACCGTGACCACAAGGGTCTGCCCCATGGCGGTTCGGTAATCCGCTCCGGTGTAACCGGCCATGCTAAGGAAAACAAGCATGTTATCGAGTTCAAGCTGAACCTGGATTCCAATCCGGAATTCACCACCAGCGTGCTGGTCTGCTATGCCCGCGCTGCTTACCGTCTGGCGCAGGAAGGTGTTACCGGCTGCAAGACTGTACTTGATGTTGCACCGTCTTACCTGTCAGCACAGAGCGGTGCAGAATTGCGCGCTCATCTGCTGTAAAATTAAACTTTGGTTAAAAAAGCCCTGCTTTAGCAGGGTTTTTCTTTTTCATAACGAATAAGTATAGTTATCAATCATTATAAGCATAATTTAGTTTAATCATTGTAAAATTTCACCGATAAATACTTTAATAAGAAACATTGGTGAGAAAGGGGGAAGAACAATGATTTGTAGAAAATGCGGCTGTATAATTGAAAGCGAGGCCAAGGTTTGTGCCTTTTGCGGTGAACAGGCAGAGGCAGGGAGCGTGGATCTTATGACCCGTACCGTAGGAGATGATGGTGCCGATGAAATCCGGGCGGCCATGCCGGGGCTGATAGACCTGCAGGAACTGGCAGAAGTGCCGCAGGACAAGGAAATGCTCATCATTGAACTGACCCGTCTGCAAGGATATTTTGCGCATGTTCGCAGCAAATATGCCACTTTGGGTGATTTGTGGATGATGCGTTTGCAAAATAAGACGCCGTCCCTTTTCAACTGGACACTGGGCGGTTTTCTGTCCACGTTGTTCTTTTACCTCATCCTGTCCGGCTTTTTCCCGGGAACGCCATGGACGTTTTTCTTTGTGATGTGGCTGTGCGTTACCAGTGTGGGCTATGTACAGGCCGGCAAGGCCTATGAGCAGCGTAAGGCCCGGCTGGAAGCAGACATTCGCGGCATGGAAAATGAAGTGCGTGACTTTTACAATCATGCTGAGCGCTGTTTCCTGCCTTTTGATTACAGTGACCCGCAGATTATCCGGGAATTGATTATCGGCCTGAACAAGGGCACGATAACTTCCTTCCGCGATTACCGTGTACAATAATAACGGCCAAAACACCTATAGCCTTCACCTTTTCCCAAGGTGAGGGCTATATTATAGTGGTGTGAGTTTTGCCTATGGAAAAACTGGCATAATGGCGGTATAATAGAAACTGATTTTTATTGATGCTAAAGGAGGTAATCCATGTCAGTATTTGCGCTATGCCTGATGTTTGTCTGCCCGGTGCTGCTGCTCTTGGTGGCGTTGCGGTACTTGCGGCTGCACAATTTAAAAATGACAGTCATGTTTGTCCTGCTGGCCGTAGCCGTAGGCGCGGTGGGCGGTATTACCGGATATGGGGAAATGGAAAACAGTGCCAAGCACAGCACGGAATCAAATTATGCCCGTGACCAGCGCGAGAATCAGACTCGCCGGTATGAGCAGGCGCTGGAGATTTTAGTGCATTTGGATTTCAATCATCCTGACAGGGAGAAAAGCGAGGAGGCTGTCCGCCTGTTACAGGATTTTGCCGACAAGGAATTAGCCAGTCAGCTGGAAGGTTCCTGTCCTGATGCGCAGACGCTCCTGGCTTACGCAGAGGCGATGAATCAGGTAGCGCTGTACCGGGGGCACATGACCAACAAGGACGTGGCTGCTGACCGCAAGCTGCTTTCAATTGTGCAGGATATGCCGGAAGGCTATCAGGGGCGTTTGTCTGAAAAAATTCTGCCTTTTCAGCGGCTGATTGTGGCCATGTGCAAGGAGGCAGAGCATGAGACAAGGCTCGATAAGGAAAATGCCCAAAAGCATGCGGCCAATCTCTCCCAGGGGAAATATGGCGGCATTCATCCCGGCGACAGTGAAACGAAGATTGCTGCTGCTATGGGGCAGCCCAGCCGCGTGAATGTCACGAATGGCGAAGGCGCGGAGCTCAAACAGTATGTATTCAACCACAATGGTAAAAGCGTTTATGTATACACCAGAGATGGTGTAGTTACAGATGTATCCATGTAATATATAATAAAAATTATGAGGTGGTTAACATGAAAAAGAAGATTATGGCTTTATGTTTAGGAGCAATGCTGAGCTGCTCGGCTGTGGCTATGGCTGTTACGCCGGACGCGCAGGCGCTTTCCAACGAGCAGGAAAAAGCTGCTGCCTGGATGGACGTTATGCTGGTGAAGAATAAACCGGTCGATGCCCTGAAAATGATGGGCAGTGAGGCACAGAAGGAAATCGACGCTGCCAAAATTACCAGCACGGCACAGAAGATGGCCAATGATTTGGGTAAGTATAAGGGCGCACAGTTTGTGGCCTGGACGCGTTTTGACCAGGCTGACCAGATGGTGTACTTCATGACGTTTGAAAAGGAACCCGTGGTACGCTGCGTGCTGATTTTCGATAAACAGGGCAACCTGCAAAACTTTGGCATGAACCCGATTAAGCAGCAGGAAAACAAAGCAAAGAAATAAAAGCCGTCCGGCAGGTGCGAAAATTTAGCTGTAAATAGTATAGTAAGGAAAGTGTGCGCAGATGATATTTGACAGTCATATCCATACGGAGTTTTCTGCCGATTCGGAGATGAAGGCCCGCGAGGCTCTGCAGGCTGCGGCCCGGCAGGGTTTCGGGCTCGTCTTTACGGAACATTTGGACGCCGATTATACCAGCAAAGAGGGCAAGACCTTTACCTTTGAGCCGGAGCAGTACTGGCGTGCTTACAGCCCCTTGCGCGGTGACAACCTGCGGCTGGGCGTGGAAATCGGTATGCGTGAGAGCACCAGGGATTATTCTGAGGAGTTTTCCCGGCGTGTGCCCTTTGATATGGTGATTTGTTCCCAGCATATCGTCGATGATTTGGATATTTTTTATCCCGATTATTATGAGGATAAGGATAAACAGACAGCCTATCACCGCTATTTCGAGCAGATGGCTGACAACCTCCGGGGGCACAGCTTTGCCGATACTTTAGGGCATATTGATTACATCTGCCGTTATGCACCGTATGAAAATGCCGGCATTGTCTACAAGGATTTTGCTGATGAAATCGATAAGGTGTTACAGACGGCGGTGGACACGGATACCGCCATGGAGATAAACACCCGGCGGCTGGGGGACAAAGAGGCCCTGACTGACCTGATGCCAATTTACCAGCGGTATCGGGAACTGGGCGGCCGCTATGTCACGCTGGGGTCTGACGCTCATACCCCGGCGGCGGTGGGAGCGCATCTGCTGCTGGCGTATGATTTTGCGGAAAGCCTGCACCTTACGCCGGTGACCTTCCAGCAGCGGCAGATGGTGAATTGTCAGAAATAATTTGCGTTTCACCTTGTGTTATCTGTCAAAAACTGTTAAAATAATATGAGATTCTATTTTTGATAGGAGGGCTAATAATGAAGCACATTAAGACGGTGAACAAGCCGAGCATGCAGAAAACCCTGAAGACGGGCGGCTGCGGCGAGTGCCAGGCTTCCTGCCAGTCCGCTTGCAAGACTTCCTGCACTGTGGGCAATCAGGTTTGCGAAAAGTAAGCATTTGCTTATATTACAGGCCTTTCCAGATTCTCTGGAAGGGCTTTTTACATTTATTTGCTTTGTGAAAGTTAGGAGTTGCAATGAAAGCCAGAATTCATAAATTCGTGCAGAACGGTACCTATATCCTGCTGGACATTAACAGCGGTGCCGTGCATGTTGTGGATAAAATGATTTACGAAATCATGGACACTTTTGATGGGGAAAATGATGCTGCGGTTATCGCTGCTTTGCAGGACCGTTATAAAAAGGCTGACCTTGAGGAGGCCATTGACGAACTGCATGCCCTGATGGACGAAGGTGAGCTCTTCGCGCCGGATATTGACGTGCCCCCTACCTTCAAGCAGAAAGGGCTCGTAAAATCCCTGTGCCTGATGATTGCCCAGGATTGCAACCTGCGCTGCAAGTATTGTTTTGGGGACGGCGGCAGCTATGGTCAGGAACGGGCTATCATGAGCCCGGAAACCGGCAAAAAAGCAGTTGACTTCCTTATTAAAGCGAGCGGCCCCCGAAAACACCTTGAAATGGACTTTTTCGGCGGCGAACCGCTTATCAATATGAAAACGGTCAAAGCTGTGACCGAATATGCCCGCCAGCGTGAACAGGAAACCGGCAAGAAATTCAAGCTGACGCTTACGACCAACGGCCTCTTATTAAATGATGAAAACATCAAATGGCTGAACGACAATGATTTCTCCCTCGTCCTGTCCCTGGACGGCCGCAAGGAAGTTCACGACGCCATGCGTCCTGATGTGGGCGGCAACGGTTCCTATGACCGCGCCATCAAGAACTTCCACAAGTGCCTCGACTCCCGCAAGGGCGGTGACTGGGATTACCGCGGTGTTTACACCTACCTGCGCGGCACCTATACGAAAAACAACATGGACTTCACAAAAGACGTGCTGTCCATGAATGATGAAGGTTTTGATATCCTGTCCATGGAACCGGTGGTATTAAAAGACAGTCCGCTGGGCTTTACGGAAGAAGACCTGCCGCGTATCTTTGGGGAATATGACAAGCTGACAGAGGCTTATATGCAGCGCCATCGTGAGGGCAAGGGATTCTTTTTCTTCCATTTTAATATGGACCTTTCCAACGGCCCGTGTGTAGCCAAGCGCCTGTCCGGCTGTGGTGCCGGTCACGAATACTTCGCTGTGGCCGAAAACGGCGACCTCTATCCCTGCCATCAGTTTGTTGGCCGCGAAGGTTACCGCTTAGGCTCCCTGGACGAAGGTGTGACGGATACGAAGCTGCCGCAGTACTTCCGTGAAAGTCATGTGCTCAACAAGGAAAAATGCCGTGACTGCTGGTCCCGGTTCTTCTGCTCCGGCGGCTGCCATGCCAATGCTGACCTGTTCCACGGTGATATCCGTAAGCCGTACGAGGTGGGCTGCGAAATCCAGAAGAAACGTCTGGAGTGTGCTATCTATGTACAGGCCATGCTGGAACTGGAGAAGCTGGAGCAGGAAGACGAAACAGCATAATCATAAACGACATTTATAATAATGGTGATGGAGTGACAAGGCATAGACCTTGTCACTCTTGCTTTATATGGGACTACAGCTATTATTTTTTCAGCATTTTGTGGAATTTTACCCTGCGAAGGTTATTGTTGAGTATTCGTTGCGAATTTTTTGAAAAAAATCTCCGGGATTCATGGAATAATTGCTGTAATTTATGATAAAAAGATTGACAATTGCAGGGAAGTTATTGTATTATAACTTCTAAAAAATTTAGGGGGTATTTTTCAAATGGCAGTAAAAGTTGCTATCAATGGTTTTGGCCGTATTGGCCGTCTCGCTTTCCGTCAGATGTTCGATGCAGAGGGTTATGAAGTAGTTGCAATCAACGACCTCACGAGCCCGAAAATGCTCGCACACCTGCTGAAGTACGATTCCACGCAGGGCAGATACAAATACGCTGACAAGGTAGAGGCTGGCGAAGACAGCATCACCGTTAACGGCAAAGAAATCAAAATCTATGCTTGCAAGGACGCTAAGGATATTCCTTGGGCTAAGCATGATGTAGACGTAGTTCTCGAATGCACTGGTTTCTACACTTCCAAAGAAAAAGCTTCTGCTCATCTTGAAGCAGGCGCTAAGAAAGTTGTTATCTCCGCTCCGGCTGGTAACGACCTCCCGACTATCGTATACAACGTTAACCATGAAACCCTGACGAAGGAAGACAAG